>CADEGN010000171.1 GCA_902826865.1 uncultured Myxococcales bacterium
CTAAGCCCCCTTCCGGCCGGTGCTGGCCCAAATGCGCAAGTTGTCCGACTTCGAGGCGACCGCATCGACCGCCATCTCAACAACGATCTGCGTCACGTTGGTTCCGGCAAACGAGTCGCGCGTGCTGTCGAAGCTAAGATCGCCCGTCATCGTCGTCATTCTGAATCCATCGAGGTCGAAGAAGAACGCGTCGCCGCGCAGACCTCCGAACACGCGCAGACCAAGGGCGGCCTCGAGAACCGTCTCAACGGGGCCGACCACGTCGTCCGCGACGCCCGGAAGGTCGCGTACGCGGATCCCCCAATCGCCGGCTTCGTTTTGCCCGAACTGAATCAGGACATCGAAGTCGGACACGTTGTCATTGTCTTGATCCACGTGGATCGTGTAGAGCACGTCCGGATCGTAGGTCGCGGGCACTCCTGCCTCCGCGAAGCCAGCGATTCCGATCGAGGCAACCACCTTGTCGCCGTCGACCCACGCGTAGACATCGGTGATGTCGGCTGCAGCGTCGTCCTTAGTCCCTGGTGCGTCGGCGTGATCAGCCGCGTGGCTGGGGTTGGACACGAGTGGGAGCGCGGCGACGAGCGCAAGACCCCCGAGCGAAACCGCGCGTAAGCGGCGAATGATAGTCATGATTTCCTCCGAAGCCGGACAGGCGGAGCGCCCCCGGGTTCACCTGGCGTTACGCGGATGGCCCCCGGGACGGATCGCTGCGAGGCCAATCGATCCACCCGGGGTACGGCCTGCGTACCAGCGCCGACGTCGAGGTGAGCGGGCCCATGGTTGGCCCCAC
Organism: uncultured Myxococcales bacterium; assembly: GCA_902826865.1. Classification (GTDB taxonomy): domain Bacteria; phylum Myxococcota_A; class Polyangia; order Nannocystales; family Nannocystaceae; genus Xiheibacterium. The sequence continues at coordinate 794 of CADEGN010000171.1, forward strand.
GCGACGCCACAAACAACCGAGGAGCCTAAGCTGTGCGAACAATAACTGCTGTTCTCTGCCTCTTTACCGTTTCAGCCGGGTGCGCAGGCGCCGACGACGATCGCGACGATGCCGCCGACGCAACTTCGGTGGCCTCGGTGGGCGAAAGTAGCGAGGGAACGACCGGGGGCGGCACCACATTGCCCGCGACGGCAACATCGTTGACGGGTGGGATGACGACAATGCCCGATCCAGGCACGACCGACGGTGGTGCTACCTCCGATGGAGGTGACACGACCACCGGGGCCAGCGAGCTGACCTGCGACGCCTATTGCGGGATCTACCTCGATGGGTGCGCCGACCATAGCGACTACGCCAACATGCAGAACTGTCTCGACAACTGCGCGCAATGGCCAGTGGGCGACGCCAGCGACACCGGCGCTGACAGCCTGGGCTGCCGCATCTACCACGCCACGGTCGCATCCAGCACCGACCCCGACATCCACTGCCCGCATGCCGGCCCGAGCGGCGCCGGCGTGTGCGTAGACGCAGAGGCTCCAACGTGCGAGCTATTCTGCAATCGCTACTTCAGCAACTGCCAAGACGAACTCAACGCGTTCGAGGACATGGCAGAATGCGTGGAGACCTGCAGCACCTGGTACCCCGGCAGTGAATCAGATGTCGACGGCCACACCGTGGGCTGCCACAGCTATCACGCCAATGCTGCGGTCGGCGATCCTGCGACCCATTGCCCACACGCCGGCCCTGGCGGCGGCGGCATCTGTGTGCTGTAAGGCCGCGGGGTAAACCGACTCCACTCGCAGGCCGGCGTTCGCACGCCTGCCTGCATTCGTGCTGACCTTGCGCGGTCGCGATCGCTCATCTCGGAGCGATCGCAGCCGGGCGCGGCCTCGGAAGCCGCTCCGTGGAAGGTCTACGCGCGCTCTCCAGCATGGCGCGCGAATTCCGTGCGCGCTTGCTCCGCTGTCGTGCCGATCCGCCCGCCCCCGCGCGGGCGTACCCTGCTCGTGATGCATCGCGCGGCTTGGACGCTCACAACCCTGCTTGGCGTCGCCTCGATCTGCGGCTGCGCCCACTCCGACAACATTGCGACGCAGTTACCGACTGCCCCCGTTGCGGCGGCGCAAGTCGAGTGGGCGACGTGGTCCAAGGCCAGCTTCACGGCCGCCTCCGAGCAGCGCCGCCTCGTGCTCGTGAACGTCGTGGCCGTATGGTGCCACTGGTGTCACGTGATGGAGGAGACGACCTACGCCGATCCCGAGGTCGCTGCGCTATTGCGCGAGCACTTCGTGACGATCCGCGTGGACTCCGACGCGCGCCCCGACGTTGCCGAGCGCTACCGCGAATGGGGATGGCCTGCCACAGCAATCCTCGACCCGGACGCGAATGCTGTGCTTGAGCTACGCGGCTACCAACCGCCCGCCGCGTTTGCTGCGCTCCTGCGAGAACTTGTGGCCGACGCCCGCGCCGGCAAGCTAGCGCGCCGCAAACAACCCCCGGTGGCAGCCCCGGCGCGTGACCGCGCGCTTGCAACCATTGCCGCCCACGCGGTCGCACGACTCGATCACTTCTATGAGCCGCGTCTCGGCGGTTGGGGCACCAAACAGCGGTATCCTCTTGCGGCGCCGATCGAGCACGCATTTTTTCGCGCTCGCGTCCATGGACAGAGTGCCTGGAGCGCTCGCGCCCTGACGACGCTCGCCGCTGAAATCAAACTGATCGACCCGGTGTGGGGCGGCATGTACCAATACTCCGTGGGCGGTGATTGGGACCACCCACACTACGAGAAGATCGTCGCGATCCAGGCGGGCGCCTTGGCCAACTACGCCTTGGCGCTGCGGGCAACCGGCGATGAACGCTGGCGGACTGCCGCCGCGGCGATCGCCGGGTACATGACGGAGGAGATGCGCAGCCCGAACGGGGCCTTCTTCACCAGCCAGGACGCAGATCTGCGGCGAGACGGCAAGCCGCCGATCACGGGGGAAGACTACTATCGCCTGGGCAGCGCCGAGCGGCGAGCGCTCGGCATTCCGCGGATCGACCGCAATGTCTACGCAGATCTCAATGGTGCGATGATCGAGGCGTTCTGCGAGCTGTACGCGGCGACCGGCGACGCCACAGCGCTCACGCGGGCGGAGGCCGCCGCGCGCGAGATCCTGCGCACGCATCTCGAACCCGGCGGTGCCTTCACCCACGCCGCTGGACCGGCGCCCATGATCTACCTCCGTGATCAGGCCGCGATGGGTCGCGCACTGCTCGCGCTCTATCGCTCAACCGGCGACGTCGCCTGGCGTGACGCGGCGGAGCGAACCGCCGACGTGATCGTCGGGCGACTTCAGGACACCGAGCGCGGCGGTTTTTTCGCCCACAGCGAGGACCCCGAGGCGGTTGGTGTGTTTGCCGACCGACGCCGACCGCTTGAAGAGAACGGCCTGGCCGCGCGGTTCTTGCTGGCCATGCACCGCTACCGCGACGGCGACGGTAGCAAGTCGACCCCCTGGGACGCTCCTGCGCGTCGCGCACTCGCAGTGCTCGGTGACGACGCCACGCTCGACGCCGAAGGCCGCATGATCGGTACCTACGTGATGGCAGTGGAGGAGGCGTCGATGACAACCGTCGACGTCACAGTGGTTGGTCGGATCGATGACGGTGGTGCCACCCGCCAACTGCTACAAGCGGCCCTCCGCGTCGCCGAGCCGCGTGCGGTTGTCGAACTCTCCGCCCCCGGCGAGCGTTACCCCGACATCGGCAAACCAGCCGCTTACCTTTGCACGCAGACGGCGTGCAGCTCGCCGATCACCAGCCCCGAGCGCATGGGTCCGCTCGCCGAGGAATTTGTCAGGAGCAGCTTACCGAACGGCACCCCCGGCGATCGCCTACAATAGCTTCTCCGTGTCTGCCGACGACGGCGCAAACCCGCTCGGTCCCCTGCTCGAACGCGCACGCCCGGAGGCCGGCTTTGCCGCCCAACAGTCCCTCATGATGCTGCAGGCACGTCTGTTTGGGCGGGCCGAACAGGTTACGTACGTCGGCCCATACGTGCTCGAGCAACGCCTTGGATCCGGCGGCGGCGGCACCGTGTATCGCGGGCGCGACCCGCAGAGCGGGCGCGTGGTTGCCCTCAAGCTCCTTGTGTCGGAAGCACGCGCGAGCTCGGCCCGCGCGCGTCTACTACGCGAGGCGCAGTCGCTCGCGAAGCTTCGCCACCCGAACATCGTTGAGTTCCATGAGGTCGGCACGTTCGATCCGGGTGTTCTCGATCCACGGATCGTAGCCGAGATCGGTGATGCCGGTGTGTTCATGGCGATGGAGTTCGTCGAGGGGCACAATCTCGCGCAGTGGGCAGCCCTCGGACCACGCTCGTGGCGACAGGTCCGCGACGTATTCGTCGCCGCCGGTCGCGGTCTCGCCTTCGCGCACGCTCGCGGCATCGTCCACCGCGACTTCAAGCCGAGCAACGTCTTGGTCGGGAACGACGGCCGCATCCGTGTCGCGGATTTCGGGCTCGCCAGGGTGGTCCGCGAGCTCACCGCTCCGATCCCGGGCGCGGCGATTCGGTTCCCGGGCGACGGAACATTTGGCGGCGCGCCCCCGTCGCTGACCAAGCCCGGCACTGTGCTGGGAACTCCGGCGTACATGGCTCCGGAGCAGCACATCAGCGCGCGAACCGATGCGCGCAGCGATCAGTTCAGTTTCTGCATCGCGCTATACGAACTGCTCTACGGCCGGCCCCCATTCATCGGCGGCAGCCCAGGGGCAGTGCTCGAGGCCAAACTCCGCGGCCTCGTCGCCCCACCACCGCGACAAAGCAAGGTCCCCGCGCCGATCCATCGCGCCATCGTCCGCGGGCTCTGCAGCGACCCGATGGCGCGACACCCCTCGATGGATGCGTTGCTAGAGGAACTTGCGCAAGATGGTGCTGATTCACGCCCGCTTCGACTCGCGGCCGCGATCGTCAGCGCGGCGGTGGTCGTGGGATCCGGCGTCGCATGGGTGGCCCGGGGGTTCCTCGGCGATCCTTGCCGTGAGCTTGCAGCCTCGACCGGGTGGGGCACGGGCGCCGCCGTCGAGATCTCCGAGGCGAGCGCCAGCGTCCCTACTGCCCATGCCAGCAGCACCTTGGTTCGTATCCGCAACGAACTCGACCGCTATGACGCCCAGTGGAGATCCCAGCGCGAATCGATCTGCAAAGCAACCGACACCGAACGCGAGCGGGGGCGCGCCTGCCTCGAGTTGCACGCGCGCCAGCTCCACGCGATCGTGCGCACGCTACAGCGCCCCAGTCATCCCTTGCTCGAACGCGCCGTCGCAGCAGTTGCAGCGCTCCCCCCACCGTCGCTTTGCGCGGCCGGCGATCCGATCGATGCCGTCGATGGCGGTGGGCTGGACGCCGTGGCGGACCTTTCCGATGCGTACGCCGCGGCCTTCGCCGCCACGGTCTTCGGGCAAAACGACGACGCGCGTGCGGCCTGGAGCGACGTCGCCGATCGCGCTCGCGACCACGGCGGGGCATGGTTTGGAATCTCCGCGGATCTGCAGCGGGCGGCGCTCGATGCCACGACCGACCCAGCCGGTGCCGAGGCCCTTGCTCGCGACGCGCACGCGCGGGCCGAGGGCATTCGCGCGGCAGCGCTCGCCGGCGAGGCGGCGCTAGTGCTCGCGGAGATCCTCGGACCTGCCGGCAACGTCGCCGAGGCACAGATGTGGGTTGGTCGGCTTGACGGCGGACCCTCCTCGGGGAGCCCGGAGACGCGGGCGCGCGCCCTGCTCGTACTGGCAACACTGGCGGATCGCCGTGGGGCGGGCGATGAAACCCTAGCGCTTTGTCGCCGCGCCGGAGCAGCGGCGGTTGAGACCTCGAGCGTAGGTCCCGTTAGTGTTCGCGTGGCCATACGGTGTGCGGAACTGGTCCTCGCCCACGCGTCGATCGAGCACGCGATTGCAGCGCAGGAAGCCGCTGTGGAGGTCGCGAGCCGCGTTTACGGCAGCGATCATCCCGAGGCCGCGTTTGCCGGCGCTCGCCTCGCCGGAGTGTTGGCGGCCGCGGGACGCGACGACGCCGCGGCAAGTCGAGCTCGCGCCGCGCTCGATGCACTCACCCACGCGACCGCAACCGACGATACTCGGCGGCTTGCTCCGCTCGTCCTGCTTGCCGAGCTCGAGCTCAAGGACGACCCGCAGAGCGCCCAAACCCGCCGCACGGAGATCCTCGGGTTGGTTGGCAACGACGTTCGCCGGCGTGCCGCGCTGGCGCGCACCCTATTCGACCTAGGCAAGCTGTGGATGATGCGCGATCGAGCCCACGCGGCGAGCGTCATTCAGGAGGCACGAACATGGGTCGCCGCGCCCGACCCGCTCGCGGCGTTGATCGACGACTGGCGCGCGCGACACTAGCAGCCCGTGGTGGAACCCTGCGCCGTTGCCCTAACTGCTCAACCGCCCGGGGCCCGCATCGCCACCGAGGTTTGCCCGCAGAGCCCTTGCCCAATGCTCGAGTCCGTCGATGGTTGTGCTCTGCAACCGTGCAGGCACATCCATCGCGGCGAGCGCCTCACGCACGGCATCGCGAGCGCGGAAGAGCCGGCTCTTCACGGTGCCGGAGGGGACCTCGAGAATCCCGGCGATCTCCCCGACGGGGAGCTGCTCCCAGTAGTACAGCTCGACGATGGTCTGAAGATCGACGGGGATCTGTCGCAGCGCTTGGAGCAGCAAGCGTTCTTCTTCGCGGTCGGCGAGCACGCGGCTCGGCGATCCGTAGACGGCGGCAACCGACAGATCGTCGGGCTCGTACGACGTCTCTCGCCGCTCTCGACGGCGCATGTGCATAAGTAGCTGGTTGCGCGCGATCCCGAGGATGTACGCCTTGAGGCTCGTGTCGTCCCGAAGGCGATCCCGCCCCTCGACGCAGGCGAGGAACGTTCGCTGAATCAGATCATCGACGTCCTCGCTGGCCTTGTTTACGAAGAAGCGGTAGACGCTCATGAAATTCCGGCGAACGAGCTCATTGCCGGCTTCGTTATCCCCGCCTCGCCAGGCACGCAGGAGCTCGACGTCGTTAGCCATCCGCGGACACGAGGTCGACCGCGTGGCACGACCCTTTGGACAGTGTAGCACTGGATGGTTCCGACCGCCCGGGTCGTCAGGGCAGGACGACGTCCTGGCCCGCGCTCAGTACGATACGCGGGAAATCGGCGCGCACTGCGGAGATCGTCTCCACTAGGTCGCTCACCGTAACCCCTTCTTCGGGGATCAGAATGACCGTTTGCTTGTTCGGAAACCGCTTCTTCACCTCGCGCAGCCTCGCACGCAGCATCGTGAGATTCTGGACCCGGCCGGCGCCCGCGAAGCTGGAGTCCTCGGCGCGCACGCGATATCGCCCGCGCGAGAACTGAACGGTGAGCCCGAGTGCCGCCGAACCCTGGCCCAGCTCCAGGCCACGCGGGGGCAAAACGAAGAAGCGTGTCTCCCGCAGCCCACTGCCCGGGCTGCTGGTAACCAGCGAGAGCTCTGGCGGCCGCGTCGGGCGCGAGGTCGCTGCAGCATAGATCACATCGAGCAGCGTGAACGCGGGTAGCTGGCCGTGGGCGGCGAACAGAACATGGATCGGGATCTCGACCGAGCGCTGGGTGCCCTCGATCGCCGCCGCGAGCCACTCGGCCTGAAACGCGTCGAACAAGGACGCAGGACACAGGCGGGCACACTCGTCGGCGCCAACCTCGTCGAGCACGCGCCCGTTCTGCAGGCGCACCAAGTCGCGGTCATAGGCTTGAACGCCGTCGAGTCCGATGGTCACGAACATGCCGGGCTGGATCGCGGCGCCGGGACCCGTGGGTAGCACTTCCGTGCCAATCCCATGCTTGAGGTGGGCAAGCAACACCGCTTCGAACCCCGGCATCCGCGCGACGCCACGATCGACGCCGCGATCGTCCCCAAACGAACGAGCGGGCGCTCCTGCGGCAAGCGCGGCCATGAGAAGGGCTCCAAGCATCACAGCTCCTCCAGCGCGAACGGCATCCACGGGTCGACCACGCCATCGAGCACCGGCGCTGCCGCGCGAGAAAGGCCGAGGCTCTCACTCCGCAGGCGCTCGAGCACGTTCTTGCGCCGCGGCATGTCGCCTCCGAATGCCGGGGCAAGTATCGTGGTCATCCCCACCACCGTGGTATCTGCGTCTTGAGTGCGCGTGATCACATACGCGCGGTACGGATCGAACGTGCAGCTGAAGCGAACAAGATGCCCACCATCGAGCTCCTGATGTGCTTGTTCACGGAGGCTTTCGACCACGGCGGCGAGATCCGTACGCCACATCCCAAGGCGCTCGAGCCGCTTGCCGGCGAGTGAGGCCGCGCGATCGATCACTTGCGCCAGGGGCTGGCTCCCGTCGGGGGCGCATTCCGCCCCCCGCACCGCACTTGCATACCGCTCGATCTCCGCGACGAAGGCTTTTTGCGCACGTCGCGGATCTTGGTGGGCCGCGAGCTGCGACGGCAAGGCGGCGAGCAGGCCAGTGGGGGAACCGCCCGCCATCCACAGGATCAAATGAAGCGCGTCCCAGCCGACGTGACTAGCGCCCGAGACCACGCAGCCGCTGGTCCCAGCCTCGACGCAGTGGAGAAACGATTGCGCCGCGCGCTGTTCGGCCGAGACAGTCGGCAGAGGGCTGGCGATCACATCAGCGCGGCATGCAACGCCAAGCAGCACCGCACTGAACGCGAGTGCGGTCCCGAGTGGGCACTGGATTCGCGCACTCGCCATAGGCGCGAACAGGATGACAGACGTGCACGGCCGCGGGCAAGGAAATGGGCGAGCACGCCGAACACGCGGCTGCTTCACAGCGAGCAGCGCAGCCGCTTCGTCGAAAACTTGAGGCCCCCCTTGAGCTCCCGCATAGCTCCAACATCGTGGGACGCTCACCCACCCTCGCAACAACCACCGGACTCGGCTCCCACTCGCATGCGCCCCACTGGCGCTCGCCAGATGGTCGCGCCACCTTGCTGCACGGCGACAGCCTTGAGCTGTTGGCGACGCTGCCAGAGGCGTCCATCGACCTGGTCTTTGCCGACCCCCCCTATTTTCTCTCCAACGGCGGCACGACCTGCAAATCGGGGCGTCGGGCCAGCGTCGACAAGGGCACTTGGGATCGCAGTCTCGGCGTCGAAGACAACCACACCTTCAACCGTGCGTGGCTGTCGGCGTGTCAACGCGTGCTCCGGCCCAATGGCACGATCTGGGTCTCAGGCACCAGCCATGTGATCCACTCGGTCGGGTTCGCGATGCAGCAACTCGGCTACAAGTTGCTCAACGAGATCTGCTGGGAGAAGCCGAATCCGCCGCCAAATCTGTCATGCCGGTACTTCACGCACAGCACAGAGACGATCCTGTGGGCTGCGCGCGATCGCAAGAGCAAGCACCACTTCGACTACCCGGCGATGCGCATCGAAAACGGCGGCAAGCAAATGAAGTCGGTCTGGCGAATGATGGCGCCGGGCCGCGCCGAGAAATCGTACGGCAATCACCCGACGCAGAAGCCGATTGAGCTGCTGCTGCGCATCGTCCGCGCCGCGTGTCCACCGGGCGGGTCCGTGCTGGATCCGTTCAACGGAAGCGGGACCACAGGGGTCGCAGCACTCCGAACCGGTCGCAGCTATGTCGGCATCGATCGCGACGGTTCATACCTTCAGTTGACCTCACGCCGTTTGCTCGACGAAACCGGCCGGCCGATCGATGGGACGCAGCTCCATGCCGGACCCGTGCTGACCCCCCGGATCGCCCGCGCAGGCCTGCGCGTCGCTGCGCGTTGACCAAGGCTCGCCTCCAGCCGGGCCACTGGCCAGGGGGCCGTTCCGCACGGGGCATCGCGATGCCCAGCGGTTGTGCGGCGAGGCTGCTAGTCTCTCACGCTTCACATGCTGTGCTCGCGTCTGCCCGGACTCGCGTCGTTTATCGCGTTGGTTTTGCTCGGGTGCGCGCCCGACTTCGCCGAAGCCGTGTCGCTCTCGGGCGCCGACGATTCGACCTCCGATTCCGCGTCGTCCACGGGTGCGCCAGCCACCGGCCCAGCGCCGACTGGCGGGCCGGACGACGGATCAACCTCTTCTGCAGCGACGCCAACCTCCGGCGACACCAGCAGCGGGGACGTGATCTCTGGTGGCGATGCCTCGTCGGGAAGTCCGTCGAGTTCAGGCGCGGGCCCGGGGACTGGCGAGACCACAAGCGACGCGACCTCGATCACAAGCGACGCGACCTCGACCACAAGCGACGCGACCTCGACCACAAGCGACGCGACCTCGACCACGGGCGACGCGACCTCGACCACGGGCGACGCGACCTCGACCACGGGCGACGCGACCTCGACCACGGGCGAGGCGAGCGACTCCCGCGGCAACACATGTGGCGACGAGACGATCGAGACCCCAGAACTCTGCGATGGCAGCAACCTGGGCGGGCGTACGTGTGAGACGCAAGGCTTTGCTGGCGGCACACTCTCATGCGCTGTGGATTGCACCGCGTTCGATACCACCGAGTGCGGCGCGCATATGTGCGGTGACGGCAACCACACCGGCGACGAGGCGTGCGATGGAGACGATCTGGGTGGAGCGAATTGCGTCTCGCTCGGCTACGGAGGCGGCACGCTCGCCTGCGGCTCCGACTGCACGCACGATGTCACGCAATGCCTGCGCGTGAGCGCCGAAACCGAGCCGAATGACGACGGATCCGTTGCCGTGGGCACCAGCGATTTCAGCGCCGCCGCGGCCGACGGGCCCCTGACGTCCAGCGCCCTGATCGCCGCCGCGATCGCCCCAGCGGGGGACGATGACGTGCTTGCGGTCACGAACGCGGGCGCGAGCTACATGCTGCTGGAGGTTGAGACCTTTGGGGCTGGCGGCGTTGGCACGTGCGCCGGAGGCGTCGACACGCTTGTCGAGATTCGGACCGACCTCAACCAGCTGCTTGCGAGCGACGACAACTCCGGGATCGCGAGCTGCTCGTTGGTGACCGGCGTTCCGATCGGGCCAGGCGAGACCAGGTACGTTCGCGTGATCGAGGAGGGAGACGACGCCGCGATCGCGAACTACTTCGTCGCCACGTCGTTCACCCCGGTCGCCTGCGGCGACGGCATCGCCGGCCCCGGTGAACAATGCGACGACGGGGCCCACGTGAATGACGACGGCTGCAGCTCGACCTGCCAAGTCGAGGGCGCGGTCGCCGAGATCGAGCCCAACGCCACCAACTCGGAAGCAGATGGCGCCGGGATCCTCATCTCCGACGACGCTATCTTGGCGGGCGCGCTTGCCACCGTTGGCGATGTCGACCGATTTCGCCTCGACGTTGCCATCGACGGCGTCCTGCGGCTTGAGACGTTCACCTCCGTCGGTGCGTGCGACGCCACCCTCGCGTTGCGCGTCTACGACGATTTGGGAGGCGAAGTTACGGGCGACACCGCGGCGAGCGGCATCGGGGGCTGCGGAGCGCTGGTGGTCCCGTTGCCGGTCGGCACCTACTACCTAGGCGTCGAAGAGATCGGGCAAGACGCGTTCGTCCCCACCTACCTCGTAGAGATCGCTTACCTGATCGACAATGGCACCGAGGCCGAGCCGAACGACATCTTCGTTCAGGCCGACTTGAACATCAGCGGGGGTTCCTCCGATGCGTACGTCTTCGGCGACCACTCGGACAACGCCGACAGCGACGTCTACGAGGTCGGTGTGCCGACGGACGGTCTGTCCCTCCGGCTCGAGCTCGTCGAGGGCGACGCCAGTACGGAGACATGTGAATCGAGTGGCATCGAAAGCCGGCTCACCCTCTACGACGCCGCGGGCATCCAACTGCTCGACGATGACGACAGCGGTCGTGGAGCCTGCTCTCGCATCGACGGTACGGGACCAAATCCGGCGGACCCTGCCGCCCACGGCCTGGCCGCCGGCACCTACTACGTCGAGGTTCGCGAGTCGGCCTCCGCGAGCGTCGACGGCGGGCAGTTCAACTACCGCCTGGCCGTAACCCTGCGCTAGCGTTGGCGCGCTAGCGTTGGCGCGCTAGCGCGGGCGCCCGGGAGCGAACGCCCTGGGGGCTCCTAACCCTCCATGATCTCCTGCTCTTTCTTCGTCAGGGTATCGTCCACGGATTTGATCTCCGCATCGGTGAGCTTCTGAATCTGCTCAAGCCCACGCTTGAGATCATCCTCGGAGATCCCACCGTCCTTCTCGGCTTCCTTGAGAAACTCGTTGGCGTCGCGCCGCGCCTGGCGGATGGCGATGCGGGCGTCCTCGCCAGAGTCCTTGACCTGCTTGACGAGCTGCTTGCGTCGTTCTTCGGTCAGTGGCGGAATGGGTACCCGAACCACGACGCCATCGTTGTTGGGGTTGAGCCCGAGTTGCGAGTTGTTGATCGCCTTCTCGATCGCCGCAATGGTGTTGCGGTCGTAGGGCTTCACGACAAGCAGCCGCGCATCCCCGACGCTCACCGTCGCGACCTGCTTGAGCGGCGTCAGTGTGCCGTAGCTATCGACCTTGATCTCGTCGAGCAGCGCCGGATTAGCTCGACCGGCGCGGACGCGCGACAGCTCGCGCTTAAGCCGATCGATGGCCTTGTCCATCCCGTCTTTTGCCAGTGCGACCGCATCGTCCTTCATCTCGGGCTCCCTTGCCTTGCAGCAGTTGCCCGCCGCGGCGTCGCGAGACCCGGACGGGTCAGCGGGGGGCGGGCCCGACGATGGTACCCAAAGACTCGCCGCGAACCACCTTGCCAATGTTGCCCCGGCCGAGCATGTCGAACACCACCACCGGAAGCCCATAGTCACGGCAAAGCGCGATTGCAGCCCCGTCCATCACCGCCAGCCCCTTGGCGAGCACGTCGGTGTAGTCGAGCCGCTCGTAGCGGCGGGCATCCGGGTGCTTCACCGGGTCCTTGTCGTAGATCCCGTCGACCTTGGTAGCCTTGAGCAGGACCTCGGCGTGGACCTCGAGCGCGCGAAGGGCCGCCGCGGTATCGGTGGTGAAGTACGGGTTGCCGGTACCGGCCGCGAAGAGCACGACCTGCTTGTTGGCCAGATGGTGAACTGCGCGGCGCTGGATGTACGTCTCGCAAATCCCCTGCATGGGGATGGCCGAGAGCACCCGCGCGGCGACCCCGCGTCGCTCCAGCGCGTCCTGCATTGCCAGCGCGTTGATCACCGTGGCGAGCATGCCCATGTGGTCGGCGCCGGCGCGGTCCATCCCCCCGGCTGCCACGCTGACCCCGCGCAAGATGTTGCCGCCGCCGATGACGACGCCCACCTCGACCCCAATTTCGGTGACCGCGGCGATCTCGCCCGCGATCGTGGTCAGAACCTCGGGGTCGATGCCAAAGGCGGCGCCCTGGAGCGCTTCACCGGACAGCTTGAGCAGGATGCGGCGATAACGCGTGGCCACGGGCACCTCGAGCGGAAGGGTTGCCTCAGCCGCCGCTGCCGGCGACTTGTGCCGCCACCTCGGCAGCAAAATTGTCCGAGCGCTTTTCGAGGCCCTCGCCGAGCTCAAACCGAACAAATCGCCGGATTTGCACGTTCTCTCCCAGCTTGGCCACGAGCTCGCGCACGAGGCCTTCGATGTTCTGCTTGTCGTCCTTGACGAACGTCTGCTCGAGCAAAACGCGCTCGGAGTACAGCTTGTTGATCTGCCCCTCGACGATGCGATCAACGATCTTCTCGGGCTTGCCGTCCGCCAGCGCCTTCTCGCGGGCGATGACCTTCTCGCGCTCGATGACCGCGGGGTCGAAGTCCTCGCGGCGGACGCAATCGGGGTTCATCGCAGCGATCTGCATGGCGACATCACTGGCGAAGGCCTTGAAGTCGTCGGTCTTGGCCACGAAGTCGGTCTCGCAGTTGATCTCGAGCAAGACGCCGAGGCGGAGGTTCGGGTGGATGTAGCTGACGACAACGCCCTCGGTCGCGATCCGCCCGGCCTTCTTGGCCGCCGCCGCGAGTCCCTTCTTGCGGAGATACTCGACGGCCTTGTCGAGGTCGCCGTCTGTCTCCTTGAGCGCGGTCTTGCAGTCCATCAGCCCGGCGCCGGTGGTCTCACGAAGCTGCTTGACTTGTGCTGCGGTGATCTCTGCCATGCTCTTGCCTGTTTCTCGCTTGTTAACGATCAACGCCCGCACGAGGCGGGCGCGCACGAGGGCGCTCCGATCAGGAGGCGCCCCCCTCCTCGGTGAACGTGTCCTCGTCGACATCGGGGCTTGCAGCAGCCTCTGGCGGCGGTAGCACGCCGCGGCGCGAGACCACCTCGACCTTCGGGCCATCCCCGCCGGTCATTACGCGGATCGTCTCGGTCGCCTGGTCATCGTGGGCCGTGGCGACGGCGCGGGCCTTGCCCAATCGCGCGCCTTCGATGCAAGCATCCGCGATCTTGGTGCAGAATAGCTTGATCGAGCGGATCGCGTCGTCGTTGCCCGGAATCACGTGATCGATGAGGTTTGGGTCGGCGTTGGTGTCGGCGACGGCAACCACCGGAATGTGGAGCCGGTTGGCCTCGGCGACGGCGATGTGCTCTTTGGCGGGATCGATCACGAAGATCGCCCCCGGCAGCCGCGGCATATCCTTGATGCCACCGAGGTTGCGCTCGAGCTTGGCCCGCGAGCGGTCCATTCGCAGCACTTCCTTCTTGGTCAGCTTACCGAACGTACCGTCTTCGGCCATGCGCTCGAGCCCGCGCAGTTTGTCGACCGACTGCCGGATCGTCTTCCAGTTGGTCAAGGTGCCCCCAAGCCAACGCGACGCGACGAAAAACTGACCGGCGCGCTGGGCCTCGCTCACCATCACGTCCTGCGCCTGCTTCTTGGTGCCGACGAACAGCACCGGTTGTCCCTCGGCCGCGATCTGGCGGATGAACGCGTAGGCGCGCCGAAACAGCACGGCCGTCTGCTGCAGATCGATGATGTGGATCCCGTTGCGCGCCCCATAGATGTAGGGGGCCATCCGCGGGTTCCAGCGATCGGTGCGGTGCCCGAAATGGACGCCTGCCTCGAGGAGCTGACGGATGGTGATGATGCGCTGGGCTTCTTCGATGGCGGCTTGGCCGTCTTGATCTGGGGCGGTCTGCATTTTGAGCTCCTGGCGTTGGGCCTCGGCCATCGTCATCAGCAGGGCCCACTCAACCGGGAACGGTCACGCCGGGGCGCCTCGGATGGCCTGGGTTTTGAGGTCGGCGGTAGGTAGCACGCGGTTCGCCAGCCGAGCAAGGGATCCCCGCCGTCGGGCCCGGGCGGGCGGGCGTTCGGGGGACACGCGGGTCGGCGGGCGGGACTGGTGCGGGTACGGTACCCCCGCCCGGAAGATTCCAAGGCGGGGATCCCGAGCCCGTTGTTGGTGGTCGCGGCGCCCCAGCCGCGTCGCACATGGGCCGCGTGCTGCTCGCCCGCCGAAGCGCCGACCTGCAGCACCATGCTCGGCCGATCAGCGCGCTGCCGCGGGAACGTCGAGCGCGACGACGACGCTACCCCGCTTTCGTCGAGAGTCGACGATTCGATAGGCGTCGGCGATGCGCTCGAAGGGAAAACGTCGGTCGATCAGCGGGCGAAGCGTGCCCTTGGCTGCGAGCTCGGCAAGCTGGCGTGGTCCTCGAAAACCAAGCGCGAGACCACGGAGCAGGCCGAAGCCCCGCGGTAACTCGCCGCTGCGAACTCGTCGATCTCCCGCGGTCACCGCCGCCGGGATGACTCTGGTGCGGACCTGCCCGGGCCGCGGCTGCGGCGTGGGTACCTCGCGGAACTCGACCACTTCGGGCGGGCCATACCTGGCGACATACGCGGCTCTCATCGTGTGCGTACTCGACGCCCCGAAAGCTGAACGGGCGACGCCCGCACGCTATCGAACTGCCGCCGCCGGCAACACCTTCGCCAGCTGGGCGCCCCGTCCCGGGACGCACGCGTCCGCCCCTGGGACGCGTGCGCGTCCGATAGCGCGCGCAAGAGATAGAACGTGCGGCCGCAACCCGCCGACCCGAGGATCTCGGTCGCCGCGGCGACGCTGGGTTTCACACCGGTCGTTGCCGCGCCCGAGCCGCGTCGTACATCGCCATCGTGCCGCTCGCTCGCCGCTTCCCTTGGCTGACTGCGGGCCTGTGCGCGCCGATGGTGGGCCTGCTGGCCGCCACCCAGCTCGGCATCGACCTCGGCAGCCAGCGAGTCGATCTCGCGCAGGCACTCCACGTGGTCGAGCTCGGGGGTCGTAGCACGGCCTTGGTCGGGGACGCCGAGGAGCGTTGGCGGCTCCTGTCGTCTCACTTCGTGCACACCTCGTGGATGCACCTCGCGTTCAACCTCGCCTTTCTGTTTCCGGTCGGTGGCGCCCTTGAGCACGCGCTCCGCGCACGAGATTTCGCGGCATTGCTCGCCGTGACGATGATCGGCTCGGCGTTCGCGTCGTTGCTGCTTACGCCACAGGTGTCGGCCGGCGCGTCCGGCATCGTGTTTGGCCTGCTCGGCGCCGCTGTGGTCTTCGGCTTGCGCCACGGCCATCGGCTCGGGCCGCAGGTCCGCCATCATTATGGGTGGTGGGTCCTGCCGTTTCTGCTCATCACCCTCGCCATCACCTTGGGCAATCCGGCGGTCGACCACGCCAGCCACCTGGGCGGGCTCGTGGCCGGGATCGCCTACGCGCCGCTATTGGAGCTGCGCGGGACACCGACGACGCCGCGCCAGAGCGTTGCCGGTGCCATGCCGGTTCTCGCCGCCACGCTCTTGCTCTGGATGGCTCCGGTGGTCGCGCGCGGTGGTGCCCCGGTTCGCGTCGGCGTGGGTGGGGGCTGGACCGCAGCCTTGCCCGCCAGTTGGAACTCGCACTACGGACTGCTCGGGGAACTCGAGTGG
>CADEGN010000172.1 GCA_902826865.1 uncultured Myxococcales bacterium
CGTCGTCCGCGGATACGAGTGCGTGCCAACCGGAAGAATGAGTGGACGAAGACGGCGACTGCTACGGAGACGGCTTCGGCTGCATCGCCCCCGACTGCGATGACGCCAATCCCGCGAACCACGATCGGTGTTTCTACGTCGCGCCGAGTGGTGATGATGCTGGCGACGGCAGCGCGTCGGCCCCATGGTTTACGTTCGAACGAGCACTTGCAGCGCTGACGCCCGGCACGTCGCTCGTGCTTCTCGATGGAATGTACCCGATCGCCGTGCACGGTGCGCTTCGCGTCGACTGCCGTAATGGTGGAAACGCGATGAAAGGAATCCCCGACGCACCCATCGTTGTCCGGGCGGAAAATGAACGGCAGGCGATCATCAGCACCGGCGGCGCGGGACTTGCGATCGGGATCGCCTACTGCGACGATTGGAGCGTCGTCGGTCTGACCGCACGCGGGGACGATCGGAAGCCGTCGGAGGGTGGAGCGAGCGGGCTCGTCCACGTGCTCGGTAGCGAGCGCATCGCGCTGACGCGCATCCTGGCGGCGACCAACAATCGCTACTTCAACGCCGCGCTCTACTCCGTCTATGAGTCCAAGGATGTCCTGGTCGAAGAGTGCGAGGCCCACGACTTTCACCGCTGGGCGTTCTTGGCCTGGCATAGTGATGACGTGACATTCCGTCGATCGTTCGTCGACGCCGGTCACCGCGAGGATCTTCCCCCCTGCCCCACCACGTCGCCAGAGCCCGACGCGCCGTATTGCACGTCCGTTCCAGGTGGCGACACGGGGTTCTTGTTCTGGAGCAGCGTGTCCAGCCTGCGCGTCGAGAACTGCATCGTGCAGGGCCCGGTGTCCGACGGAGTAGCGGTCGGAACCGGTGCGACCAACGTGGCTGTCGAAGGTTCGATCTTTCTCGGCCCCGGCTATGGCGTCCAGACTAGCTACCAAGGCGACGACGCCGCGACACGTCTCAAGATCACGGACACCCTCGTGATCAACCCGCAGTACGGCGGGGTCTACCTCGCAAGTCCTGTTCAAGCCGAGGTCTCCGGGGTGTCCGTCATCGGAAGCAAGGATGATGGCGTAGAGGTCGGGGAGTCCCTGAATGCCCCCTGCTCGGCGCAACTCGCCGGCGTCTGCACGGTCGATGTCGATCGCACGCTTGTCCTAAACTCCACCAACGACGGCTACGCCTTATGGGATCCCGTGGATTGGACGCTCGCCGACAGCATCGCCTACGCCAATGGCACCGACTTCCCTGCGGGGGACCCCATCGACGATGATGCCGGGAGGATCACACGCTCGCAGATCGTCGACGCTGGGATCGGCGTCGGGCCTGGCCAGTGCGCCGTCTACATCCCTGATGACAGCCCGGCCGCCGGCGCCGCCGAAGATGGTCAAGATATCGGAGCCAACATCTTGTGGCGGATCGAAGAGGGCCCTACCGGCGAGCCCCTGTGGGATCCAACGACCGGTGCGTTTCCCTGCGGAGCCGAGGTGGAGGGCGTCAACGACAACCCTGCGGTCTCGTGTGCCACTGTACACACACGCTTGAACGTTTTCTCGAACGGATGCCCGCGGCCGGAGTAGCGCGCGTGTAGACCGGTAAAAGGGACGACACCAAGTCCCTGGTACGGTGGTCCTACTTACACGACCATCGCAACGGCACGGGGACCGCCGTCAGGAACCCGTGCGACACCACGCCATAAAAGCGGATCGTTGGTTCGCGTCCCGTGCAATCGCTGCGCTGGTGGGCTTCGAAGCCGTGCTTAGGGTGTTACAAAGACGCCAACGGGCGACCAAGGATCCCATGCGCCAGCCCAGCTATATCCCCTCGCGAGCGTTGACGGACGAGACCTTGGCCTATTGCGCGACCGAGCTCGAGCGCCGACACGCGATGCTCTCTCACCTCGGCGACGGGTCCTCCAGTGATCGCGTGCGACGCATCGAGCTCGCCCTGAGTTGGTTGCGCTCCGGCAACTACGGGTCTTGCGCAGTGTGCCGCACGCCATTGCCTGAGGTTGCCCTGCGTGCCGATCCCGAACGGATGATCTGTCGAGCATGCGCGGTGCATTCTCCGGCGCGCGGAGGAGGCGGCCACGGTTCGCACGCGGAGTTCTGACGCGCGGAACCCAGTACCTCAACGCGCGCGGACGAGCCGCCGGTACAGACGCTCGATCTGGGCCGGGTCCTCCGACGAGGTAAGCGCGAACGAACCGTCGAGCGGCACGGCTGTCCACCGCGGGACCATCTCCAACGTGCCGTCGACAAACAGAGCATCCAGCTCGCCTTCCCGGCGAACGGCCCAGTCGCGGAATCGATCGGCAGCTTCACCGCGCAACACAACCACCAGAATTGGAGCTGCCCCTTCGAACTCGAGGCGGATCCTCTGGACGTCGTTGTGGGCGTCGAGTTCCAGGCTGTCGTCGCGATCGAGGATGCAACGCTGAGGCGGGCATGGAATCTCGGCGTCACGAGGCGCTTGCGAAGCGTCGGCGAGGTAGCGTGCGGCGACAAAGCGTAGCTTGAACCCTGGAAGGTCTTGTTGAAACTGATCTTCAACAGAGCGAGCAACCGACCGGTGATGGACCCCGAGCACCATCATCGACGCGAGCGCCGCACCCAGAGCCGTGGGCAGCTTGGAACCCCCGCGCACCGCTCCGGCGCTGACAACGACACAGCCGAGGCCTGCAATGAGGTACAGGACGACGTCAATCGTCGGGAACTCGGCGTGGGCTGGAAACAAGTCGCGTCGCGCTTGATCCCAACCGAATAGGACGAGCCCCAACATGGCGACCTGCCCGAGACCCCAAACGCCAAAGGCGACGCGCACGAGGCGGTTGCCCGTGCCCTTCGCGATCGCCCACACGACGAACACCGCTGGGACAACGCCGCCCAGCAACCACGCCCCCGCGCTGTGGATCGCGAAGATCGAGGGGATGGACCACCACATGGCCCCGAATGCCTGCAGCTGCCTCACGAGGTGGATCAGCGAGGTCGCCAGCGGGACCGTCGTGGCACCGAGGGAGGCCGCGATGAGCGCAGGGATGAGAACGGTGGCTTTTTCGCTGCCTAGGCGCACTTGGCCAGGGTAGACGCGCTCAAGCTATCCCGGTTGCGCGGATGCGCGACCGCTCACGGCTCGGCACGAAACGTGGCGGGCGAACCAGGTACAGACCGCACCGTTCGCGCCGTGCCGAGCGCGGAGCTCCTAGCCGCCTTGACCGACCCCAGGCGTACCTGCGAGTGCGCGACGTACTTCGGCCAGGATCTGGGCCGGCGTCGCTGGCTTCCGGAGCCAACCGACAGCGCCGCTCCGCAGGGCCACCGCGGCGAGCTCGTCGGCTGTGATCCCACTATGCAAGATCACCTTCACGTCGATCCCGTAACCCGGATCGAGCGCGCGCAGGGCCCGCAGAGCGCCTTCGCCCCCGAGGCCCGGCATGTCGAGATCGAGCAAGACGAGATCAGGGCGACTTTGGCGGATCGCGACCGCGAGCCCAAACCCCGACTCATGACGCGACGCATCCATCCCCGCCCTCGTCAGTACCCGACAAACAACCCTCGCGACCAGAGGATCGTCGTCGACCACGAGAATTCTCGCCTCCGCGTCGCGCACCCGTCCCAGGACATCGCGCTCGGCTGCCCCGACTTGAGGCTCAAGCTGCACAACGATCCGGTCGATGCGCCGCCCAATGTCCGCGCTCAAGATCCTGCGTGGTGCGAGCGTCAATCCCGACCCGGCGAAAGCCATCGCCGAGGTTGCGGCTGCGATCGCGCAGCCCGATCCCGCCCTTGTCGTGCTCTTTGTCGCACCGGAAGCGGCATCGAGCGAACTCGCTGCGGTCATTGCCTCCGAGTTCGGAGACGTGCCCATCGTCGGCTGCACCACCGCAGGGGAGATTGGACCACTCGGGTACCTCGATGCCTCGATCTCCGGCGTGAGCTTGGCAGGCGACATCCGGGTGGCGATGAGCAGGATTGACGACCTTCGCGGGTTCAATCCTGTCGGCGGCGCCGAAACTGCGCAGCGACTCGTCGCGGACCTCGAGCGCGGCGGCGCGCCGCTACGCAGCGACAACACCTTTGCATTCATGCTGATCGATGGTTTGAGCGGCATGGAAGAGATCGTCGTCAGTTCGGTGTCACGCAGTCTCGGCGACGTTGAGTTGTTTGGGGGGTCCGCCGGGGACGGCACTCGCTTTCGCCAAACCGGCATCTACCATCAGGGTAAGTTCCGTGAGGACTGCGCCCTCCTGATGCTAATGCAGACGTCTGTACCTTTTCGCGTGTTCAAGACCCAGCACTTCGTGCCAGCCGAAGGCAAGCTCGTGGTCACCGGGGCCGATCCCGTCCGCCGAATCGTCACCGAGATCAACGGCGAGCCGGCTGGTCTCGAGTACGCGCGTGTGATCGGGCTCGATGTGAAGGAACTGACTCCACTGTTGTTTGCGACCCATCCGGTGGTCGTGCGCATGGGCGGCCACGACTACGTGCGGTCGATTCAGAAGGTCAACGACGACGGTAGCCTCACCTTCTTCTGCGCCATCGAGGAGGGCGTAGTGCTCACCGTAGCGCGCGGCGTCGACCTCATCGAAAACCTGGAGCGTCAGTTCTCCAAGCTGCGCGACGAGATCGGGCCGCCCCAACTGATACTTGGCTGTGACTGCATCTTGCGCCACCTCGAGTGCAAGCAGCGCGACATCCGCGAGCGCGTCGGCGCGATCATGGCGGCGAACAACGTGGTCGGCTTTGGCACGTACGGCGAGCAGTACAACGCCATGCACGTCAATCAGACCTTCACCGGTGTCGCGATCGGATGTCAGAGTTAGCTGCACCGAGGGCTGCTGACCCTCCGGCGGACGTGGCTGCGCTCCAGGGCGAGATCGCTCGCCTCAAGAAGATCAATCAGTCGTTGATGCACCGCGTCGAGCGGGCGATGGACCGCGGCACACCGTTCGCGCTGTTCGAGAGCGCTGCGTCGCTGGAGCTAGAGGTGCGACAGCGAACCGCTGCGTTGCGCGACACCCTGCGGGATTTGACCATCCGCAACAGCGAGCTTCGAGACGCCACCGAGGCGGCCGATGCCGCCAATCGCTCGAAATCAGAGTTTCTCGCGCGCATGAGCCATGAGATCCGCACGCCGATGAACGGCGTGCTTGGGATGACAGAATTGTTGCTCGGTACCCCGCTGAGCGATGCCCAACGGGCATCGATCTCGACGATTCAAAGCTCGGCCGAAGCGCTCTTACGCATCATCAACGACATCCTCGACTTCACCAAGATCGAGGCGGGCAAGCTCGAGTTGGAAGAGGTTCCGTTTGATCCGGGCGCGGCGGTCCGCAGCGCGCTTGAGCTTCTGCCCGAACTTGCCGCGCGCAAGGGAGTAGCCCTGCGCTGGACGATTGACCCGAGCGTACCTTCGTACGTCCGCGGCGATGAGGTTCGACTGCGGCAGATCGTGAACAACCTCGTGGGCAATGCGCTCAAGTTCACAAGTCGTGGCTCGGTCGACGTGCGACTGACCGCGCTAGAGATCGCCGAGGACGAGGTCTCGCTCCGGTTGGCGGTGCAAGATACAGGCATCGGCATCCCCGAAGAGGTTCGGACCAAGGTATTCGAAGCGTTCGCCCAGGCCGACGGATCGACCACGCGTCGTTATGGGGGTACTGGCCTGGGACTCGCGATCGTTCGTCAAATCGCCGCCAGAATGGGCGGGACCGTGACGCTGCAGAGCGAAGTTGGCGTCGGCTCCACATTTACGGTCGACGTACGTCTTGCTCGCCACACGGGCCCTGCACCGGACGCGAAGCAGGCGCAGCATGGGATTGGCCCCGCTCACGCCCTCGATCTCGAGGTCCTCGTGGCGGAGGACAATCCGATCAACATTTCTGTGATCGTCGGAATGCTTGAGCGACTTGGATGTCGCCCCCACGTCGCCACAGACGGACGCGAGGCGGTTGCCATGGCCGGGAGCGGGGACTTCGACGCGATCCTCATGGATTGGCAGATGCCAACGCTCGACGGCCTCGAGGCAACCCGCGAGATCCGCGCGGCGGAGCGGCGCACCGGTCGCAAGCGAACGCACATCATCGCAGTGACCGCCAACGCGATGCATGGCGACCGGGAGCGTTGCCGAGCAGCAGGAGCGGACGGATTTGTCAGCAAGCCCTTCACGATCGCGCAACTGGTCGCGGCGCTTCGCGGGCTACCCGTTGCGGCGGTCGAGAACCTCGACACACCTGTGTTGAATGTCGACGCGCTCGAGATTCTCCGCGCCGTGGACGACGACGGACAAACCCTAACGTCGACGCTTGAGATCTTCGAGTGCGAGTGGCGACGTGTGTTGGAGGAACTGCCGGTCGAGTTCGCCGCGGGTAGACTCGATCGCGTGGCCGCGTCGGCCCACCGAATGCGATCCGGATGCGGATACGTCGGCGCGGCGCGACTCGCCGCGCTTTGTCACGATCTGGAGAAGAGCGCAGGCGCAGGTGAGCACGCTGCGGCAGGCGAGTTGCTGGTGCGGCTTGAGGGGGAGGTCGGCGAGTACCTGACGACTCTCCAGGCGAGCGAGATCGTGCGCGGACAATCGGCAAACGCAGCTCCGACTCCGTAGCGATGCCTTGGCACCTACTACTGACTGCCTACGACGGTAAACCGCCACTCGCCTTGCGCGACTTCGGCCTGGCGCGACCCTTGCCGTTGCGGGTCGCGTTGCCGCTGCCCTGATGCCGGACTCCGCCGAAGGCACCCCGAGCGAGCTCCATCGCCAGGCCGCTGGTGATCGCGGCGCGGCCGAGACTGCGCAGCGCGGCTGATGCCGCCATGCGCACAGCGAACTGTGGCACGCCGCCGCCGAGCACGTAGCCGGCGGCGAATGCGATACCAAGCGTGCGGAGCGGATGACGACGGGCTTCGGCCACGACCTCGTCCGCCACCGCGTTCAGCAGCTTCGCCGGATCCAGAGTTCCGGCGCTCCCATTCGTGTCCTCGTATTCGGACTTTGGTTCTGCGCTGCTCATGGGTTCGGCTCAGCGCCGCGCGATCCGACCGACGATAAAGCCGACCGCCAGCGCGATGCCGACGGCAGTCAGCGGTCGCTCGACCACGAATTGGGTGACTTGCTCGCCAAGGTTCTCGAGTCGATCGAGCAATGGCTCCGAGGGGCTTTCGTCTTCCCCTTCCTCGGGCTCGCGAACCTCGACCTCGATCGGATCGGCAGTGGCGCCTGTGGTCTTGGGCATGGGCCGATCCAATTAGCGGGTGGGTACCGCGGTGAGCACGTCGCCTTCGTCGCCGCTCTCGTCTTGTTCCGTGTCCGACGAGTC
Source organism: uncultured Myxococcales bacterium (assembly GCA_902826865.1). Taxonomy (GTDB): domain Bacteria; phylum Myxococcota_A; class Polyangia; order Nannocystales; family Nannocystaceae; genus Xiheibacterium. The sequence goes on from CADEGN010000172.1 coordinate 7,325, forward strand.
GATCGACTCGCGACGGCGGCGGAGCTTGGCCCCTACCGTGCGGACGCTCCGGGAGATATCGCCGCGCAATTCGACGCCTCGCTTGGGCGCGAACATCAGGCCTAGACCGGCACCGACGAGCACCCCCACGCCGAACAACCCGAGCGCAGGCAAGATATAGTCCGTTGTGGACCGCCGTGGCTGCAAGCCCATGGCTGCGAGCGCCGATTCACCGTAGTCTCTTGCACGATCGAACATGATTCCTCCTAGGCGCCCCCGGTGGGGAGAGCCACGGTAGTTCGGCCCTTGGCACGAGGCAACCCCGGACGTGGATCGTGCCCGGGGAGGCGGTGCAACAGCCGTCTGTCCGCGAAGGGCGACCTGCGCTCCGTGCGTTGGTTGGCCGCGCGGCCCGAACTCCGCTCATCGTCGGCGACTGGCACGGCGTGGACCTACGAGCGCGCGCACGACGACCACCGCCAGAATTCCGATGGCTGTGGCTGCAATCGCGAGCGCGGTCAGGCTGCGCACACGTTGCACGTTCGCGCGCAGGCGCGCAGGTAATTCGCGCACCTGCTCGACCGTCCCCTGCAACTGGTCGAGGGTTTGGTCGAGCTTCGCTCGCCGCTCACGGATCCGGGCGACTAGCTCGGCTTTGGCTCGCTCGTTTTTTCCCCGATCCATTGCTTGGACTCCGAGAGCGCGAGGGTGGTTTGGGCACCGAAGCCGTGGCCGACGACGCGATTGCGGCCGCGCAGAAGTACGATGGTAGCAACTATGGCGACGACGGTTCCGACGATCAGGCACGCGCCCCATGCCGGCACCACCAGCGCAAGGGCGAAGGCAGCGGCCGCTAACAACAGGGCCAGTGCAAGAAACCCCAGCGCGCCACCGATCGCTAACAAGATCCCCGCGCGCGCAGCGACCCGCGCGTCCTCGCGCACCTCAAGCACCGCAAGCTCCACATGGGCCTGCAACACTTCGACGGTCTCGCCGAGTGCGTCTTTGACCAGGGTTGCTACCGTCGGCACCGCCTCTTGAGCAACCGGGCCGCCCTTGCGGGGCGCCAGTGAGGTCGTTCTTCCTGGCGCGTCGAACTGGGCCATGGCGGGCAGCGGATCCAGATGATACCGCGCGGACGCGCGATTGCCCGCCGGCGCGCACCGACCTACGCTCGCCACGCCATGACGGCCCGTCGACGCCACAAGCCGCGCTGCGCCGGCTGCGGGCTCAAGCCCGACGGTTGCGCCTGCGCGCTGCTACCCCGCATCGAGCTCGGCACGAAGCTGACGGTTGTGCAGCACGTCCGCGAGATCCACAAGCCGACCAACACCGTCCGGCTGCTCGCCCAAATGCTGCCCGATCTGCCCGTCCTTCCGTTCGGGATGCGCGCGCCTGCGTTCGATCCAACGCCGCTTGCGGATGACGTGCAGTGGCATTTGCTTTTTCCCCGCGAAGATGCGCCAGTGCTCGACGAGGCGGCAATCGTCAGGGCGCGCGCGGGAAAGCTGGGGTTCGTGCTTCTCGATGGAACCTGGCATCAGTGCACACGCATGAGCCGACGTGTGCCGCGGATCTGCGATCTACCGTGCGTGGCACTACCCGCTGGTCCCGCGTCGATCTGGACGGTGCGGACCCAGCACGAGGCCCACGGCATGTCGACCTTCGAGGCCGCTCTGCGCGTGCTGGAGCTGGTTGAGGGCCGCGAACGCACGGCGCCGATGCGCGACGCGTTTGCGGTGGTCACCGCTCGCATGCTCTTCCTCAAGGGCAGGCTGCCATCACCCGACGTCCCCGCGGCCTGGAACACATGAGTGCCATGCGAAGGACGTTCGCGCAGATGGCCGTGCTGTCGGGCGGCACGCTGCTGCTTGGGCTCGTCCGCGAGCTGGTGATCGCGCGCCAGCTACAGGCGTCCGAAGCCGCTGATCTCTTCTTCCGCGGCGTGGTGGTGGTGTCGGCCGTGCGGAGCTTCTCGTTGTCACTACTGCGCGCGCGTTGGATCCCGCTCGCGCGTGCGGCACGCCCGACACGGTTGGCCCTTTCGGCGGTTCGTGGCGCGGGGCTCGTGACTGCCGTAGGCCTGGGCGGCTTGCTGGTGATGGTCCCGCGCGACCGCTGGTGGTCTGCCGTGGCCGTAGCCCTGGCGGCGTGCGTCGTGGTGGCGGCGGTTGGCGCGATCGTGCGGGCGTTGGCCGAGCGCCACGGTGCCGAGCGTCTCGCGGTGACGACCGACTGGTTTCCGCTCGTGGGCACAATCGTTGGGACGAGCCTGATGGGCGGTGCTGGGGCGATCATCGGGCTCGCGGTGGGCCTGCTGATCGGTACGCTCGTGCTGCTGCCAGCCGCCGCGCGCGACGATGTTTCTCGACGAGACGACGCCGTGCTCGGCACGACCAACCTCGGCGCAGCCCTCGTCATCGACACACTCGTCTATGTCAACCTGGGCTTGCTCGACGGCCTCTTGTCGATGTTCGTGTTCGCGGCCGGGGAATTCGCCCTCATCAACTATGGGTACCTGTTCGTTAACGCCGTGCTCGCCATACCGACGGCCGGAGCCACGATCCTGGCGCTGCGGGCGGGCGGTGACACAACGTCCGACAACCTCGCGCGTCTGCGGCGACACGCCGTGCTCGGTGCGGCGATCGTCGCGGTCATGGTCGGCGCCATCGCGATGACGTTGGCCTGGCCGCCCACGGCGGCACTCGTCGATCGGGCCGCGGGCTGGTCCGTGGGCGCGCAGATCTGGCCGCTGGTTGCCGCCAGCGTGCCGTTCGCAGCCCTTCGCTTGGCCAACACCATCGGTCGCCAGGCCCGGGTCGCGCACGACACCGCGGGTCTTGTCCGCTTCGACCTTCTCGGTCTCGGTTTGCGCTCGGTGATCCTCGTCCTCGGCGCAGTGACGTTCGGCCCCGTCGCCTCGCCGATCGCGCTGGGGGTGGCCGAAGCGATCCAGCTACGAGCCTGGTGGCGATGGCGTCGTTGACCCAGCCCCAGCTGGAGCTAGGAGCATTCCCGAGCCGGCTGCGTTGCGGTAGCGTCTGGCCCATGCTCCCCCTACGCCCTGCGTTCATGTGCTCCTTGATCTTCGTAGCCAGCTGCGGCGACGACGGAGGCGGCTCGGCCACGACATCCGCGTCCTCCGGCAGCGCGACCGACGGGAGCTCGACCGGTACCAACTCAGGCACCGCGACGTTATCGACGTCCAGCGACACCGAGCCGGTCGCATCGGAGACCTCGGTCGCCGACACCGCTGGCACGAGCACTGGGCCCGGGGCGGACACGACCGCCGCCGACAGCGGCACCACCTCTGATACCGCCGGCTTCGACTGCACAGCTGTACCCGCCGGACCCTTCGACGCGGAACCCATCCTCGAGGACGTTCCCTTCGCGGGATCCGAGGACCTCGCATTCGACGGGCAGGGGCACCTGGCGGCACGTGGTACGGGCAACGCGTACCTCCTGGTCAACGCCGACGGCACCTACGAAGAGATCACAACCGACAACCGAGCCACCTACGGTCTGCGCTACCTCGCCAACGGCGATCTCGTGGCAGCGGCGTTCATGGCTAACGACATCCTGCGCATCACGCCGGGTGGCGATGTGTCGAGCTTCATCGACAACGTCGGCGGGGTGAATGGACTGTTCCCCGATTCTCTCGGTGGCGTGTGGTACACAAACTTCAGCGAGGTGGGGTACGTCGACTCCGATGGCAACGACGTCTCGGTGATCCCCGGCGCCTCGGGTGCCAACGGGATCTTCTTCGACGAATCCCGGCAGATCATCTTCTTCACCAATTACAGCTCGGGCGCCCTGCGCAAGTCCGTGATCGTTGACAACGAACCGCAGGCCCCCGTGACGATCGGCACGATCGACGGCGCGCCGGATGGCATCACACTCGATGAGTGCGGCAACCTCTACGCCGTGGACCAAGGGAACGCGGATCTGTATCGCGTGATGCTCGACGAAGCGGCAGATCCTCTGGGAGAGCCGGAGCTGCTCGTTGCCGCCGGTTTTCCCAGCAACGTCGCGAACGCCCAGTTTGGCAGCGGTACGGGCTGGGACGCCGACGCGCTCTATGTCCTCGGTGTGGGCGGTGGGCTCTACCGCGTGGCGGTCGGGGTTCCAGGCGCGCCGTACGTTACCGTGCGATGAGTGTGCCGCGGGGGTCGGAGCGCGGCGTGGCCATCGACAACGACGATCCCTCTGGGCAAATGCGGGCATCCGCGCGGCCGTGTCCAGCGTGCGGCGTGACGTCGTCGCGGCCGGCGTTCGTCGTTCACGGCCACCCGCACGTGCGCTGCACGGTATGCACCACGCTGTTTGTCTCACCGCTGCCCGATCCTGATCGTGTGCGTGCGACTTATTTGCAACCGGACTACCACGAAACCGCCGACGCTTCGATCCCACGCATGAGATCCGAGGCCCGTGCACGCGCGCGACGGTGCCTCGAGCTCGGAGCCCGACGGATCCTCGAGGTCGGTTGTGGACCTGGCCACTTTCTCGACGCCGCGCGCGAGCTCGGGGCGAGTATCGAAGGCCTCGATCCCGCGCGAACCGCCACCGCCGCCGCCGACCGCGGTCACCTCATCCACGCGATCTGGCTCGAGCAATTCGCGCCGCCCGAACTCTACGACTGTCTGGCGCTGTGGGAGGTGCTCGAGCACCTTCCCGATCCGGCGGCGAGCCTAGCGATCATGCGCGAGTGGCTTTGCGACTCTGCTGTGCTCGCGCTGTCGACCCCGAGCATCTCAGGTGCACCGGCCCGCATCCTCGGGCGACGGTTCCCCATGATCTCGCCGCCCGATCACCTCGAACTGTTCTCACAACGTGGTCTGCGGACCTTGCTCGAGCGCGCCGGCTTCACGGTCGTCTCCTGGTCGAGCTTCTCCAACCTCGACGCGGCAACGCTCGCCCGCGGGGTCGGCCGATTCTTGGGTTCGAGCGCGATAGCCAGGCCAGTGGCACGCATCGCCGGTGCCATTGGCACAATCCCGGCGCGGTTGCTCGACCGCGCCGGCCTCGGGACGTCCTTCGAGGTCTACGCCCGCAAACGCTGATGCCTCGCCGCACCGGCTAAGTTGGCGGGGGCGATCCGATCGCGTTCGACAGGGCATAGCCCGTCATGTCGCTGTAGCTGTACGGCCCGTTTAGTCCGGCGAACGTATCCACCGTCTGACTCTCTGGATCAACGCGGTACGCCCACGGCTGCTGGAGTGTGACGCCCCAAACGTAGCCGTAAAAGTCGATGCTGATCCCGTGCACATACTGGGGGATCGGAATCGTCGTCTTGACCGCGAGCGATTCGGTATCCACGCCGATCAGCTGGCCAGCACCGCCGCCAAGCCCACCGCCGATCCAAAGCGTGCCCAAGCCGTCGACCATGCAACCGCCGCCACCGCCGACGTTCGGGTTGGTCTGCCATGACTGGCTATCGGGATCGAACCTTGCGACCCCCTGGTTGCACGTAAACGGTCGACCCATCTCGTCCACCGTCATGCCGTAGCCACTCTGCGGCATGGCAAAGGTCTGGACCTCGAAGTCGTTGCGATCGACGTGGACGAGGAAGCCTTGACCGAGCTGCGAACCCCAGAAGTTGCCGTCACGATCGACAGCGCCGCCATAGATCCCGTAAAAGTCGGGGTTGACGCCTGGAATCGGAACGACCTGCTCCGCGACTCCCGTCTCGCCGTCCAAGAGCAGCACGTCGATGCTGGCGTTGGAGCCGGACGTCCACAGCTTCTCGTTGACGAAGCCGCAGATCGCCTCGTTAAATTCGCCTGGCGCCCAGGCCACGGGTCGCTGGCTCGAGTAGGCGAACGGCGTGTACCAAACTACGCAGCCGTCGGGGAACGCCTTCACGTCCCCGGCCCCAGACGACGTGTTGCCGGGGTCGGGGCAGCGCTCTTCTACGGCGGCAATCTTCACGACACCGCCGTTGCGGTTGGCGACGGCAACGTCGCCGCTCAGGCTCACCGATGTACGTGACGGGCTGCCGTTCGAATCCGGGCGCGTGATGTAGCGACCGAGCTCGGCGAGGGTCTGTGTGTCGATCTTCGACACCGTGGACTCGTTGCTGTTCGCGATCCAGATGTACGAGAAATCAGGGTTACCCGCACCGCCGCCGCCCCCATCGGCGCCTTCACACGCCGAAGCGGGGACATCCGGGACATTGCCAAGGTCGAGTTTGATCGGCGGAGGTCCTTCGCCACCTCCGGTGCTTGCGGGGGCGCCCGTGGTTTCGCCTCCGCCTTCTTCGGTTGCTGGCCCGGAAGCCTCGGCGGGTGCGGTCGTCGAGGGTCCGCCGCCGCTGCTCTCTGCGCCGCCTTCGGTTCCACCCCCGCCACCGCCGGTGCCGCAGCTGCTGCAGGCCAACGCCACCGCCATCGACAGGGCAGCCCCGCTCGAGATCGAGGTTTGACGATTCGAAACTGACGAAGTCATGGCAAGTTCCTCCGTTTCCTCGGGCGGCAAGCACTATCGGCGCGAGCGCCCGCGTCACCCCCCTGCGTGGGGTTGCCGCCGGTCAGCCTGGGATTAGGCCGAACCTCTGACACAGTCCCTACCATAGGATGCTGCTTCGGGCGGTTTCCAGTGCCCAGCAACCCACTGCGCCCACGTGTGAAAAGTCTGGGAGGCAGAGATCGCCGGGTTTCGGAAACGCCGAGATTTCGCGTTCCTGAACCTCGGGATTCGTCCACTCGAGTTCGGATGCACGCCGTGATCGAGCCGCGTTCGCAGCTGAGGATTCTTAGTTGAAGCAGCTTTCGCACGGTGAACCCGAAACCGTTTAGGATGCGCAGCGGCTTCGAGGCCCCAACGGTGTCCCACACGCCCAACGAATTCCAACCCTACGTCCCCGCCGACCGCTCGATGGCGGAGTTCACGCCGAAGGCCGTCGTCATCGGCGCGATGTTTGGCGTGATCTTCGGAGCTTCCACCGTCTACCTCGCCCTCAAGGCGGGGCTGACCGTCAGCGCATCGATCCCCATCGCCGTCCTGTCGATTTCGGTCCTCAAGCGTCTTGGCGGATCCACCATTCTCGAGAACAACATCGTCCAGACCATCGGTAGCGCCGGCGAATCGGTCGCGGCCGGGGTGGTGTTTACGCTCCCGGGATTCCTGTTTCTCGCGCGCGATCCCGTCACTGCGCGCAGCGTGGGGGAGCCGTTCTTCAACTATTGGACGATTTTCACCCTCGCCCTGCTGGGAGGAATGCTGGGCGTGTTGATGATGATCCCGCTGCGGCGGGCGCTGATTGAGGGGGAACACGGCAAACTTCCCTACCCGGAGGGAACCGCGTGTGCCGGCGTGCTCATCGCCGGCGAGAAGGGCGGCGCGCTCGCCAAGATCGCCTATCAGGGCATGGGCTTCGCGTTTGCGTACGCAATCGCGCAGAAACTCCTCGGGATCATCGCGGAAACCCCGACGTGGGTCAGCAACATGAAGAGCCGCGTGTTTCCGGCGGCCACCTTCAGCGCTGAGATCACGCCCGAGTACATGGGTGTCGGCTACATCCTCGGGATCCGCAGCACGGGCCTCCTGGTCGCCGGGGGCGTGCTCGCGTGGCTGGGGTTCATCCCGTTGCTCGCGTCGTTGGTGGATGGACACGTGATCGCGGGCCAGCTCGCGAAGCTCGGCCTCGACCCCGCGAAGTACGGATTCGATCCGGCAACAGGTGACTTCGCCCAACTCAACGTCGCGATCTACCAGGCGTACATCAAGCAGATCGGCGCGGGCGCGGTCGCAGCCGGCGGATTCATCACGCTGCTCAAGACCTTGCCGACGATCGTGGGGGCAGTCCGCGGGAGCATGGCGTCCATGGGCGAAAAGGGTGCTGCGGCCATGAAAACCGCCAGGACCGCGCGCGACCTCCCGCTCTCCCTGGTTGTGGGTGGAAGCCTCGGCCTCGCTGTGATCGTTGCGCTGCTCCCGTTCATCCCCGGAGAGGGGATCGCGAGCAGGTTCGCACTCGGCCTCTTGATGGTGCTGTTTGGGTTTTTTTTCGTGACGGTTTCGTCCCGGATTGTCGGGATCATCGGATCCTCGAACAACCCGATTTCCGGGATGACCATCGCCACCCTGATGGCGACGTGTTTGATCTTCGCCGGGATCGGTTGGACCGGCGACGCCTATCAGCCGATGGCGCTGTGCGTTGGCGGCATGGTTTGCATCGCCGCCGCCAATGCCGGCGCCACCAGCCAGGATCTCAAGACCGGCTACCTCGTCGGTGCGACGCCGCGCTCCCAGCAGATCGGGCTGTTTATCGGCGTCATCGCGGCTGCCTTCGTCATCGGCGCCACCGTGCAGATCCTCGACAATGCCCACGTCGATCCAGCCACCGGCGAGGTCGTTCATGCGATCGGCGATAAATTCGCCGCCCCGCAGGGCACGTTGATGGCGACACTTATCAAGGGCCTGCTCGCTTTCAACCTCGATTGGCAGTTCGTTCTCGTTGGGGTTGCCTTGGCGATCACGGTCGAGCTGTGTGGCCTTTCCGCACTCGCGTTCGCGGTGGGCGCGTACCTGCCGCTATCGACGACCTTGCCGATCTTCTGCGGGGGCGTAGTGCGCTGGGTAGCGGATCGCAACAAGCCGGCCGCAAAATCCGAGCACGATGAGGAGGAGTTCGGGCCTGGTAACCTGTTCTCCACCGGCCTCGTGGCTGGCGGAGCCCTCGCGGGGGTGCTGTTCGCGATCGTCGCTACCCGCTTCGAGCCCGAGGAGCTGGAGGCAATCAGCGCGCGCGCGGGTTTGACAGAGTGGCTTGGTACCGGCGGCTACGACCTCCTCGGCGTCGCGTTTTTTGTCGCCATGGCTGCGTTGCTCGTGCGGGCAGCGCGACGCCCGATCGGCTAGTCAGCGACCACCGCCACTCAAGTCTCGCCCCGCGCTATGATGTTGGCGTGCGACACGGTGGACTCGTGACTGCGATTGCCCTCGCGGGCCTGGGCGGGTGCTTCGAAGAAGCACCGACGTTCACCGGGACAGCGGCCACCACCGAGAGCACCTTCGGGGGGTGTGAACGCGGAACCGTGGGGTGCCCGTGCTATCCCAACGGTACATGTGACGCTGGGCTCCAGTGCGACGCGGGGGTCTGCATGCCGCTTGACCCGACCGGCGCGGATGGGTCGACCACTACGACGAGCGGTCTCACCAACTCGACCAGTGGTGGCTTGACCGGCGCGTCGACTGAATCGTCGGGATCGAACACCGACACAAGCGCGACGACCTCGGACGCCACGGTGGCAGCTAGGAGCGTGACCCCGTAAGGGGTCTCGCTCCTCCGTGCCCGTGCCCGTGCC
>CADEGN010000173.1 GCA_902826865.1 uncultured Myxococcales bacterium
CAACAACGCGGTCCTGCTCGTCGCCGAGGGATGGCACGTTTGCTACGTCGCCTACAAGTGCGATCCCAGCGGTCACTACGGCTACGGCGGCCACGTGTTCCGCGGTCGTCCCGGCGCGCGCACCGTCATTCGCACCCGCACCCGCGGCGCGGTCGGTCGCAACGTCCGTCGCGTAGAGCTGTGGTACGGCGCCGACCCTCGCGGCGGAGAGCTCGAGATCCAGATCGATGCCGAGATGCGGCAGGTGTTCGACACTCGCGCCGACACGCGTCTCGATCGCTGGCATGGCTGGGACCTCGCGCCGGGTCCCCACCGCATCGCGATTCGCGACCGCGGCACCGGGCGGCCGCGGGTTTACGGCGTCGTGTTCGAGACCGACGGGCCGGGCGTGGTGTGGGACACGATCAGCATGATCGGCGCGTTCGCCCGGCGTGTGCTCGAACTCGAGCCTACGCACCTGGCCGCGCAGATGCAGAGGCGTCGCCCCGACCTGCTGGTGTTCAACTTCGGCGGCAATGACCTTCGCCGGATGGTTGTCGGTGACGTGGATCGCGACAAGTTCGCGGCCGAGTATCGCCGGGTCATTGCCCACGTGCGGGGATCACGTCAAGCTTCGTGCTTGGTCGTGTCGATCAACGACCACGCGGAGGCGGGCGAGCTCGCGATTTCGCGGCGGCACAACCTCGAGATGGTCGCGGCCCAGCGCGAAGCGGCGCTGGCGGAGGGCTGCGGGTTTTTCGACGCGATCGCGGCAATGGGTGGACCGGGCTCGATCCGGACGTGGCGTCGCCACGACCCGCCGTGGGCCGAGCCCGACCTGCAGCACCTGTCGATGGCCGGGCGTGACCGCCTGGGCGAGCTCCTGTTCGCCGCTATGATCGCGCGCTATGAGGCGTGGCACACCCGGTCTCGCGCCGCCGTCGCCGGCGTGCGCTGACGCCCGCGCCGGCGCATTGTCCCGGCCGCGCGGGGTTGCTACTCGATCGTCGTGAACGGCGCGAGCCTGCAGTTTCCCGAGATCACGCGTGAGCGGTGGGAGGCCGAGCTTGCCCGCCTCGGCGCCCCGGTTGATGCGCTGCGCACCGACACTGGCGAGGGGATCACGATCCACCCGCTCTACGAGCCCGGTGGTGGCGTCGCGCGCCTGCTGACGGCAGCACACCCGGGTTGGCGGCTGCACCAACGAATCGACTCGCTTGTCCCCGAGGCGGTTGCCGACGCCGTGGCGCAAGGGGCGGATCGACTGTGCTGGCGGCCGGTGGGCGACACCGATTGGGGTGGGGTCGAGGTGCTCGCCTCGGCATGCGCTGCGGTGGACCAACGCGCCAAGGTGCAGATCGAGATCGATCGGGTCGATTCCTCCGCGCGGGCGCCGTGGCGCCGCGACGCCGTGGTGAAATCTACCGTTGTCGCGGTCGACCTGCTCGGCGCGTGGGTTCGTGCCGGGACGACCGCGTGGCCGATCGCGCCAGCGATCGAGGATGCCGTGCAGTTCTTGGCCGCGGCGCCGAGCTGCGGCGCGCTGCTAGTCGACGCCAGCCTCTGGCACGACGCCGGCGCCACCGCCGAAGATGAGCTCGCGTTTGCGATCGCGTCGGCGCTTGCGCTCTGGGGTCGCGCGCAGGATGCCCGCGTCCCGCTGGCGACGGTCGTGCCGGCCACAATCGTGCGGGTGGGGCTCGGCGGCGACGTGCTCGTGGATCTCGCCAAGCTCCGGTCGTTGCGTGTGCTGCTGGGTGGCGTCGTTGCGCGCCTTGGCGGCGGGTGGACCCCGGAGATTCACGCGCGCACCGCCGGTCGCTCGCGCCCGGCCCACGACCCCACCACCAACATGATCCGCGCGACCCTCGAGGTATTCACCGGCGCGACTGGAGGCGCCGATGCAATCGAGGTCGACCCGCGGCGCGACGCAGTGGATCCCGGCGGACCCCATGCCGCACGCTGGGCCCGCAACCTTTCGCACGTGCTCCGCCTGGAGTCGGGTCTCGCCGATGTCGTAGATCCGTGGGCGGGGGCTGCAGCGATCGAGGCGCTCACCCAGGAGCTTGGTGTCGCCGCGTGGGAGCTCGCGCGCCGCTGGCACGACCAAGGTGGCGTGCTTGCGCTGCTCGAACGAGGTGAGTTGCAGGCGCGCGCGCGCGCGTCGGCGCGTCGGCGCGTGGCCGAGATCGCCGAGGGCAAACGCGTGGTCGTCGGGGTCAATCGACACCGACCTGCGGGCGCGCCCACCCATTGGTCGCCGCCGATCGATCCCGCCCAGGCGAACGACTCGCTCGTGCCCGTCGACCTCGGGGGGATCGTCCCGGTCGGAGGTGGCCGATGAGCGCGCTCGAAGACCTCTTCGCCCTGTCGTACGAGACGTTGGTGGCCGCTACGCCGGCCGCATCGCCGGCGAGCAGCGTGTTTACCACCGCGGAGGGGATCGAGGTCGACCGTCACCCACGCGCGCCGGCAATCCCAGTGCGGCGCGGCTACCCCGGCTTTGCCCCGTTCGCCCGTGGTCCCTACCCGAGCATGTACGTGCGCCAGCCCTGGACCATCCGCCAATATGCTGGCTTCTCCACCGCCGAGGACAGCAACGCGTTCTATCGCCGCAATCTCGCCCAGGGCCAAAAAGGCCTCTCGATCGCTTTCGATCTGGCGACCCATCGCGGCTACGACTCGGATCATCCGCGCGTTGAGGGCGACGTCGGGATGGCCGGCGTCGCCGTCGACTCGATCCTCGACATGCGGATCCTGTTCGACCAGATCCCGCTCGATCAGATGAGTGTTTCGATGACGATGAACGGGGCGGTCCTTCCCGTGCTCGCTCTGTATGTCGTCGCGGCCGAGGAGCAGGGCGTGGCCCCGGCGCAGCTCCAAGGGACGATCCAAAACGACATCCTTAAAGAGTTCATGGTTCGCAACACGTTCATCTATCCGCCGGCGCCGTCGCTGCGGATTATTGGCGACATCTTCGCCTACACCGCCCGCGAGATGCCGAAGTTCAACAGCATCAGCGTGTCGGGCTATCACATGCAGGAGGCGGGGGCGACGGCCGATCTCGAGCTCGCCTATACCCTGGCCGACGGCCTTGAGTACCTCCGCACCGGTATGGCCGCAGGGCTGGAAATCGATGCGTTCGCCCCCCGATTCTCGTTTTTTTGGGGGATCGGCATGCACACGTTCATGGAGGTGGCAAAGCTGCGGGCAGGCCGGATCCTGTGGGCGGAGCTGGTCGCCGGCCTGGGCGCGAAGAGCCCAAAGTCGTGGGTGCTGCGAACGCACTGCCAGACCTCGGGGTGGAGTCTGGCCGCGCAGGATCCGTACAACAACATCGCGCGCACCACTATCGAGGCCGTAGCCGCGGTGCTCGGTCACACGCAGTCGTTGCATACCAATGCGTTCGACGAGGCACTGGCCCTGCCGAGCGATCACAGCGCCCGGATCGCCCGCAATACCCAGCTGGTGTTGCAGTACGAGAGCGGTCTGTGCCAGACGATCGATCCGTGCGGCGGTAGCTTCCATGTCGAGGCGTTGACGTCGGCTCTGGTCGAACGCGCCCGCGGTCTCGTTGCTGAGGTTGAGACCGCCGGAGGGATGGCGCGGGCGATTGAGCGCGGGATCCCGAAGCGGAGGATCGAGGAGGCTGCCGCGCGCACCCAGGCGCGGATCGATAGCGGCCAACAGGTCGTGGTTGGCGTCAATACGTTGCGTGCGCCGCTCGAGACCGAGATTGAGGTGCTCCGCGTGGACAACTCAGCGGTGCGGGCGGCCCAGCTGCGACGCTTGGCCGAACTCCGGGCCAGCCGCGACGCTGGGGCAACCGACGCGGCGCTTGTGGCGCTCGAACAATGCGCACGCGCGGGCGAGGGAAACCTGCTTGCCCTCGCGATCGCAGCGGCGCGCGCGAAGGCCACCGTCGGCGAGATCTCGCTCGCGCTCGAGCGCGTGTTCGGGCGCTACAGCCAGACCGCGCAGGTGGTGACGGGCGTATACTCGAGCACGTTGGGCGATCCGGCACCCATGCAGGCGGTCCGCGCTCGGACGCAGGCATTCGCCGCCGCCCACGGCCGTCGTCCGCGAATCCTCGTCGCGAAGCTCGGTCAAGACGGACACGATCGCGGCGCACGGGTTATCGCGGCCGGTTTCGCCGACATGGGCTTTGACGTCGACGTCGGTCCGTTGTTCGCCACGCCCGATGAGGCGGCCACCCAGGCGGTCGACAACGATGTTCACGTCGTTGGCGTCAGCTCGCTTGCCGCCGGCCATCTCACGCTGGTGCCGCGACTGCGCGCAGCCCTCGACGCGTTGGGGCGGGGCAACGTCATCATCGTCGTCGGCGGCGTGGTGCCGCCGGCCGATGTAGCGAGGTTGTATGAGCTCGGCGCCGCAGCGGTGTTTACCCCGGGCACCGTACTGACGGACGCGGCCGCGCGGATCCTGGACGTGCTCGAGAAGGCGCCGACGTGACCGACGATCCTACGCGGCGATGGGCCACACGGATCCGTGCCGGCGAGCGCGGGGCCCTTGCCCGGGCGATCACGTTGATCGAAAGTTTGCGGCCCGAAGATCGCGCCCACGCCGAGGCGCTGCTCGACGCGCTCGCACCCCACGACGCCGCCAGCTGGCGCATCGGCGTGACCGGCCCGCCTGGGGTCGGCAAGAGCACGTTCATCGATTCGCTTGGCGCCGCTTTGATCGCCGCGGGCCACCGCGTGGCGGTCCTGGCGGTGGATCCGAGTTCCGCGCGTTCGGGCGGGAGCGTCCTCGGCGACAAGACGCGAATGCAGCGGCTGGCCGGGGAGTCGGCCGCCTACGTGCGTCCGACCCCGACGGGCGGGGTACTCGGGGGCGTGGCGCGCCGAAGCCGTGACACGATCTTATTGTGCGAGGCGGCCGGCTACGACGTCGTGTTGGTCGAGACCGTCGGTGTCGGGCAATCGGAGATCGCCGTCGGCGACATCGTCGACGTGGTGGTGGTGCTAGCCATGGCCGATAGCGGCGACGAGCTCCAGGGGATCAAGCGCGGGTTGCTAGAGGTCGGCGACGTCGTGGTGGTCAACAAGGCCGACGGCGATCGCATCGCCGCCTCCGAGGCAACGCGAGCGATGCTTGAGGGCGCACTCGCGATGGCCCGCGCCACAGGTGACGGTGGCTGGCAGCCGCGCGTGCTGACTTGCTCGTCGCTCGAGGACGCATCGATCGTGCGCGTCGTGGCCGCGCTACTCGAGCACCGCGACGCGGTGACGGCCAGCGGTGCGTGGGCCGAACGCCGCATTCGCCAGCGACTGGCCGCCCTCGACGACGCGGTCCGAACTGCGTTGGCCGACCTGATGGTCTGCGACCCGGAGGTCGTGCAAGCGCGGTCCGACGTCTTGCCCGACGTCTCTGCCGGACGGGTAACGGCCGGGCGCGGCGCGCAGGCGGTTCTGGCCGCGCTGCGTGGGCGGGCACCGTTGGCGCGACCGATCTCCGAATGATCCGAACGCCGGGTTGGCGTGCTTGATCCCTGCGGAACGCGGATCTGGGACGCGATTGTCCGTTCGACCTGGGCAGATCGGCCGAGTCGGGTGACGTTTTGTATGTGGTCACGCACGCTGAGTCGACGTGGCGGGCCTGGTTTCGCGGCGCAGAGTTGCGCGCGTGATCCCTGAGGTCTATACCTCGCCCATGATGATGCGCCCCGCGATGACATTGAGCCCGGTCCTGGCATTACTTGCGCTCGGCTGCGCGGCCGACGACAGCGTCGAGACCGGTTCCGGCGCTGGTTCCGAGACCGGTGGCAGTACTACCGGTGCGGGGGAGTCCAGCAGCACGGTACCCGCGGACAGCTCGAGCGGTGGCGGCCAGACCAGCGGTACGACGACGGCACCCGCCGATACTTCAGCCGGGTCGAGCAGCACGGGCGAGTCGCTGTGCGGCAACGGTGACATGGACGATGGCGAAGAGTGCGACGATGGGAACCTCGACGAAGGCGATGCCTGCCACGCCGACTGTACCTTCTCGTTCACCGTCGCCTGGGAGGCGGTCTACGACGGCCCAGCATCGGGCAACGATCGCGCTAACGACGTGCTCGTCGACGAGGACGGCACGGCGTACGTGCTCGGCAGTGAGCGAACCGTTGATCAGGGCAGTGACGTGTGGCTGCGCCAGTACATGCCCGACGGTACCGAGGGCTGGACCTACACCTACAACGGCTCCGAAAACCTCGATGACGTCGGTTTTTCGCTCTCGCGCAACGCCGAGGGAAACTTCCTCATCGCCGGCGCGACGACGACGATGGCGACTGGCCAAGATGGGCTCGTGTTGGTCGTCCCAAGCGACGGGTCAGCGGAGACGATCACGATCACCTTTGACGGCCCCGGGAGCGGCCCGGGTGAGAACGACGACGTCGACAACGCAGATGCCGTGGCGGTCGACGGCGACGGAAACATCGACGTCGTCGGCACGATCCGCGTCGGTCCTCAGGACTGGGACGTCTATGTCGCCGAGTACGACCCGAGCGGCGTTGAGCTGTGGACGGCGACTTACGCCGGCCCAGGCGGGGGGGCGGATGGCGCCCAGGGCCTCCACGTCGCCGAAGACGGCACCATTCACGTCCTCGCCTACGAGGACTTAGACGCGGGCAGCGAAGGTCGGATGCTGACGTATGACACCGACGGGATCGCTTCGCCTGACGCGCCACAGGAGTTTACGAACTTCTTCGTGCGCGGCTGGATCTACGCCGACGACAGCCGCCTCGTCGTGGGTGACACCCCCGGAAACGCTGGCAACGCCGCCACGCTCGCCTTTGACGGCACCTGGACCCAGCAGTGGATGGCCCAATACTCCGATAGCACCGGCTTTTGGGACGTGGGCGCCGGCGTAGCGAATTCGGCCGATGGCAACGTGGTGATGGTCGGGTCATCGAGTCATCCGCCCCAGTCCGTCGACGCATTCGTCGCGGCCTATGGGCCCACCGGAACAGCGCTGTGGGCCGATCGTTTCAGCGACATGGACAACGATCTCGATCAGGCCTTTGCGGCAGCGGCGATAGATGGCGCCGGCGACGTGACGGTTGTCGGAACCACCCAGCGGGTCGGCGAGCAGCGCAACGTATTCGTCCGCCGCTACCACCCGCAATGATCACGCATCGAACAGGGCGCGGGCGATGACCAGTTTCTGGATCTCGCTCGTGCCCTCGTAGATCCGCAGCGCTCGGATTTCGCGGTAGAGCCGCTCGGTCACCGACCCGACAGTTACGCCGAGTCCTCCGAGTGATTGCACAGCGCGATCGATGACCCGCTGCGCCGCCTCGGTAGCGGCCAGCTTGGCCATGGCGACCATGTCTGCGCTGGCGTTCCCGCGATCGCGTGCGGCCGCCGCGCGATATACGAGGAGCTGGGCCGCGACGTGTTCGGTGGCGACGTCGGCGAGGGCGAAACGCAGTCCCTGCTGGGTCGCCAGGGGCCGACCGAACTGCACCCTCGCTTGCAGGTGAGACACCGCGGTCGCCAGCGCCCGATCGGCAAAGCCGAGCGCGGCGGCGCCGACGCTGACGCGGAACGTTTCGAGGGTAGCAAACGCGAGGCGCAAACCGTCGCCGGGCGGACCGATGCGCGCGTGCGCAGGCACCTCGACGCCGCACATGTCGACGGTGCCGATCGGATGGGGAGCGATCACGCGGATCGGCGTGACGGACAGGCCCTTTGCATCTCCGGGGACCCAGAAGGCCCCGTGCCGCGGCTTGCCGCCATCACCCAAGACCGCCTCACGCGCGAACACGACGTAGCTGCTCGCGCATGGTGCGTTGGAGATGAAGCACTTGGTGCCGTCCAGCCGGACGCCACCGCCCGGCACGGGCGTAGCTGTGGTCGTCATCGCGGCGACATCAGACCCGGCCTCCGGTTCGGTCAGGGCGAACGCACAGATTTCCTGCCCCGCCGCCACGCGTGGGAGCAATCGATCCTGGAGCGGCGCTTCGCCGGCCAATCCGATGGCGTAGGAGCCCAGGCCCTGCATGACGAACGCGCTGTCGAGCGCGCCGCTGGTGCGGGCGAGCCACTGCCGCACCAGGCAGAGGTCGGTCGCCCGCAGTTGTGGCGATGCGCCGCCGTGGCGGGCCGCCACCACATGCCGGAGCAAGCCGGCGTCGGCCAGGCGTGTCACGTAGGTGCGTGTCGCGGCGACGTCGTCGCGCTCGTCGATCGGGTCGGCTTCGAGCGCCGCACAGAACGCCTGCAGTTGGTCCTCGAGCGCACGCAGCTCCGTCGGATCGCCGGCGACCACGCCAAAATCGCGGTCGACCACGTGACTGCTGAGCAGACCCATCACGCCCACCGCGGGTTCCGTCCGGCTTTCCACGCCTCGTGGGCTTCGCGGAAGTCGGGGTGCTGCATGCAGATCGCCTGGGTCTGGGCCTCGGATTCGATCCCGTCGGCGAAACCCATGCCGAGCTCGGCCGCCAACATGGTCTTGGTCATCCGCGCGGCGAAATGGGGACCGGCGGCGAGCCGCTGCGCGAGCTCGAACGCGGCCAGATCAACCGCTGATGGATCGTCGTCATCGACCAGCGCATTGGCCAACCCGATCCGCTCGCACCGCTCGGCCGGCACCCGCTCACCGAGGAGCAGGATCTCGGAGGCAATCCCGAGTCCCACCACCCGCGGTAGCAACCAGCTCGCGCCCATGTCGGCGCCTGACAATCCGACCTGCGGGAACAAGAACGCGAAGAACGCGTGCCGGCCCATCACGCGCAGGTCGCTGGCCAACGCCATCACCGCGCCGGCGCCGGCTGCGACCCGCTTGACGCTCGCCACGATCGGCAGCTTGCAACGGCGCATGTTGGCGATGAGTTCGCCGGTCATCCGCGTGAACCGGACCAGCCCATCGATGTCGCGAGCAAAGAGGTGGCCGATGATGTCCTCGACGTCACCGCCGCTGCAGAACGCCTTGCCGGCACCCTGCAGAACGATCGCGCGCGCACCACCAGGCGCGTTTGCGCGGCGGTCGATGACGGCGAATAGATCCGCGAGCTCGCGGTAAACGGCGAACGTCAGCGCGTTGAAGCGATCTGGGCGATCGAGGGTGATGATCCCAACTCGATCGCGCTCTTCGTAGCGGAAGGTCCGCGGGGCCGGGAGATCGAGGTCTTGGGCGTCGGGCGAGTCGTTCATGGCGTGTCTCCACACGAGAGGACCGCGAGGGCCTGGATCTCGATCTGCGCCCGCGGCTCGACCAACGCAGAGACCTCGACCAGCGCCATCGCGGGATAGTGGCGGCCGAGCAGCTCGCGCCACACTCGGCCGAGCTCAGATGCAGACGCGAGATAGCGCTGGCGATCGATCACGTACACGGTGAGCGAGATGACATCTGTCGGCGTGCCACCAGCAGTGCGGACGACGGTCAGGACGTTGGCGAGGGCCTGCCGGAACTGCGCCGCGAAGTCGTCGGAGACAATCTTGCACTGTTCGTCCCAGGCGATCTGCCCGGCGACTGCGAGCAGTTCGCCGCGGGCGGCCATACCGTTGGCATAGCCGCGTGGCTGGGCCCAGCCCGCGGGTTGGATGGTTCGGGGCGTGGTCGTCACAGCGTGGTCTCTCCTCCGTCGATGGCGATGGCCTGACCGTGGATCGACGCCGCGTCGTCGCCGCACAGTTGCGCGACCAGGGCGGCGACTTCGTCCGGCGTCACGAGTCGACCCATCGGCGAGAAGCCTTCAAGGCTCTTGCGCGCCTCTTCGGCGCTGCGGCCGGTCGCGGTTTCGATTCGACGCAGCGAGGCGGCCACGATGTCGGTGTCGGTGAAGCCGGGACAGACGGCGTTCACCGTCACGCCGCGGCCGGCGAGCTCGGCCGCCAGCGCGCGCGTGAACGCCACAAGGCCGCCCTTGCTCGCCGCGTAGGCCGTTGTGTAGCGGTAGCCCTTGAGCGCCGCGGTGCTCGCGACGTGAATGATCCGACCGAACCCTTCGGCGAGCATCCCCGGAACCAGGGCGCGCGCCAGCACCATGGGCGCGGTCAGATTCACGGCGATCGTCTCCTGCCACATCGCATCGGTGGTCTTGGTCAGGTTCGCCGACGGCGCCACGCCGGCATTGCTGATCAACACCGTGGGCGAGTGCGCGCCGAGGGCCTGGGCGAGGGCTGCGGTGGCGTGAGGGTCGGCGAGGTCTGCTCCGTGGCACGCGCGCACGGACGCGCCCTGGGCGACGAGCGACTCCGCGAACGCCTGGCAGCGGGCAAGGTCGCGGGCCACCAGCACGAGTTCGTGATCCGCGGCGAGCCGGCGCGCGATGGCGGCTCCGATGCCACGGCTGGCCCCGGTGATGACGGCCACGCGTCGCGCCCTGATCGATTCCGACACGCCGCGCAGCATACCCGGCCGCGGGGACGCAAAGGTCGTCACGGCCGTGAGAACAATCCGACGTCGCGAACCCAAGCCACGTCGTCGGCGGACGCATCGCGCAGCTCGAGCGCGACGCGAGCGACCGCCGCGGGCCGTTCGAGCGCAAGGATCGGCGACTGCCAGCTCCGTTCGCGCGAATCTGGCGGATCGAATTCGCCGAGCACCGCGCCGTCGACACGGACGACGATCCGGGCAGCGGGGGACAACGCGGCTGCGGTCAAGTTGACCACGATGTCGACCGGACCGCTGCCAGGCGGCCGCTCGGGCGGGAATTCGAGGGGTGCGCCGGGGCGCAGACCGAGGCTCACCGCCCGCAGCTCGGGTTTCGGTCCGACGCCGCTGCGATAGCGCGAGAGCCCGCGACCCGAAACCCAGCGTGCGGGGGCCGTCGGGTGCCCGAGGTCATCGGGGGGCATGAACTCCTCGTGGACCAACGCTGCGTCCGCGAGCGCCCCGTGTTCGGTCGACCAGGCGCGGAGCTCTGCGACCCCGCCGTAGGGGCAGGGGGCGTTTGCGACGGCGAGGTTCGAGCCACGGATCCTCAGGGTCTTCGGCGTGGTCGCGAAGTTCCACGGGCCCAATGTGTCGCGGGCGCGTGCGCTCGTTGCAGGGGGATCGGAGGCGAGCACAAGATCGTCGGCCCACACGTGCCAGCCGCCCACGTGGGCCGACGTGTTCGGTGTGGCGACGAGGGCGAGGCTCACGACGCCGGCGTCCTCGGGAAGCTCGATCACGAGCTCGTGACCGGGGCGCAGACAGAGTGGCCCACCGAGCGACGAACTCGCCGCGATACCGTCTTTGGCTGGCTGGGAGACCGCGCGCTCGCGCACGGCCAGCCGAGGTGTCTCGGCGGCTGCCACCATCGTGATCTGGCCGGTTTCCTCGCGCCTCGGCCACCAGCGCCGCAGCTCCGCGGTGCGCTGCGGCTCGCTCACGAGGTCGTCGAGCACCATGCGGAGCTGGTCCCGAGTCACGCGGGTCGGTAGGGCGTCGACGCTCGGCGTCAGGCGGTCGGCGGCGAGCTCCAACGCCACGATCGAGTTGGCCGCAAACGGAGGCGGCAAGAGGTCGTCAAACGCCGCCAGCGTCGGACCGTCGGCGCGCGGACGTACCGCATGGGTCGCCTCGTTGATCAGGAGAAACACCGGCGGAGCTGATTCGCCTGTCGCCGCGGGTCGGTTGATCAGGAGTTCCCACAGGCTTGCGATCGCGGCCTCGCGCGTGACGTAGGGGACGATCGTGCGGTTGTGTCGGATCGCGAGCGCCCCAGCGACTTGGTTGAACGTGTGGCCGTGGTGCCACCCCTCGCCGCCGGCGATCACCACCGACCCCTCGGGAATCCGCGCGGCCAGGGCCTCGACCAGGCGTCCGGTCCCGGCGAACTCGACCAGACGCGTGACCGGGGAAAGCGCCAGCGGAGCAGCGACGCCGCCGACGAGCATCGCAGCGCCGACACTCGTGACCGCGCGCGCGCCTCCGAGACGGGCCCCGAGCACACGCGCCGTGGTCTGCAGCGTGTGCACGGCCAAGAGCGCCATGGCGGGCAGGATCTCCGGCACGAGGTAGCGGCCGTAGTAGTAGAGACCGAAGGTTGGCAGCGTGTGCGGGAGGTAGAGCGCCGCGGTCACAACCACGAGGGAGGCCATCGTCACCAGCCACGCGTGCGCCGCGTCGACCTGCGATTTTCGGGGCAGGGCGAGCACCGCACCGGCCAAGGCGAACGCGCCGAGGACCGGACCGAGCATGGGGCCGAGCGCGTCGAGTCGCGACCAGGTCGGCCCACCCGCGGTGCGCAACCATCCCCAGCTGACCAGGGCGATTCCGACGGCGACGACCATCGCGAACGCGCGCCCACGCAACGCCGTGAGTCCCGGGCTCTCGGCCAAGCGCCCACGGGGTCCAAACACCAACTCATCGACGCTCCACCAGCCGGCGAGCGCGAGCACAGCGAGTCCGATGAGTTGCGAGACCGACGGCGTCGACCACCACGTGATGAGTCGATGCAGCTCGTCGTAGACGTACGGAAATACCGTCGTTCCATGGACCACGATCGAGCCCACGAGCATGGCGGCGAAGACGATCGCCGGGCGTTGTCGACCGCGCACGTGTGAAGGGACCAATGCCGTGCCGAGCAGCACTACCGGCGCCGTCAACCAGCCATTGCCCCGCACCCAAGCCGCGGCCCCGAGCAAGAACGCCGCGAGCACGAGCTCGTGCTCGCGGCCCTCGCGTGCTCGCAGGCCCGCAAGCGCTGAGCAGGCCACGATGAGGGCAGTCAACGTCTCGGTGAGATTGTTGCGGTGCACCCAGATCGCCACGGGGCTGACCACAACGATCGCGGCCGAGACGGCGCCCCACAGGGTGTGACCGAATAGTCTGCGGCCGATCGCGAACATCGCCAGGACGACGAGCCCGGCCTCGAGGGTGAGTGCGAGGGCGATGCCGTGGTCGCCTGCGATCCAGATCGCCGCGGCCATCGTCGCCGGGTGAAGGTGGAAGAACTGCGGCACGACATGGCCCAGCTCACGGTCGGCGAGATACCAGCCCGGGCGGTAGGCCGCTTCGTATACGCCGTCGCGCCAGGCGTCGCCGCGGCGAGGGTACAGGCCAAGCAGATCCCCTGGACCCGGGCGCGATGCTTCGGCGGCACCGGCCGCGGCGAGCACGGGATCGATGAAGTCGAAGCGCCCGTGCGTTGCGATGAACTCGGCCCGGAGCGTGTACGAGCCCTGGTCCCTTCCGGCCAGCGCATAGTCCATCGCCGGCCAACGCAGCGCGAGGGTTGCCAACACGAGCGCGGCGGGAACGACTGCGGCGCGGAGGTCGATTCGCTGCCATCGAGCGCCCGTCGGCGGAGGCCGCCAACCCCAGCGCCAAAGTCCGACGGCGATGGCTGCGACCGCGCATGCGCTTGCGCGGGGCGTGGCGACCCCAAACGTCGCGAGCAAGGTCACGGTCAGGCCCACGGCGACGAGCGCGAGCGCGCCGGCGAGCACCAACACGTCGACGCCGAGAGGCTCCCCGCGCCGCCGGGCGCGTGCGAGCACGGCCCCGAAGAGACCCAGGCTCGCGCCCGCGAGGAGCATCGCCATGGGCGGAGCATACGCGATGCCAAACCCGTGCCCCAACTATGGTGGGGTGACCGTCCGCCGATCAGGCGGTTGGTCTGCTATCGCCGAGGACCTTCTCCCACGGCTCGGGCCGCGCGTAGAAGTAGCCCTGAAGCAAGTGCGCGCCGCAACGCTTGACCGTCTCGGCCTCGGCCGCGGTTTCGATGCCCTCCGCAACCACGAGCGTCTCGGTGGCATCCGCGAAGCGGCACAACAGGTCGAACAGCCGCTGCTTGCGCGGGATGTGATCGATGTCGCGGACGATGCTCATATCGATCTTGATGAAACTCGGTTGCAGTTCGGCGAGCACCGAGAGCGAGCTGTAGCCCGATCCGAGATCATCCACCGCGACGCGGAATCCGCGGCTGAGAATCGCCTCGATCGACTTCTCCCACCCGCGGGCATCGCTGAGCGAGCTGCGTTCGGTGATCTCCAACACTACGCGCTCGGCCGAGGCGCGCAGCACGTCGAGGCGTTCGCACAGACCGTCTGGGTCCGCCAGCTCATCGGGGTGAAGGTTGATAAAGAGGCTTCCGTCGCCGGGAAGCCGGTCGAGGATTCCGGCGGCGCGCACCATCACCGCCTCCCCTAGGCGACCGACCAGGTTGTGCTCCTCGGCCGCGCGCAATACCGCCAAGGGGCCCGAAAGCACTGGATCCGCGCTCCGCAGCAGGGCCTCGTATGCGACGATCCCGTTGGTCTCGGCGCGGACGATGGGCTGAATTGCCAACCGCAGGTCGGGGCCCGCCAGCAGCGTTAGGAGGCGCATGCGCGACGCCGAGCGGTTCATCCGCTGCAAGTCGCTGGCAGCCTCGATCATACGTTCTCGGCGCCGCATGGTGTCCTCGACCAGCGAGGTGAGCTCATCGATTCCGACGGGCTTCTCGAGCACGTGCGCGGCTGCACCTTGATTGACGGCCGCGATCGCGGTGTCAACATCGATCGACCCCGAGAGCAGCACGCGATTGCACATCGGCTGCATTTCGCGCAGCTGCTGAAGCACGTCGATGCCGTCGATGCCCGACATGCGTCGATCGACCACCGCGAGATCGAGCACCCGATCGCGTGCGACCTCGATCGCCGACTCGCCGTCCGGGCAGGAGATGACCTCGTGGCCCTGGGATTGGAGCACCAGCCCGAGTGCGCGGCGGACCCGTTCGTCGTCGTCGACCAACAGGATGACCGCGGTGTTAGCTGGCTTGGCGGTCCGCGCAGGATGCATGCACAACGTTTCGGCCAAACTGTCGCGGGTCTGTACCCCTTTGCGGTTTCACGCATTGGGCCGGAGTTGGGCGCAGTCTCGGGGCGCTGGGCACCATTTTGGCCGCTTCTCGTGGCCGTTTTGCCGACGCGCGCGATGGCGCGCGCCATTCGTGCATCACCCGCGCCCGCGCCGCGCGCGGGGTCACAGGCACAACAAGAACGCAACCAGGTCGGACTTCTCTGTCCCCGTGAGGTGGAGCTGCAACACGAGGTCGAAAAACTCAACTGCATCCGCCAAGGTGGGAGCCCGCCCATCATGCAAATACGGCGGACTATCCTTGATCCCGCGCAGCGGAAACGTCTTGACCGGACCCTCGGGGCGGCCGACATAAAAACGCTCCACCGCGAGATCGTGCATGTAGTCGTCGACAAAGGCCGGCCCGGCGTGACAGACCGCGCATTGGGCCTTGCCGTGGAACAGCTGCTCGCCGCGCAGCTCGGCCGCGGTGGCGAGCTCCGGGCGCAGACGACCGAGCGGATCGAGTTTGGGCGCCGGCGGAACGTCGAGGATCGCGTTGAAATCCCCCATTCGGTTGGTGATCTGCCGCTGGGCGCCGCGTGGTCCGAGCTGCTGCATGAGGGCAGGATCGCCGTCGAAGTACTCCTCGACTTCCGCGAAGTGATCCATGCTGCGAATCGAGCGCTTCGAGGACAGCTGCATGAGGTTGTAGTTGCCGCGCATCGAGGGAGTGTCCACGCGCAGGCGGGCCTCATTGGGGCGGGAATCGGGCGCGAGCTCGAACGCACCGTTGGTATGGCCGTTCGTGTGGCACGACAGGCAGCCCACGCCCGCGCTTGGTTCGGCAGTCACTCGATGGTGGGTGTGGTTGAACCAGGTCGTCGGCGTCGGTCGCAGGAGCTCCTTGAGCCCCTCCATCTGCTCGCCCGTGAGCAGGCCATTGAAGATCTCGTAGTAGTTTCCTAACGTGACTTCCTTTCCGCCGGTCACATCGCCGAGTTCCTTGTGCGTCGTGAGAAACATCGGCGGTGGGAACTCGGGCAAGTACGCGTCGGGGAAATCGTGATCGAGGTCTATCCGCTCAAACTCGGGATGAACCGCGACCCACGCGCGCGGAAACACCATGTGGGCCGTGGTCTGAAGGGGGTGGGCGAGCGGTTTGTAGGGGAATAGGTCGCGGTCGCGGATCTCGCTGGGCGGGAGTTTTCCCAGTCGCTCGAACGCGGCGATGCCCTCGGGCAACCGCGCGACTGGCCCTGCCATGATCGGTTTGCCGCCCGAGGCCGTCGCGCCCGGGATCGACTCGCCATGGAAGTCGAATCGGCTGGCCATGTAGGTCGCAACATCGGCCATCAGTTGCGGCTTCTGGCGGGCGTGGAGTTTGAGCCAGTCGTCCCATGGCATCGGCAATTCCGGCGAGCCCCACGACGACTCACCGCGCCCGGCGTAGCGCCACAGATCGAACGGCGTGCGCGTCCCGGGTGGACCTCCTGGGTAGGGTGGGAGAGCGTCGGCGTGGTTCGGACCGAGGCCATAGTCACCACGGGCATCGCTCGCGTAGCCTCCCGGCGTCTGGCGGAGGTAGAGCTCGCCGGCGCCGCTCGGCTGGATCGCGTGCGCACCGGTCGATGGGCTGGCGGCGCTGGCGACCGGCGGCTTGCCGGTCTCTGTCGGCGCGGGCGACTGCGGCGGCTGGGCGCATGCGATCGCGAGCAGCACGATCGCGAGCGGCGGCAAACATACGTGGCTGGACCGGGGCGTCTGCAGGCGAGGCGAGTCGATGCGGTACACCCCGCTTGGGTGCTCCCAGAACAA
>CADEGN010000174.1 GCA_902826865.1 uncultured Myxococcales bacterium
CGGCCTCGTCGCGCTGACGCGCTCCTCGTCCGTCGTTCGTCAGGACGCACCATCGGCGCAGCATACCACCGCTAGATGGTTGGCGTTCGACCTCGGCCTCGGAGTGCGCCTGCGTGGTGTCAACAACGCTGGGCCACGAACGTCAACGCGGGCGGAGACCCCTCAGAGGGCACGAGGTCGTCGAGTTGGATCTCTAATGCGGCCGGGTCGACCGACAGAATCTCGAAGGTTCCGGAGACCGCCTGCTTGTCGACCATGCACCTTCGACCGGCGATAGCTGGCGCGACCTGAAGGGTGCCCAGGAGATCGACCAGCTGCCCGCTCGCACCCTGCTGGAGATCGTCGGGAGAGAGGTCGAAGAAAATGGCCCAGTGATCGTCGCATGGCAACAGCCAGATAGGATCGGCACAACTGATGGCGGCGTTGCTTAGGCGAACCACAACCGCACCCGACCCAGCGGTCCCCTCGCCCGGGGACCCACCGGTGCCAGTCCCGTCGTCCCCGTAGACGTCCTCGGCTGCGAGAACGATCGCGAACAGTTCGGGCGGCTCGTCGTCAGTGTGTCCAGCCCCCGGACCCGTCGCAGATCCTGAGGCAGTGCGTTCGCCGGATTCCTCGTCACCAGACGATGCGACTGTTGCGTCCGGAAGAACACCCACGCCGATGGGCTGGATGCAACCGCCCCAGAGGATTGAGCACAGCAGCACAACCGCTCTCACGGCTGGTCCCCGACGCACGTCTTCGCCAGGCGCGCACCGATCGCGGTGTCGGCTCCGATCGCATCACCCGCGATCCGCTGCGCGCCGTGGCGATCGTTGAGGGCGCACCGAGACTCGACATCCAGCAGGCGCCGAACATCGGCCAAGCCACTTTGCGGAAAACGCTGGGTGTGCTCGCGGATCGCCACCTGGGCGCCCGACGCATCGCCGCGCGCGAGCGCTCCGCGAGCACGCGCGAGCAAGGCAGCCTCCGCGGGATCGATGCGATCCGAGTCGCGGGGCTGCGCCGGCACGGCCGCCTCGGTGCCCCGTGCTGCGGGGATGCGAGGTTGTGACATGCCGAGCGCACGCGGCACGGCTGCCCGAGATGGCGTGGCTGCTTCGGGGACGAACACAGAGGTGGGCACCACCTCGACTGCCCTCAGTGCGGGCACCGAACGTGAAGGTGCGAGTGTGACCGGTTCGGCGGTGTCGCGCAGCGAGCCGGCGACCAAGGGGGTCGCGGCGTTGGTCGTCGCCGCCGCGGCGAGTGGCCGCCCAGGGAGCACCGCGACGGTCGCCGTCGCTGCGACCACGGCGCTGACGATCCCGAGTTTCACCTGCGAAAGCCCGGCGAGCAGGGCGGTCGACACGGATGGCGCTGCCAACTTCGGCGCCAGGACGAGCCAGCAGTGCTGGGCCGCCCCCCGCGGTGCGGTGGTCCTTCGACGCAGCTCTCCCATCGCTGCGTCGACACGCTCAGGATCCGCGACCCCGTCGCAGGACAAGCGAGATCGCAACTCGCGCTTCGCGGTTCGCACGCGCCAATAGACGGTATTCGGATTGGCACCTGTCGCTTCGGCGATCTCCGGCGCCGTCCACCCCTCGAGCTCGCTGAGGACGAACGCCTCGCGCAGAGATTCGTCGAGAGAACCGAGGGCGTCCTGGACGATCAACGCTGACTCGCGCGGCGACTCGTGGCTCAGCCTGTCCGCGAAACCGAACGCTTCCAGTTTGCGGCGATGGCGTTGCTCGGCGCGACGATGGTGCGACGCGACGCGTCGCGCGATCCCATACAGCCAAGAACGCGCCAGACGTTCACCACGCAGCTGCGCCAGGCGACGGTGCGCGGTGACCCATAGCTCCTGCGCCGCATCCTCGACCGAAGCTCGCGAAACACCGAGCCGGAGAAGCACGGCCCAGGTAAAACCGAAATGCGCGCGGTAAAGGGCGGCGAACTGGCCGCGGCCGTCGCTGCGCTCGGACGCCTCAGGCTGCTCCACCTGCCGTTCATCATGGGGCATCGCTGGCCGCAGCGCTGGATCCGTCATCTGGTCATGCCTTTATGGGACATGCCCGCGGTTCCTGAATTCCGTGGTTCGGCGAGCCGCGGCCACGGCGCCGGCTCGAAAGGGCCGATCTTGCGCCCTACCAAGCGGCCCAGCCGAACCTCGACGTCCGCGACCGCGCCTAGCGAGATCGCGCGCAGCCCGTCGTCGCCGACCGTCCGGAGCTTCCAGTCGAGAGGCCGGGGCCGGAAGCGCGCCTTGGGGATCGCCGGTGGCCCGCGACCGATCGAAATCACTCAAGCCAAGCTTCGTACACGTCCATGAACGACGAAGAATCGCGCAGCAACACGTGCACGCTGGCTGGAGCTCCCGGCGGGGTGTAAGTGGCCTCGGCCTCGGCCAGTGAAGCCGGTGTTCCCTCCGACGCAGGCTCGGCGTCCGGCGATGGTTGGGCCAATGGTGTATCGGCTCGTCGCGGCGAGCTGATCCAGACCGGGCGTGGCGACGACGCGTTGGCCAAGTCCGGAAGGTCGTAGTCCTGCAGCACCCCGGGCAAGATGAGATCGTTGAACCCGTAATGGTTCTTGGTTTGAACGAGGTTCATGTACGAAAGCAGGGCGTTCTCCGCTGCGATGGCGCGAAAACTCGGTTCAAGTACCCCCGCATGCAACGCTGTGATGCCCCCTTCGTCTCGACCGAACACTGAGATCTCGCTGGGATCAACTTCGGTGCGGGTGATCAAGTAGTCGAACGCGCGCAGGGCATCGGTTACACGCAGACCCACCAGCCGCTTGCCGACAACGCTTGCGATCGTGTTTTGCAAGTAGTCGCTCCCAACGTGCACTCCCCGCACCAACCGATGCGGTGCTAACTCGCTTCCGCGGGGCTGCACGACGAGCACGACGCGTCCGCTGCGAACGATCTCTTCGGCCTCCTGAAGGCTGTCGTCGGAAATGCGATCGATATAGATGACCGCGGGAAGTTGAGACGCTCCAGCCGAAGGCACAAGTAACACGGCCGGCACCGTGAACCCTGGCTCGGTTTCGATGGTCAACCGCTCCTCGCGGTAGTCACTGTGTTCCACTTCCTCGGTTTGTGTCACCTCAGGCGTGCCCTCGCGCGCACCCACATGAATCCGCCTCCCAACGATCTCCCTCACTTCCGCCGCGTCTGCCGCCCCAACTATCGTGCGATCCGCATACAACTGCTCAGCCCGCTCGAGGGTGAGCGTATGCACCGTCTTGGGACAACTTCCAGCAACGCCTTCGCAGTACTCGCTGATTTCAGGCGCCGTCATCACTTGGCCCGTGGACGTGCAGACGCTGGCGGGCTCGATTGGGTTGCTGCTGATCACATCGGGCGGCCCTCCGCGAAGCCATTGCTCGAGCCACTCGATGGCCATCTGGTTAAAAACTGCCTTCCAACCGTGGGTGTCAGTGCAGTCGGCATCGTCGGGATCGCACTCATTCTCGAAAAAGTCGAACTGTTCTTCTTTGCCGATGAGGCGATAGAACTCTTTGGCCTCCGCCGCCGTCGCGCGCGTTCCTTCGATGCTGATGTAGTCGTTTACGCTATGGAGGATCTTGAAGGCGCGTGGTGATTCGCCCGGCTGTGGCGCCATCGCCAGCGGGTAGTCGCTGAAGTCGAGACCGTCGCGGACGAAATCCGTCCAGGCCTGCTCCGCGTCGATGTAGCCGACCCACTCGGGCCGCCATTTCGTCATGAAGCAGGCTGGTGCAGAAGCCGACACACGGGTGTCAAACGCCGCCATGAAGGCCGACTGGGTTCCTCCCCCGGAACACCCGTAGACCCCCACGCCCACGCTTTGATCGACTTCAGGACGCGTGAACAGATAGTCGATGCCTCGGATCCCGTCCCAAACCTCATGCCGGGCATAGTTCTGCCCGGTGAGTTCCGCCAGCACCCCGTACATCGTGTGCTCCGTCGTCCCGCTGCCGTGCTCTTCCGGCGTCAAATGAGGATTGCTGACGTCGACCCGTTCGCCTTGACCCGGCGGATCGTAGGCCAGTACGACGAAGCCTCGATTGGCAAAGAGGGTTGACGGATGTCGCGTTCCGCCTTTTCCTGCCCCGCTGTGCCCCGCCAGCGCAAGCATCGCCGGAAACGGCCCTTCTCCGGTCGTCGGTACGTACAGGTTTGCCGTCACGAAAAATCCGGGCTGGCTCTCGTAGATGATGTTCTCCACGCGGTAGCCGTCGCGCTCGTGCGTCGACACGATTCTCGGGTTCAGCGGTGTTCGCTCCGGGAAGTCACCGATCTCGGCCAGCATCCGCCCACGCACGTACGCCTGACGCTCGTAAACATCCTCCGCCGTCTCCATCGCGGAGATACGTTCCGTACGCGCCTCAGCGTGACAATCAACCCACCGGTCGAGGTAGTCTGCGAGCTCATCCGTTGTCGAGTCCGCAGGACATGCCGGCTCCGGGTACGGCTCGGGGTATTTTCCCGGCGGTTCCGGCTCCGGACCCGATCCCGACTCGGTGCTCTCGCCTCCCGCAGTTGCCGTCGTGCCAGCTGTGCCAGCCGTCATCGGGCCACCGGTTGTCGAGCCCGTATCGCCGTGCGCCGTATCAGCCCCGCTGCCGTCTTGATCCGGAGTCGATGGACCGCGGTAGCAAGCCGATGCCGCCACCGTAAGCGCGAGTCCTGCGATCTGTGCATCTCTTCCCACGGCCGGCTCCTCAGTGCTCGATTGGCCCCGCCTTGCCTCTGCGCGGAGGGGGCTGTTCGCAGCGAACGAACCGCATGGGCACGCCGCCTCCCCGGAGCTAGAAGTTCGCTCCGCGACGAATCGGTCACCGTGAAGTTCTTGTGACTGCCGGCACGCAATCGACGGCTCTCCACGCCCCAGAGCGCCGACTGCGGCGATCCCTACCACCAGCAGACCGTTCGCTCTGGACACGATTCGCCACCTCAGTTGCCGGGTTCGGGATCGTTGCAGCGTTATTTCGTGCGCCCTGCCAAACGGCCCAATCGAACCTCGACACCCGCAACCGCACGTAGCGAGATCGCACCCGGGCCGTAGATCGTGGCCGTCGCCGACCCGTCGGGAGCTTCCAGTCGGAATGCCGGGCGCACCACGGCGAACGCACCGCCGAGCGCGAGCGCGAGCGAGACCCGAGCAGACAGCCCTACGCGTACGCCGACCTCGAGATGTGGCGCCACCCATGGGGGCTGGCGCACGCGGTTGGAAGCGGCGGCTCGCACCACGCCGAGCTCGACGCCCGCGCACAGGGTAGCCGCCGCACGGCCCTCACCGAGGGCGCCGCAGATCCGTGGCTCAATCGTGCCGAGCGCCACGCGCAACGTCGTGCCCAATCGAGACACGCTGCGGGGAAACCAGAACGCGCCGACGAGCTCGCCGCGGATCTGCGGGCGACCGAACCCGAACGCAACGTCGAGTCCGCCCGTGGCACCGGGAACAGCGCCCACCTCCGCGCCACCGCGGATCCGCGACCAGATCGACAGCGGCGCCGCCCGCGACGATCGACGACGCTGCGTCGAACTGAGCGCCAGCGATGTCGCCATCGCAGGCGGTCGTTGTGACGGCGGTGAACCGACGACACCGGCGCGCGCGCTCGCCTCCCGCTGCAGCCAGCTCACCTTAGCGCCGCTCTGCAGCGGGTCGACCACCACCGCCGCGATCAACGCGGCCGCGTCGGTGAGCACCGAGCAGTTTGCCGCGGCAAGGGTGCGCGCGTCGACCGGTCCAATTCCGCGCACCGACAAGGTCATCGAGTATCCGCCAGCGCTCGCGTCGATCTGCCCGTCGACCACCAGCTCCTCCGCCGCGGGTTCGCGCCCCACCAGCGCGGAGATCCGCGCACGCAGCTCGTGCGCAGGCGGACATCCACTCGGAACATCCCAGCGCCAGCCCTGGACATCGTCATCGCTGGTCTCGTCCGGCGAACCATTCTCGGCCGGTGACAGCGGCACGCTCTGGGTCGGTGCGGGCGGCAGCCCGGGTGGTCCACCGAGGACGAGATGCACCAGAAGGTGGAGCACGGGCACGCAGACATCAGTGTATCAGCCAAGGCCGACGCACCGGCGCAACAGACACCGCTACCGCAGTGGATGTGCGGCGAGCCACTCGCGAATTTCCTCAAGCTCGTCCGCGTGCTTGCCGTCGGCCTTGGAGTACAGGGCCAGCGCCTCTTGTGCCAGCTGGCGCGCACGGGCGCGCGCTCCCGTCGAACGGTCGCTGATCCAAAGCAGACGCCCCAACAAAAAGGCTGTTTCCCCGGCCCACGCCGGCGGAACTTCGCCGCGCTGGCGCAGCGCCCACGCCTTCTCAGCCAGCGGCAACGCCTCGGCGGGCTGGCCACGCTCGAGCAGGATGGTCGCGAGGTTGTCCTGCGACTCCGCGATGCTCGCGTGATCGGGCGCAAGCACGTGCTCGCGGATTGCAAGCGCAGCACGGTGCTCCGCCTCAGCCTCCGCAAGCTTGCCGACCATGCCCAGAAGTACCCCGAGGTTGTTGTGCGACGCTGCAACGTCGGGGTGATCGGCGCCGAGCGCTTTCTGCCAGAGCGTGAGGGCAGCCCGCTGCTCCGTCTCCGCTTCTTCCAGCTTGCCTTGGATACGCAGGGCGTTGGCAAGGTTGTTCCGCTCAGTGCCCGCTTCCGGATGGTCCGGACCGTACACTTTTTCGATCACCGCCAGCGCAGCGCGATACTCGATCTCGGCCTCCTGACCCTTGCCCTGGGAGTAGAGCACCGAGCCGAGGTTGTTGCGCGTCATCGCGACGCCAGGGTCGTCGGGGCCATGGACGCGCAGTCGTTCCGCGAGCGCCGCGCGATACTCCACCTCAGCTTCTGCGTACTTGCCTTGGGCGTAGAGCACCGCCGTGAGGTTGTTGCGCGACTCGAAGACGCTGGGATGTTCGGGGCCAAGCGCTTTCTCGCGCAGGGCCAGCGCGGCGCGCTGCACGTCTGCGGCCTCGGAGAGTTTGCCCGACTGGTAAAGCGCGTTGGCAAGGTTGGCGAGCGCCATGCCGACGTCAGGATGCTCGGGTCCCAGGGCGGTTTGGAACACGGCGAGTGCAGTGCGGAGTTCGGCCTCCGCCTCGGCGTATTTCCCCTGCTCGTACAGCAAGCTCGCGACGTTGTTGCGCGCGGTTGCGGCGCTTGCATGGCTAGGGCCGACGGCGCTCTCCCACAGCGCGAGCGCAATCCGCTGCTCGACCTCGGCCTCCGCATATTTGCCCTGCGCGGAGAGAACGTTGGCGAGGCTGCCTCGCCACGCAGCTTCCAGCTCCGGTCGGCCGTGAAACAGCCCCTCTCCGAACGCCCGATAGCGTAACCCTTCCTCCATCCGCTTCTGTCGGTCGCCGACGACGTACATCAGAAGCGTGGCCGCCGCGCCCAACTCGTCCCATTGCCGCCACGCAGCGCTCATGCGTAGCGCGCCCACCAACGCAGCCTCGGCCGCCTCGTACTGCCCGAGTCGCTCGAGCACGTCGCCCTCGGCGATCGCTACCTCGGTACGCACGGGCTCATACGCCACCTCGGCAAGTGCCGACTTCACGGACTCGATCACCCGACGCGCGTCCTCGAAGCGGCCTGCGTTCTGCAAGATCTTTGCCCTGGCGAGTTCGTCACGGGCAGTCTCGACCGCGCTGGCTTCCTCGGGCCGTGGCGGTTCAACCTCCGCCGCCAACGCCGCCGGGTCCGAGCACATGGATAGCGGGCGCAACCCGTCGGTTAGCTCGTGGGCATTCTGCGCCACTTGCTCGTCCGCGCTGGCAAGCATGTCCACGGCGGCACGAAGCTCTACGACCGCACGATGCAAGCAAGCCATTCGGCGATCCATTTGGTCGTGCGACTGCTCGCCGCGAATGCTCGTCGCTTCGCAAACATCGGTGTGCATTGCCGCCCACTCGAGGGCGTAGCCATCCAATGCGTCCCGCGTGCGGCTCCACGTGTCGTGCACATACGACTTGTCGATCGCGAGCATCGCTGTCTCGACGGCAGTGCGACGGTTCTCGTCCCAAATCCCCGCCAGCTGGGCGGCGGCCCCCTTGCATTTCTGCGCGCTAGCGTTTGCCTGCAACCCATACGACGTCGCGAGGGCGGCCGCTACGCCCACGCCGCCGGCCGCGATGAGAATGCGGTTGCGCCGCCGCGAAGGATCCCAGGCGAGGGCAGTAAGCAGCTCCGCCATCGACGCCCAGCGCTTCCGCGGATCCGGTGCCAAGCCGCGCAAGATCGCGGCGACGATCGGCCCTGGTGTTGCCGGGTTGGGCCACTTCCCCGGGCCCTTGGTTTTGTCCTCCGACAAGGTCTGCCCGCCAAACGGTGGCGCGCCGCACAGCGCCTCCCACAGCGCGACGCAAAATGCGTACTGGTCGGCGGCGGGCCCCAGTGCCGCACCATCGTGCTGCTCGGGCGCCATGTACCGCGGCGTTCCCATGATCGTGCCGGCTTGCGTCATCGCATGCTGGGATAGGTCGAGGGTGTCGCTTTCGTCCCCCGAATTGGGGCCGGAAAAAGCGCCCTCACCAAACTTGGCAAGGCCGAAGTCGGTGACCTTCACAGTTCCGTCGCCGGCGACGAGGACGTTGGCGGGCTTGAAGTCTCGATGCAGCAATCCGGCCTCATGAGCCGCCACAAGGCCTCGTCCAGCGAGGACGAAATGAGCGGTGATCTCTCGCCACGGTCGCGTGGCGCGGTCTTTCAACCAGTCTCCTAGCGTCTGGCCCGAGACGTACTCCATCACCAAGATGACCGCACCCGTCACGAGCTCCTCAACGTCGTAGACGCCCACGACGTTGGGGTGGGAGAGCTTCGCCATTGCGCGCGCTTCGGCAACAATCCGGCCGCTCGCCTCTGCCCCTCGCTTCACTTCTTTTAGCGCCACCTCACGCTGCAGTTTTGGGTCGTATGCCCGCAGCACACGACCCATGGCGCCGCGGCCGACCTCCTCCAGCACGACGTAGCGCGACATCGTCGTACCGGCGGCCGTCGGTCGCTCGAATCGCGGAATGGACGAGGCGAGATCATCCTCGCTTCCAGCGACGACCACCTTGGTCGCCGCGTCCAACCTATCCCCCATGGCGGTTGCCTCGCTCATCTGCGAGTCGGGCAGCGACGTCGCACGGGTCACCTCCTAAGTATTCCTCCAGCGCAACCGCAACGCGACCCTACAGGTGGGGCCTAACCGCGCATGATGGGAGCAGGGGGCACCACGCGCGGTTGAGAGTGCGGTCTCGCAGCCCGAATCGTGGGCCGGATAACTCGAAGGCGAAGAAGATGCGCGCCGCGGCGTGGCCGCCCCCGGGGATTCGTCGGTAGCCCGTGATCTGAGCGTGTGGTCGCGGCGGTCGAAATCACTCAAGCCAATCTTCGTACACGTCGATGAACGACAAGGAATCGCGCAGCAACACGTGCACGCTGGCTGGAGCTCCCGGCGGGGTGTAAGTGGCCTCGGCCTCGGCCAGTGAAGCCGGTGTTCCCTCCGACGCAGGCTCGGCGTCCGGCGATGGTTGGGCCAATGGTGTATCGGCTCGTCGCGGCGAGCTGATCCAGACCGGGCGTGGCGACGACGCGTTGGCCAAGTCCGGAAGGTCGTAGTCCTGCAGCACCCCGGGCAAGATGAGATCGTTGAACCCGTAATGGTTCTTGGTTTGAACGAGGTTCATGTACGAAAGCAGGGCGTTCTCCGCTGCGATGGCGCGAAAACTGGGCTCAAGCACCCCGGCATGCAACGCCGTGATGCCCCCTTCATCCCGACCGAACACAGAGATCTCGCTGGGATCGACTTCCGTGCGCGTGATCAAGTAGTCGAACGCGCGCAGCGCATCGGTTACACGCAGACCCACCAGCCGCTTGCCAACAATGCTTGCGATCGTGTTTTGCAAGTAGTCGGTCCCAGCGTGCACCCCCCGCACCAACCGATGCGGTCTTAGATCACTGCCGCGGGGCTGCACGACGAGCACGACGCGTCCGCTGCGAACGATCTCTTCGGCCTCCTGAAGGCTGTCGTCGGAAATGCGATCGATATAGATGACCGCGGGAAGTTGAGACGCTCCAGCCGAAGGCACAAGTAACACGGCCGGCACCGTGAACCCTGGCTCGGTTTCGATGGTCAACCGCTCCTCGCGGTAGTCGCTGTGTTCTACTTCGTCGGTTTGCGTCACCTCCGGCGTGCCCTCGCGCGCACCCACGCGAATCCGCTTCCCGACGATCTCCCTCACCTCATCCGCGTCTGCGGCCCCAACGATCGTGCGCTCCGCATACAACTGCTCAGCCCGCTCGAGGGTGAGCGAATGCACCGTCTTTGGACAACTTCCAGCAACGCCTTCGCAGTACTCGCTGATTTCAGGCGCCGTCATTACTTGGCCCGTGGACGTACAGATCACGCCGTCGAGGGACTCGACCGGGTTGCTGCTGACCACATCGGGCGGTCCACCGCGGAGCCATTGCTCGAGCCAATCGAAGGCCATCTCGTTCAAGACTGCCTTCCAACCGTGCGTGTCAGTGCAGTCGGCATCGTCGGGAGCGCACTCATTCTCGAAAAAGTCGAACTGTTCTTCTTTGCCGATGAGGCGGTAGAACTCTTCGGCTTCCGCTGCCGTCGCTCGCGTTCCTTCAATGTTGAAGTAGTCATTTACGCTATGGAGGATCTTGAAGGCGCGTGGTGATTCGTCCGGCTGTGGTGCCATCGCGAGGGGGTAGTCGCTGAAGTTGAGACCGTCGCGGAGAAAATCCGTCCAAGCCTGCTCCGCGTCGATGTAGAAACCGGCCCACTCGGGCCATCTCGTCATGAAGCAGGCTGGTGCAGATGCCGACACACGGGTGTCAAACGCCGCCATGAAGGCCGACTGGGTTCCTCCCCCGGAACACCCGTAGACCCCCACGCCCGCGCTTTGGTCGACTTCGGGACGGGTGAACAGATAGTCGATCCCTCGGATCCCGTCCCAAACCTCATGCCGCGCGAAGTTCTGTCCAGTGAGTTCCGCCAGCACCCCGTACATCGTGTGCTCTGCCATCCCGGGGCCGTGCTCCTCCGGCGTCAAATGGGGATTGCTGACGTCGACCCGTTCGCCTTGACCCGGCGGATCATAGGCCAGCACGACGAAGCCTCGATTGGCGAAGAGGGTTGACGGATGTCGCGTTCCGCCTTTTCCTGCCCCGCTGTGCCCCGCCAGCGCAAGCATCGCCGGAAACGGCCCTTCTCCGGTCGTCGGTACGTACAGGTTTGCCGTCACGAAAAATCCGGGCTGGCTCTCGTAGATGATGTTCTCCACGCGGTAGCCGTCGCGCTCGTGCGTCGACACGATTCTCGGGTTCAGCGGTGTTCGCTCCGGGAAGTCACCGATCTCGGCCAGCATCCGCCCACGCACGTACGCCTGACGCTCGTAAACATCCTCCGCCGTCTCCATCGCGGAGATACGTTCCGTACGCGCCTCAGCGTGACAATCAACCCACCGGTCGAGGTAGTCTGCGAGCTCATCCGTTGTCGAGTCCGCAGGACATGCCGGCTCCGGGTACGGCTCGGGGTATTTTCCCGGCGGTTCCGGCTCCGGACCCGATCCCGACTCGGTGCTCTCGCCTCCCGCAGTTGCCGTCGTGCCAGCTGTGCCAGCCGTCATCGGGCCACCGGTTGTCGAGCCCGTATCGCCGTGCGCCGTATCAGCCCCGCTGCCGTCTTGATCCGGAGTCGATGGACCGCGGTAGCAAGCCGATGCCGCCACCGTAAGCGCGAGTCCTGCGATCTGTGCATCTCTTCCCACGGCCGGCTCCTCAGTGCTCGATTGGCCCCGCCTTGCCTCTGCGCGGAGGGGGCTGTTCGCAGCGAACGAACCGCATGGGCACGCCGCCTCCCCGGAGCTAGAAGTTCGCTCCGCGACGAATCGGTCACCGTGAAGTTCTTGTGACTGCCGGCACGCAATCGACGGCTCTCCACGCCCCAGAGCGCCGACTGCGGCGATCCCTACCACCAGCAGACCGTTCGCTCTGGACACGATTCGCCACCTCAGTTGCCGGGTTCGGGATCGTTGCAGCGTTATTTCGTGCGCCCTGCCAAACGGCCCAATCGAACCTCGACACCCGCAACCGCACGTAGCGAGATCGCACCCGGGCCGTAGATCGTGGCCGTCGCCGACCCGTCGGGAGCTTCCAGTCGGAATGCCGGGCGCACCACGGCGAACGCACCGCCGAGCGCGAGCGCGAGCGAGACCCGAGCAGACAGCCCTACGCGTACGCCGACCTCGAGATGTGGCGCCACCCATGGGGGCTGGCGCACGCGGTTGGAAGCGGCGGCTCGCACCACGCCGAGCTCGACGCCCGCGCACAGGGTAGCCGCCGCACGGCCCTCACCGAGGGCGCCGCAGATCCGTGGCTCAATCGTGCCGAGCGCCACGCGCAACGTCGTGCCCAATCGAGACACGCTGCGGGGAAACCAGAACGCGCCGACGAGCTCGCCGCGGATCTGCGGGCGACCGAACCCGAACGCAACGTCGAGTCCGCCCGTGGCACCGGGAACAGCGCCCACCTCCGCGCCACCGCGGATCCGCGACCAGATCGACAGCGGCGCCGCCCGCGACGATCGACGACGCTGCGTCGAACTGAGCGCCAGCGATGTCGCCATCGCAGGCGGTCGTTGTGACGGCGGTGAACCGACGACACCGGCGCGCGCGCTCGCCTCCCGCTGCAGCCAGCTCACCTTAGCGCCGCTCTGCAGCGGGTCGACCACCACCGCCGCGATCAACGCGGCCGCGTCGGTGAGCACCGAGCAGTTTGCCGCGGCAAGGGTGCGCGCGTCGACCGGTCCAATTCCGCGCACCGACAAGGTCATCGAGTATCCGCCAGCGCTCGCGTCGATCTGCCCGTCGACCACCAGCTCCTCCGCCGCGGGTTCGCGCCCCACCAGCGCGGAGATCCGCGCACGCAGCTCGTGCGCAGGCGGACATCCACTCGGAACATCCCAGCGCCAGCCCTGGACATCGTCATCGCTGGTCTCGTCCGGCGAACCATTCTCGGCCGGTGACAGCGGCACGCTCTGGGTCGGTGCGGGCGGCAGCCCGGGTGGTCCACCGAGGACGAGATGCACCAGAAGGTGGAGCACGGGCACGCAGACATCAGTGTATCAGCCAAGGCCGACGCACCGGCGCAACAGACACCGCTACCGCAGTGGATGTGCGGCGAGCCACTCGCGAATTTCCTCAAGCTCGTCCGCGTGCTTGCCGTCGGCCTTGGAGTACAGGGCCAGCGCCTCTTGTGCCAGCTGGCGCGCACGGGCGCGCGCTCCCGTCGAACGGTCGCTGATCCAAAGCAGACGCCCCAACAAAAAGGCTGTTTCCCCGGCCCACGCCGGCGGAACTTCGCCGCGCTGGCGCAGCGCCCACGCCTTCTCAGCCAGCGGCAACGCCTCGGCGGGCTGGCCACGCTCGAGCAGGATGGTCGCGAGGTTGTCCTGCGACTCCGCGATGCTCGCGTGATCGGGCGCAAGCACGTGCTCGCGGATTGCAAGCGCAGCACGGTGCTCCGCCTCAGCCTCCGCAAGCTTGCCGACCATGCCCAGAAGTACCCCGAGGTTGTTGTGCGACGCTGCAACGTCGGGGTGATCGGCGCCGAGCGCTTTCTGCCAGAGCGTGAGGGCAGCCCGCTGCTCCGTCTCCGCTTCTTCCAGCTTGCCTTGGATACGCAGGGCGTTGGCAAGGTTGTTCCGCTCAGTGCCCGCTTCCGGATGGTCCGGACCGTACACTTTTTCGATCACCGCCAGCGCAGCGCGATACTCGATCTCGGCCTCCTGACCCTTGCCCTGGGAGTAGAGCACCGAGCCGAGGTTGTTGCGCGTCATCGCGACGCCAGGGTCGTCGGGGCCATGGACGCGCAGTCGTTCCGCGAGCGCCGCGCGATACTCCACCTCAGCTTCTGCGTACTTGCCTTGGGCGTAGAGCACCGCCGTGAGGTTGTTGCGCGACTCGAAGACGCTGGGATGTTCGGGGCCAAGCGCTTTCTCGCGCAGGGCCAGCGCGGCGCGCTGCACGTCTGCGGCCTCGGAGAGTTTGCCCGACTGGTAAAGCGCGTTGGCAAGGTTGGCGAGCGCCATGCCGACGTCAGGATGCTCGGGTCCCAGGGCGGTTTGGAACACGGCGAGTGCAGTGCGGAGTTCGGCCTCCGCCTCGGCGTATTTCCCCTGCTCGTACAGCAAGCTCGCGACGTTGTTGCGCGCGGTTGCGGCGCTTGCATGGCTAGGGCCGACGGCGCTCTCCCACAGCGCGAGCGCAATCCGCTGCTCGACCTCGGCCTCCGCATATTTGCCCTGCGCGGAGAGAACGTTGGCGAGGCTGCCTCGCCACGCAGCTTCCAGCTCCGGTCGGCCGTGAAACAGCCCCTCTCCGAACGCCCGATAGCGTAACCCTTCCTCCATCCGCTTCTGTCGGTCGCCGACGACGTACATCAGAAGCGTGGCCGCCGCGCCCAACTCGTCCCATTGCCGCCACGCAGCGCTCATGCGTAGCGCGCCCACCAACGCAGCCTCGGCCGCCTCGTACTGCCCGAGTCGCTCGAGCACGTCGCCCTCGGCGATCGCTACCTCGGTACGCACGGGCTCATACGCCACCTCGGCAAGTGCCGACTTCACGGACTCGATCACCCGACGCGCGTCCTCGAAGCGGCCTGCGTTCTGCAAGATCTTTGCCCTGGCGAGTTCGTCACGGGCAGTCTCGACCGCGCTGGCTTCCTCGGGCCGTGGCGGTTCAACCTCCGCCGCCAACGCCGCCGGGTCCGAGCACATGGATAGCGGGCGCAACCCGTCGGTTAGCTCGTGGGCATTCTGCGCCACTTGCTCGTCCGCGCTGGCAAGCATGTCCACGGCGGCACGAAGCTCTACGACCGCACGATGCAAGCAAGCCATTCGGCGATCCATTTGGTCGTGCGACTGCTCGCCGCGAATGCTCGTCGCTTCGCAAACATCGGTGTGCATTGCCGCCCACTCGAGGGCGTAGCCATCCAATGCGTCCCGCGTGCGGCTCCACGTGTCGTGCACATACGACTTGTCGATCGCGAGCATCGCTGTCTCGACGGCAGTGCGACGGTTCTCGTCCCAAATCCCCGCCAGCTGGGCGGCGGCCCCCTTGCATTTCTGCGCGCTAGCGTTTGCCTGCAACCCATACGACGTCGCGAGGGCGGCCGCTACGCCCACGCCGCCGGCCGCGATGAGAATGCGGTTGCGCCGCCGCGAAGGATCCCAGGCGAGGGCAGTAAGCAGCTCCGCCATCGACGCCCAGCGCTTCCGCGGATCCGGTGCCAAGCCGCGCAAGATCGCGGCGACGATCGGCCCTGGTGTTGCCGGGTTGGGCCACTTCCCCGGGCCCTTGGTTTTGTCCTCCGACAAGGTCTGCCCGCCAAACGGTGGCGCGCCGCACAGCGCCTCCCACAGCGCGACGCAAAATGCGTACTGGTCGGCGGCGGGCCCCAGTGCCGCACCATCGTGCTGCTCGGGCGCCATGTACCGCGGCGTTCCCATGATCGTGCCGGCTTGCGTCATCGCATGCTGGGATAGGTCGAGGGTGTCGCTTTCGTCCCCCGAATTGGGGCCGGAAAAAGCGCCCTCACCAAACTTGGCAAGGCCGAAGTCGGTGACCTTCACAGTTCCGTCGCCGGCGACGAGGACGTTGGCGGGCTTGAAGTCTCGATGCAGCAATCCGGCCTCATGAGCCGCCACAAGGCCTCGTCCAGCGAGGACGAAATGAGCGGTGATCTCTCGCCACGGTCGCGTGGCGCGGTCTTTCAACCAGTCTCCTAGCGTCTGGCCCGAGACGTACTCCATCACCAAGATGACCGCACCCGTCACGAGCTCCTCAACGTCGTAGACGCCCACGACGTTGGGGTGGGAGAGCTTCGCCATTGCGCGCGCTTCGGCAACAATCCGGCCGCTCGCCTCTGCCCCTCGCTTCACTTCTTTTAGCGCCACCTCACGCTGCAGTTTTGGGTCGTATGCCCGCAGCACACGACCCATGGCGCCGCGGCCGACCTCCTCCAGCACGACGTAGCGCGACATCGTCGTACCGGCGGCCGTCGGTCGCTCGAATCGCGGAATGGACGAGGCGAGATCATCCTCGCTTCCAGCGACGACCACCTTGGTCGCCGCGTCCAACCTATCCCCCATGGCGGTTGCCTCGCTCATCTGCGAGTCGGGCAGCGACGTCGCACGGGTCACCTCCTAAGTATTCCTCCAGCGCAACCGCAACGCGACCCTACAGGTGGGGCCTAACCGCGCATGATGGGAGCAGGGGGCACCACGCGCGGTTGAGAGTGCGGTCTCGCAGCCCGAATCGTGGGCCGGATAACTCGAAGGCGAAGAAGATGCGCGCCGCGGCGTGGCCGCCCCCGGGGATTCGTCGGTAGCCCGTGATCTGAGCGTGTGGTCGCGGCGGTCGAAATCACTCAAGCCAATCTTCGTACACGTCGATGAACGACAAGGAATCGCGCAGCAACACGTGCACGCTGGCTGGAGCTCCCGGCGGGGTGTAAGTGG
>CADEGN010000175.1 GCA_902826865.1 uncultured Myxococcales bacterium
CCCAATTGCGTTTACCGAGAGCGTTCGCAGGCTGCGCCGCACACGGAGCCATTTTCGAGTCGCGCCAATACGGGCGACCAGCAGGTAAACGGAACCCCGAGCGGCGCGAGCTTCTCGGGGTTTCGCATTTCTGGCGGAACGACGCGGGGATGCGCGGCGTGGTGGAGGGCGGGGGGCGTTCTCCGTCGTGCGCGAGGAGAACGCGGGGGGGCGTCGTCGAGGTGGTCGTGGGCGTGGCCGAGTGCGTTCTCGGCGGGCTCTTCTCCGGGAGAATCGGGGGCGCGAGGCGCGTTGCGTTTTACTCAGCGACCGGCTGTTGAACGCGCTCTGCGGCCTACCGTTTGCCGCGGCTCCACTGGCTGTATGCCTCGATCCAGTCGGCGCCCGCCGGTGGCGGCGTTGGCAGCGGTAGATCGAGGATCGGGATCGCTTGCCGAGAGCGTCCACGCTTGCAGAGCGCCACGATGTGCTCGGTCTCGTCCAGGTCGACTCGCTCGACGACGACTGCCACGTCGAGCACGTTGGTCTCGAACGGGACCGCCAGGTTCTCGTCGATCAGCGTGAACCAGCCCGTCGTCTGTTCGGACTCGCCGTAGGCATCGACCGTGGCCTCCGCGATCATCTCGG
This sequence comes from uncultured Myxococcales bacterium, assembly GCA_902826865.1. Taxonomy (GTDB): domain Bacteria; phylum Myxococcota_A; class Polyangia; order Nannocystales; family Nannocystaceae; genus Xiheibacterium. The sequence goes on from CADEGN010000175.1 coordinate 628, forward strand.
CGAGCCTGGCCTTGCTGAGGCGCGACGTCCGTCCCCTCTTGTTGCGGTTGTCGGGGTTCATCGCTGTGTGCTCGTCGCCTTGCGTGCCCGCGGTTTCGCGTTGCGTCTTGAGGGCTCCGGGAGCTCGGCTGACTCGCTGGCGTCGCTCGGCTCGGCCATCGCGATGCGGCGCGCCGTCTCCGCGGCCGCGCGCACGAGGGGCGCGAGGACGTCGGCCGGACTCGCGTCTCCCTCCCACGTCGTCGGCGCACCAAGCTGGCGCAACACGGCGCCGTGGGTGACGGGCTCGTCGAAGCTGAAGTGCAAGGTCGGCAGCGGCTCACGCGGCTTGTCGTACTCACCGGCCTTCAGCTTGCCGAGCTTCACGGTCGGGACTTCGCTCGTGGCGTCCGCGGGCGCCACCTTCGACTTGCCCGCCTTCTTTGCTGGCGCCTCGCCGACGCCGCCACGTGCAGCGCGGAGCGCGTCGAGGACCTGGTCCTTCGTTCTCCCGCGCAGCTCGAAGAGCAGGAACGGATCGCGATCGAGCGCCTCGCCGAGCACGTAGTGGGTGGCCGCGACGTGCTTGCACGGGTCGCCCCAGTCCGGGCACGAGCAGCTCGTCTTGAGGTCGGCACGCTGCTTCGGGAACAGGCTCACGCCCGCCTCCACGAAGACCTCGTCGATCGCTTGCGGCATCTGGCCGGCGAGAAGCTCGGCCGAGAACTGCGCCTTCTTCGCCAGGCCGTCGATGGCCTTCTTCCAGGCCGGTGCGCTGAGCTCGGTGAGCTCGATCGTGATCTTGTACGGCGTCGCCCGCGAGCCGGTGACCTTGGCCGTGACCTTGCCGCCCTTTACGACGAGGTCGTGCGTTCTCCCCGCGCGCGCGTAGGTTCGGCCACGAGCGAGCCGCGCCGAGTCGCCGCGGAGCACGTTCTCGAGCGCCTCGATCCAGCGCTGGCCCCACCAGGTGGTGCCAGCCTTCTTGATCCGAATGCCGCGCTCGGGCGGCGGCTTTTTCGGCGCGGGCTCGTACCAGCCGAAGCGGTTCCAGCGACTCATGGGCGCACCTCGCTGCGGACGCGGGCCGACCGTGCCTTCGTACGCGGTCTCGCCGGTGCGGACGAACTGGCGTCATCGTCGTCCCCGTCGGCCACGGCTCCCTCGGACAGTGAGAAGAGGTCGCGCAGCTCACGGCCGTCGAGCTCGGTGATCCACTGCTCGCCGGCACCGACGACCTTCGACGCGAGGTCGCGTTTCTGATCGAGCAAGCGGTCGATCTTCTCCTCGACGGTGCCAGCGCAGACCAGCTTGTGGACCTGGACCGCGCGCTTCTGGCCGATGCGATACGCACGGTCTGTGGCCTGGTCTTCGACGGCGGGGTTCCACCAGCGGTCGAAGTGAAAGACGTGGTTCGCTGCGGTGAGATTGAGGCCGGTGCCTCCCGCCTTCACGGAGAGCACGAAGATGCGCGGGCCGTGCGGCTCCTCCTGGAAGCGGCGGACCATCTCGTCGCGCGCTTTCTTCGGCGTGCCGCCATGGAGGAACACAACCTCGCAGCCGAGGTTCGCACTGAAGTGCAGGGCGAGCTTGTCGCCCATCTCGCGGAACTGCGTGAAGACCAGCGCCTTGTCGCCCGCGGCAACTGCTTCTTCGAGCATCTCGGTCGTGCGCGCCAGCTTTCCCGATCGCTTCGGAAGCGGGCCGCTCTCGCCGAGGTACTGCGCCGGGTGGTTGCATATCTGCTTGGTGAACATCAGCAGCGCGAGCACTCGCCCACGGCGCTCGATGCCGTCCGAGGACTCGATGCGCCGCAGCTCCTCATCGACCACCGCCTTGTAGAGCGTGGCCTGCTCGCGCGTGAGCGTGCAGACGACCTTCATCTCGTTCTTCGGCGGGAGGTCTTGGATGATGGTCGGGTCGCTCTTGAGGCGGCGCAGGATGAACGGACCCACGATGCGGCGTAGGCGCGCGGCCGCGTCGTCGTTGCCGTACCGCTCGATGGGCAGCGCGAAGTCCCTGCGAAACGCCTCGAGGGGCCCGAGCAAGCCGGGGTTTGCGAACTCGAGGATCGACCACAGCTCGGCGAGACGGTTCTCGACGGGCGTACCGGTGAGTGCGAAGCGGTGGCTCGCCCGCAGAGCACGGGCAGCGCGCGCGGTCGCAGATGAGGCGTTCTTGATGTTCTGCGCCTCGTCGAGCGCAGCGACGGACCAGTCGATGCTCGACAGGAGCTCGGCGTCGCGGCGCAAGAGGCCGTAGGTGGTCACCACCAGCGTGCCGGGCTTGTTCGGGATGTCGCTCGCCGACCTCGCGCGCGATGTTCCGTAGTGGCGGATCACGTCGAGTGACGGGGCGAAGCGCTCGACTTCGCGTTCCCAGTTTCCGACCACCGAGGTCGGAGCGATCAGCAGCGCCGGCCGCGCGTCGCGGCGGGCGTCGTCCTTGCGACGCAGGAGGAACGCGAGGAGCTGCATGGTCTTGCCTAGGCCCATGTCGTCGGCGAGGCACGCACCGAGACCGAGCGAGCCCATGGTGACGAGCCAGTTGAGCCCGCGTTCTTGATACGGACGAAGCGTTGCCTTCAAGGCCTTGGGGGCGCCGAGCTCGTTCTCGCCACCGCTTCGCAGGCGCTCCACCAGCTCAGCCACGACGCCCGATGCCGTGACGGCGATCGACATCCCGCCCTGTCGCGCCTCGCCCGCGAGCACAGCCTGGATCGCCTCACGCGTGGTCAGCTTCGATGCGCCGCCGGCCAGGCGCTTCTGGATATCGCCAAGCTCGCGCGGATCGATCGCGACCCACGCACCGCGAAACTGGACGAGCGGCGCCTTCTGCTTCGCGAGCGCGGCGAGCTCGCGCGCTGTCAGCGGCTCGTCCCCAATGACGGCCTCCCAGTCCACTTGAAGAAGCTCGTCGAGCGCGAGCCCGGCCGTTCCGGTGACGACACCGGCGACCTTCTTGCCGCTGCCGCCCACGCGCATGCGAAGACGGAGCCGCCGTTGGCCGGCGGCCGTGAGCTCGCCGGGCACGATGACGCCGAAGCCGGCCTCTGCGAGCAGAGCGGCGCCATCGCCGAGGAACGTCCACGCGGTGGCAGGATCGAGCTCGACGGCCTCCGGGCGCGCCTCCTCGAGTGCTCCCGCGAGCGCAGGAAAGAGCCGCGAGGCACGTCCGAGCGCCTCGAGCAGAGACTCCTGCGGATCGCGAAACGCGCGCCCGAGCTTCTCGAGGCTGCGTCCCTTCGTCTTCCACACGTCGGAGGCAGGAACGAGCAGGCTCGGATCGTCGGGCGACTGGAGCAGGAAGCGCAGCACGAACGGCTTGCCGTCGCCCACCGGCAGCTCGAGACGGAAGCATGCTCGAAGCCGGTCGCGTGCGCCGAGTGCCGGCTCACTCCACCGCGCGAGCTCGTCCACGACGGAGCGCTCCGCGAAGCCGTCGGTTTCGAAACTGCGCTGGGCGCCACCGAGCGCGGTGCGCCAGCGATCGGCCCAGGCATCTGGCGCGGCTCGCGTGGTCTTCGCGCGTGAGGCGGGAAGCGACGGGCCACCGCGCGCGGCGCGCACCAGCGCGTCGACGACGGCGTCGAGGTACGCACGTACGAGCGCATCGGGTGCCCAGACTGCACCGGACCGATCGCCCGCCACCGGCACGGCGTGCGCCGCAGGGGGCATGCTCTTGGCGATCGCCGCGACCTTCGCAGCATCCTCGCTGGCCGCGAGTGCCGCGGCCCAGCGCGCCTCGATGCGTCCGCCCCGTCGCGAGATCGTCGGCACCACCCGCTCGCGGGCGACGAGGTCCATCGCGAGCTTGCTGGCCAAGACCCACGTCGCCAGCGAACCGGGCAGGCTCTCGATGTCGGCGGCCGGGACCACCGCGAGCTTGGCCATGGTGTCGAACAGCGGCAGCTTGAGGCCCGAGGTGTCGGAGAGTCCCTCAGGGGCAACGAGGGTTGCGGACCACGGGTCGCCTCCCTGGGCGAGGGCGGGCAGCCCGCGCGGCGCGGGTTCGGTGCCCCAGAGGAACAGGGACTCGACGTCTGGTAGGTACACGAGCGGCATCGGCCGCCCTTACATGCCACATGGCCCCCGTCCTCGGGGAGCCGAAGTCCCGGGCGGCGCGGGATTCAGGTGGCGCAGCCCGCTTCCAGCAGGTCAGCAATCGCCTTCTTGAGCATCGCCGTCCTGCTCTTGAATCCGAGCCGACGCCACGCCTCGTCGAGGGCCGCGACCTCGGCGGCGGTCATGCGGAGCGGCAGGACCTTCACGTCGGCAGCCTCGCCGGGCGCGCGCCGCTCGAGCGGCCCGACTCGGACGCGGCCCTTCTGGGCCTGGCGAAGCTTCCAGACAAGGTAGGCCGAGCTGCTCGACGACGATGGGCGGCCGATAACCTCGCGGTACATCGCCTGGAGTTCGGGCACCGACAACCTCGTCAGCTTCACCTTCGGGCTCGCCTCCGTTGTCGCGGTGGCCGGCGTCGTCGGCTCCGCGTTCGTCTGCTGCTCGCGGGCTTCGAGCACTTCGCCGATCTTGCGCAGTAAGAAGGTCTTGTTCGGCGAGCGGGTGGGCTCGCCGACGATTTCGGCGAAGCGTGCCTGCAGCTCGGGGAGCCGCAGCTTGGAGAGGGACTCGAGGGTGCGGCGGGTGGTGCTGGTCATGTCGGGCTCCTTCGCGGTTGGTGCCCGGCGGCGCCGCCGGACCACCCGGCATGGTCACCGGGCGGGTCTGGGTCAGCGGGTCTTCAAGAGGCGGCGGAAGCAGGCGAGGTCGATCGCGCGCGGGTCGCTGGTGACGAAGCTCCAGCGCCGCTCGCGCTCGAGCCAGGGTTGGACCTCGACGCGGTCGTCCGCGGTCACGCCCCCCGCGCGTGCGCTCTCGTCGTCGTCGCGGAGGACGCGGCCGTCGCGGTCGGGGTCGAAGTCGGGCGCGGCGGCGCGCGGGAGCACGGCGACGATGCGGAGCTTGTGCCTGCGCAGGTACGGGTGTTCGTCGCCGTCGTAGGTGGTCATGGTGCCGATCGTCTTCGTCATGCTCGTCTTCCGGCGCGGCGCCGGTCCGCGCGTGTCCGATACAGGCTTCCGTTCGCGCGACCATCAAGGCGTATCTGCGAGGTCGGTGAAGAGCGCGCACCCGCTGCGGGCTGGCCTTGCCTTCACGTCGGAAGGAAGCCGTCATCCCGGCATGGCTGCGTACGTCGAGTCGGTCCGTCGCGCGCCGCGCACGCTGACGGAGCGCGAACAGAAGGCACTCCTCCGTGTGACGGGCGAGCACCGCGCGGGCTGGCGGGACCACGTGCTCTTCGCGATGGCGCTTGCTACCGGGCTTCGCGCGCACGAGCTCGTTGCGCTCGACGTGGGCGACGTGTTCGACGACGGCGGGCGCGTGCGGCGTCGCCTCGCGCTGCGCGTGTTCATCGATGTCCGCCGATCGGTATCGAGCCGCGTACGAAACACCCGAGCGACCTCGGCAGCTCCGCGCGGGGGATCATTCTCGCAACCGTCCGACACGATAAGGATGAGGTCAGCTCCCCATTCAAGCGCTTCGAGAAGAGGCGTAGCTAGATCGGACTGACCGTGGGCCGTCACTTTGAGTTCATCGTCGAGGCGAGGCGTCCAGAACGCGCGGTACTCTTGCGCCGCGAGGCGAAGGAGTTGGCTCGCAGCCCAGGCAACCGCCAAGGGCCGACGACGCTTCTCTGACGATCCCGACGATGAGAAGCTACGATCGAGTATCGCGGCGACGCGGCCGAGGCGCTGCGGTGCCCGACGGAGCGCGCGACGTGAGGCCTGCTGGAACGCTGCCTCGATGACGTCTCTGAATTTCTCCCTTTCCGCAACTTGGAGTGCGAGCAGGTAAACCGCGAGACGGGTCAGACCAACTCGGCCAAGGTTCATATCGAGCGTCACAGTTTCGCGCTTCGCCGTCTTCTGAAGCCGAAGCTTCTCTTCGATCGTCATTCGCGCCTCGATACGCGCAAGGAACTCATCGCGCGGAATCTTGTGCTTTGACGCGAACCCCTCTGCAACCGTGTACGGAAGCTCGTAGACGGCCTCCTTCGCGTAATAGGCTCGCCGGAATTTCTCGAACAGCGGCGTTTCGAAGCGCCGCTGCTGCCATCCACGGAAAAGAAATTTCCCGAGCTCGCCGGGAAGAGGCAGGTGGGCGTGCGTACACGCCGCCCGCAGTTTGTTCCGGTACTTCAGGGCTTCGAACGCGAGATCGCCACGCCCGGCGAGGTATCGCCGTGCGATGGCGCGAGAACGCCGGTTGTTGATCTTGCGATCGCGAAGGCTCTCAAGCACTCGGTATGCCCGTTGGGTCGGCAGGGCACATAGAGCTGCGAACACGAGCGAGCCCTCCTCCTCGCGCTGGGCCACGGGCGTATCGCGCCCCGTAGCAAGAAGGTTCGTGATGACGTGCGCCCTGTTGAAGTGATTGATGCCGGCCGCAAGGCAGCGTGCGTACAAGCGTCGATAATTTCCGAGAATGTACTCGTGAAGGAAAGCGATCGAAACGCCCTGACCCCTCGCATCGCTGTAGAACTCCTTCTGGCCGGTGCACGCGAAGCACGCGTTGATGAACATCACCATGTCCTCGCGCTCGACACGTGCTGCTATCGGGTCCGTGGTCGTCATGGTTCGAGCCCGTCGAACAAAGGGAGACCACCCGGGGAGTGATGAACGCGACTAGCTTGCTCAGCTTCACAGGCTAGGTTCGGAAGTCGCGCCGAAGTCCCACGGGCGGTCTCGTGATCCGTTCTCGAGCACGACCCGTGCTACGCGAGTCACCTCCGATGTTCCTACGTAATTCTCGACGGTTGCAGGGGGAGATAGATACCGCGTGACTAGCCTAGAGTATATATTTCGTATCTATTGGTCTAGGAAAGCCGCGCGGGGTCCGTCGGCCATGAAGGCGCAGCACGGGACAGGCAATCCGGATCGGGAGCAGCGACGACGCATACCAGGCGTTCGTCCCAGCTCTTCTCTCACCGCCGGACTTCTACACCGGCACACTCCGTACTCCACGGCCGGTTCAACGCTGTCGGACGCGCGCTGATCGCAGCACCGAGGTCCCGGGCCGGCGGCAGGGCGCGCGGGACCATGCGGCGCCGGTGCGGGCCATTGACAGACTGAGGTGCGTGAGACAATAATGTCGCATGCGCGTGTTATTCGACTCATCGATTCGGGTGGATCCCCTGCCCCCGCTCCGGCAAGACCTCGCCTGCGACGTCGCAATTGTCGGCGCTGGAATCTCCGGCCTCTCCTTGGCCTACGAGCTTGCCTCGCGAGGTCGAAAGGTCACCGTACTCGAGGCGGAACACGCGGGCTTCGGTGCATCGGGGCGAAACGGTGGCATCTTGTTCCCGGCCCCGGGTTTGGTCTGGCGCATCCGTGGGGCGCTGGGTCACAGCGACGCGACATGGGCGTTCGAAGCGTTGCGCTCACGATGTGGCGAACTGGTGCACGACCTCGGGGCCCTCGAAGGAGGACCGACTCAAGCTTCGATGTATCTCGCGGCGCCGGGCCGAGTCGCGGAACGAGCATTGCCGTGGGTCGCCCGGTCGCTGTCCGACGCTCGGCGCTGCAGCAGCGAAGAGCTGGCGGCGCACACGGGTCAGAAAGCCCGTGGGGGCATCGTGTTCAGCGCGCACGTTGTCGATCCGAAGCGGCTCACGCGATCGCTTCTGGCGCGCGCGCAAGCAGCCGGCGCCACGGTCCACGAGAACACGCCCGTCGTGGATGTATCGGAGTCCTCGAGCGGCGCGCTCGTCACAGCTCTAGGCCACCGCGTTCGCGCCCGTGATGTCGTCGTTGCCAGCGGTGCCTGGGCAAGTCGGCGGTCGTTTCAGACATGGATGCTCTCCTCGCCAACTCTCCCCGAATCCACGCTCGCAATGCTGGGGCCGAGCATCGTCGCCACCGCCGAACGTTCGTTCACGTATCGCCGCGTGTATGACGGCCGTCTGCTTTTCGGCGCCTTCGACGACCCGGTGACGGTACCCCTCAATCATGTTCCCGCCGACGTTGGGGCTAGGTTGACGCGCCTCCTGCACCGGTCCATCCCGGATTTGCCTACGTTCGAGCCCGAGTGCGTTTGGGGAGGGGCCATTCATTCCCAGGGGCACGAGTTTCCTAGCGTCAGGCGCGAGAGCCCGCACGTGGTCCGCCTTGGTGCAATCGCGGGTATCTACTGGGCGCTCATGGGAGCGAGATTTGCACACGGTCTGCTCGAACCATCCGACGAGACCCCCGAGGATGCGCGACTGCGCCAATGCGTTGCCGCGACGCGTGTCCCCGTGTTTGGTGCGTTGACGCTGGTTCTGCGTTTGATGCTCGGGCCCTGGGGAGGCGACCTGACATGAGTCGAGAACGGCGAATCCTCACCGTGCTCGCAGCAGCACTCGCGCGCAATCCGGGTGCCACGACGAGCGAGCTCGCCGCTGCATCGGGGATCAGCCGTGCAACGCTTAACCGCCGGTTTTCGTCGAGGGACGCGATCGTTCGCGACGTCCTGCTCTTCGCGCTCGACGCATGCGCGGAGATTCTCGAGCAGGACAACACGCTTCGCAAACTCGTCGATGCGCTTTGCGTACGAGCGCCGGAGCTCGCGGTTCTTTTGCACCTTGAGAGCGCGATCGATGCGGATCCAATTGCCCGCGCGAAGGCAGAGCAGCTGCTTAGCCGGCTCCACGCCCGGGTTCAAGACGCCCGTCGCAGCCGCCGCCTGCGGCGCGACGTTCCGGCGCGCTGGCAGGGTCGGATTCTCGCGGATCTCATCTGGAGCGGTTGGGCGGCCATCCAAGCCGGGGAGATCGGCGCAAAGGAGTGTGGCGACCTGGTCTGGCGCTCGTGGATCGAAGGCCAACAACCGACTCGCGAGTCCTAGCGACGACAGGATCTTCGTTGGCGAGCCGCAAGGACGGGGCTGCCTCGCCCGTCTGTCAGTCGGCCGCAAACACGTACTCGTGTTGGGCGTCGCGCAGCAACAACTGCTTGCCGCCCTCGCTCACGACCAGCTCGACCCCCGCCATGCCCGGGGCGATGGTTACGAACGAGATCGAACCGTCGGGGTTCTTGCGGCTGGCGACCTCCGATTGCCACTCGCCGAAGTCAAACACCACCTTGCCACCTTTGCGCGCAACCGTGATGCCGCCAAGGGCTGGTGCGGCGTAGTGGCCCGCGAGCTTCTCGGCGAGGGCCGGATCCGCTGGCACCGTCAGGAGCGCACGCTGAGCATCAAATGCCGCGCGAAAGTTCTTGTCGCCCTGAACGAGGGCAGCTTCGGCCTCCGGCTTGCCATCGTAGAGCAGCTCAAGCAGGCGGCGACGCACCAAGCCGCGCATCGCCACCCCGCGGTCGCTGTTGGTCAGGATGACGAGGCCGACATCGGCCTCGGGCAACCAGATCATGTCGCTGTGGAAGCCGATGAGATCGCCGCCATGGCTCACGACCTCGATGCCGTGGCGACGCTCGACCATCAACCCCATGCCGTAGCTGAGATCGTCGTCGACAGCTACCTGCGCGGTGCGGCGGGCGAGCAAGGCCTCCTTGCCGATGTACTGCTCGCCGCTGGGGAGCTTGCCCAGGGCCAGCTCCATCTTCACGTAGGCGAGCATGTCGTTGACGGTGCTCCACGCGCCACCGGCTGGTCGAACGGGGATGACCGACTCGTTGATCGCGAAGAGCGCGGTCGCGGGTCGCATGTCGATATCGAGACCATGGGGCATGGCGTAATTGCCGCTCATGGCGTTCTTGAAGTCGAACGTGGTGTGCTTCATGCCGAGCGGGTCGAACACCATCGTCTTCATGGCCTTGTCGTAGGCCTTGCCGAACTCAAGCTTTGGATAGGCAACGCGACCACCGATGAAACCGGCGGCGGCAGCCATGACGTTGGAGTACTGGAATAGCTCGCCAAAACCACTCGTCGGTTGCATCCCGCGCAGCGCCGTCATCACCCCCTGCGGTGTCAGCTGAGCGTACTCAAGCAACCATTCGAGATCTTGGCGCGGCATCCCCGTGCACGCGCAGATCAGATGCTGGACTTCGACCTTGTCGGTGGTCGCCGCGTCGCCGAGGCCGAAGCTCGGTAGCAGCGCGGTGGCCTTGGTGTTCCACGCGAACTTTCCGCTATCAACCTGCTTGGCCAGCATCAAAGTCGTCAGCGCCTTGGTGTTGGACGCGACGATGAACCTCGTGTCGCCGTCGACCTTGGCCGACTTCCCACGGGCGCGCACGCCGAACCCGCCGGAGAACACGACCTTGCCGTGCTCGACCAGCCCGAGCCCGACACCTTCGACACCAAGAAGCTTCCGCGCGCGCTCGACGAAGTCGGTGAGCTGAGCCAGGCGTGCGGGGTCGAGCGGATGAGCCGTCTTGCCCGCGAACGACTCGATCTTGCCGCCCTTGGGCAGCAACCGGCCGAGCATCAGGCCGACCTGGCTACCGCGTTTCTCGGCCACCGCGTCGGCCACGTCGAGCAGCACCACCGTCCAGGTACCGTTGGCGTGGAGCGCCTGGGCCTGGACCGCGCGTCGGGCATTCGGCGGCACATCGTAGCGATAGCCAGCGATCCGCTGCCAGCCGTCGCGATCGGGCGCCTCGATCTTGAGCAGCTGTTTCCACGCCATCTTCGGATCGACCAACTTCCACGCCTTCGCCACGGCGTCGTCGGCGTCGGCCGCCGAGACATCGACCAACGCGATGCGTGACCCTCCCTCCGGCGGCTCGAGCACGGTGGCCGGCCCCACGACCCGCATGGTCCACTGGGCCGGCGCGACGAAGCCGTTGCCAGCGGACGTCGTGCTCGGTGTGTCGGCGGTGAGGATCGTAACCCCGCCGCCAGCCGACGTGTCGGCCAGTGGCGCCTCGGTGGCCGACGCAGTGGTCGGCGCCTGGGCCGGGGGCGTGGTCGGCTTGGCCGAGCAAGCACACGTGACGAGGACGGGCAGCAGACGTGCGCGCAACATGGGTGCCCCATACCACGATTGCCTCACTCCTGGCAGGCGTAGGCGTGATCGAGCGCCTTCTATCGACGAGCCCGCGTGTGGCTCGCGTACAGTTCACGCGGCCAGTAGCGCACCGGTTTGACGCCGTCCGCGTCGATGAGTTCGGTCTTGATGCGCTCGTAGTCGTAGCAGTTGAGCTCGTATTGATTGCCCCACGGATCGGCCAGGTCGTACGCCCAGCACAGGTCGAAGTCGACGATGTCGCCGATCTTGAGTGGCTGGCCCGATGGGTTGTCGATGTCGCCCGGGAGCGAGCGCGCGAAGACCATGAAGTCGTCGGCGTCCACGCTGAAGGCGACGCCAGTTTTCTGCGGGATCATCGGATGCCCCTCGCCGGCCTCGAACAGGGCGAGCATGGTCCGCCCACCGTCGGCGGAGATCTGGAGTGGGCCGCCCGCGAAGCCCTTGGCCCAGAACTCGAACCTCTCGACGGGCTCGAACCCGAGGTGCTCGGCGTACCACCGCGCCGCCGCTTCCCGGTTAGGGACGCGGATGTGCACGTGGTCGAGCCGGCCCATTCGAATTCTAGCTTCGCTCATCGCACGCCACTCGCTTTCTTAGCCACGCCGCGTCCACCAGGCTTGCAAGATTGTCGAGCGCCCCGCCCGGGGGTCAAGTCGCTTTTCTTGTGCGAACGCCTGGGGAGAGAACATCGGATTGAGATGGGTCAAGCCGCGGCCGCGTGATGGTCGGCGAGGCCACCCTTGCTCGCGTGTCGCGTTTGAGGTGCTGCGCCGCCACGGCAAGGAACCGCTCGCGGGCAAGGCGATGCTCAACGATGGGCCGCGGATACGTCTGCCCGAGGCGCACTCCCGCGGCGCGGAGCACGGCCTCGGGTGCCTCCCACGGGTGGTGGATGTGGCGCGCAGGCATCTTCGCAAGCTCCGGCACCCAGCGGCGCACGTAGTTGCCCTCCGGGTCGAACTTCTCGCCCTGCGTGACCGGGTTGAAGATGCGAAAGTAGGGCTGCGCGTCGCAGCCGCAGCCGGCCGACCACTGCCAGCCGGCGTTGTTCTGCGCCCAGTCGCCGTCGGTGAGGTACTTCATGTAGTGCGCCTCGCCGCGCCGGTAGTCGATGAGCAGATGTTTGCAAAGGAAGCTCGCCGAGATCATCCGGGCGCGGTTGTGCACGAAGCCTTCACCGAGCAGCTGGCGAGCGGCCGCGTCTACCACGGGGTATCCGGTCTCGCCGACCACCCACGCACGCCACAGCGCTTCGTCGTACTGCCAAGGGAAGCCCGCGAACCCGGGGCGGAAAGGGCTCTCGAGTAGCTCGGGCCGGTCCCACAACGTGCTGTGGGTGAACTCGCGCCACACGAGCTCGTTCAGAAACGATCGCGCCGCCGGCGTTCCGTTGAGGGCGTCCTCGACGGCCGTCCACACCTGGCGCGCCGAGATGGTGCCGAACTTGAGGTCGGCCGACAGACGACTCGTACCGGGGAGGTCCATGCGATCGCGGTGTTCGGGATACGCCGCCGCGGCGTCCCGCAGGAACCGCTTGAGCCGCGCCTTCCCGGCCTGCTCTCCCCCTTCGAGAAGCGCCGGATTGCGCTCGATGCCGAGCTGCTTGCAGGTCGGCATCACGGCCAGTTGTGCGCCAACGTCGGTCGGCACCGGAGGCAAGCTGCGCGGCGGTGGCAGAGGCGTCCGGATCATCGCCGTCTCGCGTAGGACCCGGGCAAACTGGCTGAACACCGAGTACGGCCTTCCTGCTCCCGTTCGCAGCGTGCCGGGAGGCATCAGCGTCTCGCCCTCGTGGAGCTCGAACTTTGCGCCGAGAGCGTCGCGGATCCGCCGGTCGCGCTCGCGCGCGAACGGTTCCACCCATCGCTGCGCGACCACGCGATCGGCCTTCCACTCGCGCACGAGACGCGGGACAACCTCGACACTTTTGCCCGCAACGATGAGGAGGCGCGAGCCACGTTGTGCAAGCGTGGTCTCGAGGGCGCCGACCGAGTCGAGCAGGAACTGCATGCGGTGCGGTAGCTCGCGAGCCCGAGTGGGCGCGAAGAAATAGGGGTCGAGTACGAACAGCGGGATGACCTCTCCGGCGTCCGCCGCGTCGCGGAGCGGCGCATGGTCTGAGATGCGCAGGTCCTTGCCGCGAAACCAGACGATGGTCCTCGTGCTCACACGGTATTCTCCGCGAGCCCGCGTGGCTTGCTGTGGACCTCGCAGGCTCCGTCCATGCAACGGCCGGTGAGCCGGAGCCGATTCTTGGCGAACACGTGATAGGCGAGGTCGAGCAGGTGCGAGACGCCGGGCAACCGGGTGAGCGCCACGAGCAGCCCGAAGCCGACCGCGCCGTAGAGACGCCGGAACACCTCGACGCCTTGCACCAGCGTTCCGTCGGGCAGGCGGCCATGAATCCGGGCCATCAGCGACTCCCAGGTCAAACCGACCGCGGCGGCATCGAAGCCCTCCGCGGCGATGTCGACGAAGCGGATGCGCTGCTTCCGGTCGCGGCGTTGCAGCATCCGGATCTCTCGCATGCACAGTGGGCACGCGCCATCATAGAAGACCTCGATGTCGAAGTCGGACAGCGCCCGACCCTGCACATTGGCGGGCTCGTGGCGGGCGTGATCAGACGATGTGTGCATGGTTCGTATCCTTGTCCCGGGTGGCGTCAACGCGCCCAGATTCGACGCGTCGGAGAAGAAGATCTCCGACCACGGCTGCCCAACAGCTGGTTCGAGAGAGTTGGCGAAGGCGTCCCATGCCGACTCAGGCCGCCGTCCGCTGGGAAGCCGCCATCACCGCCGCGAGCGCGCCCTCGAGCTCGGTGTGTTTGAACGCATAGCCGGTGCGTCCGGCCACATGCGGCAGCACCCGCTGCGAGGCCATCAAGATCTCGCTCATCTCGCCAAACGCGATCCGTAGCACGGTCTTTGGCACCTGAAGGAATGCGGGTCGGTGGAGGGCATGCGCAAGGGCCCTCGTGAACTCGGCGTTGGTCACCGGGTGTGGCGACACCGCGTTAATAGCGCCGCGCACACCCGCAGTTCGGGCGGCGTGCAAGAGCACTCCGACGGCGTCGTCGATGTGGATCCACGGCATCCACTGCTTGCCGCTGCCGAGCCGACCACCTGCGCCTAGCTTGAACGGAGTGATCATGCGAGCGAGCGCGCCACCGCCCGGGGCGAGGACGATGCCGATGCGCACGCACACCACGCGGACGCCGAACGACTCGGCGGCCAGTGCTTCGCGCTCCCACTCCGCACAAACCTCAGCCAGGAAGCCGCGTCCCGCCTGGGATGACTCGTTGAGCTCCTCGTCGCCGCGGTCGCCGTAGTACCCGACCGCCGAGGCGCACACGAGGACCTTTGGCTTTGGGTCGAGCGCGCGGAGGCCAGCGACGAGGTTGCGCGTGCCGGCGACCCGGCTGTCGCGAATGCGTCGCTTCTTCTCCTCCGTCCAGCGCCCCTCGGCGACGGGTTCGCCGGCCAGGTTGAAGATCGCCTCGACTCCTTGGAAGGCCTCGCGCGGCGCGGCTTCCCGCGCGGGATCCCAGCGAACGGCCCGCACGCTCCCGAGCTTGGAGCCGGTCGTGGCAGGACCGCGGCTTGAGACCACGGCGTCAGGCAAGTTCGCGAGCAGCTCGCGCCCGAGCAGACCCGTCCCTCCGGTGATTAGCGCCTTCATGGGAAACCCTTCTCGTCTGAGACTGTGGTCGATTCAGTCGATTTTCAAGTCAATAACGTCTAAATCGTACTATAAATATGTCCATGCGGGCAGCGACCATGCTCACCACGACCGAAGTAGCCGCGGCGGCGGCGGTAGCGCCTTCCACCATCAAGCGCTGGGCCGACCAGGGCATCTTGCCGTTTTCGCGGACGGCGGGTGGCCACCGCCGGTTCGAGCGATTCGCCATCGATCGACTTCTTCGCGAGCAGCCGGCGGCGATTTCCTCGAGCGATCCGGTGACGACCGATTGGGTTCGCTGCTTGGTGGACGGACGACGCCACGAGATCGACGGCGGGCTGCTCGAGGCGAAAGCTCGGCTTGGATCCTGGTGGCGCGTCGCCGACGAGCTCGCCGTTGCTCTCGTAGAGGTGGGCAACCGCTGGGCGTGCGGGCGCCTGACCATCGCTGAAGAGCACGTCGCCTCCGACGCGTTGGCCCGGGCCCTCGCGCGGGTGGGCGATGCCCTACCGATTCGCCTCGATGGCCCGAGGTGTCTCCTCGCTTGCGCGGGCGAGGACGAGCACACGCTCGGGCTGTCACTCGCCGAGTTGTGCCTGCGCGAGCTCGGTTGGACACCGCTCTGGCTCGGTCGCTGCACGCCGGTCGAAGAGGTGGTCCGGCTGGTGCGGGGCGGCCGCGCGGCGATGGTAGCGCTGTCTGCGTCGGCGCTTCTCGGCGACGAACAGGCTCTGCGCGCGATCACTGGCGAAGTGGGCGCGGCCTGCAAAGAGAGAGGCGTTGGTCTTCTACTCGGCGGCGCAGGTGCATGGCCGTCCCCACCTTCCTACGGTGTCCGCGTGACTTCGTTCGCGGCCTTTCATGACTACCTCGCGGAAGAAGGAGATCGACGGTGAGCGCCCTATCTCGCATCATGAAGCGAACTGTCGGCGTGGTCTGGGGACTTGCGCTGGCGGTCGCATGCGCGTCGAGCACGACGGAGCGGCTGCGCTTGCCTCCCCTTCAGACGGTCGCGCACGTCGATCTGTCGCGCTACCTGGGGACCTGGTACGAGATTGCCAACTTCCCGCAGAGCTTTCAGCGTGGCTGCACCGCCACGACCGCGACGTACACGCTGCGCGCCGACGGTGACATCGATGTGCTCAACCGCTGTCGGAAGGGCTCGGTCGACGGCGAGGAGAA
>CADEGN010000176.1 GCA_902826865.1 uncultured Myxococcales bacterium
TTCAGGTGAATTCCGCGTCTCGCCCGTCTACTGCGCTTATTTCAGGACTAGTTGCGTGGGCGCCGGCGAGCCGTGCACACCGAACAACTACTGCAACGTCTGGGTGTGCGTGTGCAATGCGGGTGCAACGGAATTCATGACCGTTGGCAGCTGCACTGCCGGCGTGTGCACCAGCGACGGCAACGAGGCGTGCGCTGGGATCTGTGAGGTCAGCGGTGGCGTGGCCATGGCTGAAGACGCTGGCTGCTAGCGCCCGTTTCAGCCGCTGAACCAGGCACTCGACCGCGACCCGGTCCACCGGGCGACACGGCGCGCTGTGTCTCGGAGCACTTCGACTGCACCGGGCTCCACCCCTTGGCTTTCCCCGCCCTCGCTTTTTCGCTCGGCCGCACCCAGATCGCTGGGATCACGCGATATCGCGCGCACCAGCCTTGCTGTTCTGGCCGCCCTGCGGCCCGCCGCGGGCCGTCAGCTGACGCGACGCCGCCGGGCTTGATAGTGTGATCGGGGTCCGCCTGCAGTGACCGACTTTCGCAGCCTGCTGTATGAAGCCTGGGCCCGGGCCCGCACACGCTTCGCCGGGGTCGAAGTTGGCTTCGACGATTATGCAAGCCATGCCACACGCGTGATCCCCAACAACGCATCGCTCGATGCCATCGCAAAGTTGCACCTTGAGGATCTCTACATCGCCACCGGCTGCACCCGCGGCGACCCGTCTGCGGTGCGCTGGTTCGAGACCCACGCATTGCCGGCCGCCGACCAGGCTCTGCGCTCCCTCGATAGCAGTGCCGCGTTCGCAGATGAAGTCAGGCAGCGTGTTCGCACCAAGTTGCTCGCCCCGAGCGCTGACGGGCCCCCGCGCATCGCCGAATATGCCGCCCGTGGTGCACTAACCTCGTGGGTCACCGTCGCTTTGGTTCGTACAGCTTTGTCCCTTCTCCGCGAGACCAAGCGAGCCGAGAAGTACGCGGGTGGTGATTGGGCGGAAACCCTGGTTCTGCCGGATGTCGGCGACGTCGAAGTCGACTACCTCAAGCAGCGCTATCGGCAGGAGTTCGCCGCGGGGCTCACGGATGCGTGCGCGCGCCTGCCGGCACGGGATCGGACGATCCTTCGCTTGCATTTCATGGACGGGCTCAACATCGATCAGATCGGGCAGATCTACGGGGTTCACCGGGCAACAGTGGCGCGCTGGATCGCCAAGAGCCGCGTTATGTTGCTCGAGGGCACCCGTCAGTTCCTCGCGCAGCACTTGTCGCTCGCCCCGGCCGAGTTCTCCAGCCTCGACAGGCTGGTGCGCAGCCAGCTGGACGTCAGCCTGGGCGATCTGCTGGGCCATGACGAGACCGACCTTGGCTAGCCGCCCGACGACGAGTTCACGGTTGGATCGCGGCAAACCACACTGCCGCAAGCGCAAACACGGCCACCACCACAACCGCTCCGTAGCGATCGACCCACCCAGCGCACCCCGCCGCCGGTGCGATCGCAGGCTCGCCACGCGCCCACCGCCACGCGCCGACCCACACCGCCCAAAAACCGAGCACGAGCACCTCCCCGTAGACCCGCGGCTCGTAGGCATTGGCGACGACGAGCAAGCCCGCCGTGGCCACGACGATCGGGATGTGCATGCGCCTGATGTCACGCACCACATGGCGACGCACGGCCCACCAGGCCAGTGGTAAGAGCGCGAGGCTGCCCCACCACTGGATCTGATTGCGAACGTCGGAGAGCCAGCGCAAGTTGTGGACGAGGCGCAGCTCGGCATCCACGAACAGGTGCAGTGGCTCGCCGCGGGCGGGTAGAAACCCCGCTAGCATGGCGCGGACGGCCAAATACGTGATCGCCATGATGACGCTCCAGGCCACCGACGAGCGCCGATCCTCGGACTCAAGATGGAGCGCCGGCACGAGCAGCGGTAGCAAGGCGATGCTCTCGCGGTTGAGCGCAGCGATCGCGACGACCGCGGTGGCGAGGGCGAAGCTCCGCCGGCGAACGAGGGCGGTGGCGGCGACCAGCGCGACCATCGCCCACGTATCCCACGGGTAGTAGACCGACCAACGATGCTGCAGCAGCATCGCCGGCGCGAGCACCAGCAACACCGCAAATGCGCCGAGCGTGGCGGGTCGTTCGCCGAGGTCCCGAGAAAACGCGCGCCGCAGGACCAGTATCAGCGCCGCGGCCGCGACGGCCTCTGTCGTAGTGAACGCGACGGCGACCGGGACACCGGCGTCGACGAACGGACGGACCACCAGCGGGATCAGCACGCGGTGGCCAAATGGGAGCGGCGCCCGAAACTCGACCAGCATTTGCCAGTTGGCGGGGCCGTAGGGTCGGTTCATCGCCAACCGCAGCACTCCCCAGGTGCTCGCGACCATGGCCAGCGACAGCCAAAACGCCGGTCGGAAGCGCGTCAGCAATGCGGTCAGCGACTCGGTCACGGCGACGCCGCGCAGCATGCCCGAGTGCGCAAGCGCGGCCAAGCACGCATCATTGCCGCGCGAGAGTCAGGCGGAAGTCGGCCCCCTGGTCGCTCGCGACCAACTCGAGCTCGGCGTTCATTTCGCGGGCAAGTCGACGGCACAGCGCGAGCCCCAGGCCAACACCGGGTTTAGTCCCGACGACATGGGCCGATCCCTTGGCGAAGGGCTCGAAGATCATGCGGCGCTCTGCGGGCAAGATGCCTGGTCCACGATCGCAGACGTGAATCGCCACCGTCTGCGTGGCGACCACGACTCGCAACTTGACCCGCGCGTCGTCGCCGACGCCGTACTTGGCGGCGTTGTCGACGAGGTTGAAGAGTATTTGTTCGGTCGCCGCGATGTCGGCCTCGACGTCGGCGGCGGCGTCGGCGTCGCTCAGTTCGAGCTCTAACTCGGCGCCCGCCGCCTCGCAACGCCGAGAAAGGCGTTCTGCGATTCGCCCGACGAGCTCGCCGACCGAGACGCGCGTACGCTCGCGTGCGCCGCGGTCGGCCTCGATGCGCGCGAAGCTCAGCACGTTCTCAACCAGCGCACTGAGCCGCTCGGCCTCGCGGCGCAAGGTCGCGAGGTACTGAGCTCGCTTGGCCTCAACCATGCCGCCCTCGAGCATCTCGGTGTACATACGGAACGTCGTCAACGGCGTGCGCAGCTCGTGGGTGACCGCTGAGACAAACGCGGCTCGACGCTCGGCCAGACCGATCGACGCGCGCAGGAGCAAGCCGACCGCTGCGACCGCCACCAGCAGGAACGCCCAAGCACCGACGACCGCTAGTCGCATCGGTCGCCACATCGGCAGCGTCGGGAACTCGAGCTCACCCGGTTCGAGGCGCACCGGTAGGGTCGCGAGCTGGCGTTCGTCCGCGATCGCCCCCGGCACCGCGGGCTCCAGCTGTGCACGCGGCAACAAGTCACCGACTTCCGCGAGAAGCGTCGCGCGCAACGCGGGCCAGTCGAGCAGCGTCCCCTCGATCATGCGCCCACGCGGCGTATCCACGGCACGGGCGAGCACAAGCTGTCCGCTCCACCAATGCGGTCGCATGAGATCGACGACGCTCGTCTCCCCGCTCGCAGGCACGCCATCGGTCGGCCGCGATCCCTGCCGCGCCGGGCTCAACGACCAGCTGAGATAGTTCTCAACCGACTGCTGACGCTTGCTGTACTCCCACCGATTGCGCTCGTTCTGCGAAAGCTCGATTGGATTCGAGTTCTTGACCGCGTCACGGAGCTGTTCGCTCGCGATCGTTCCTTCCCCGTCGCTCACGCGCGCTCCTTCGAGGGGGGCGAGCTCTTTGGCGTTGGTGTGGATCAGATCGACAATGGCAACTCGGTCGCCCCCATCTGCGATCGCGAGCAACGCAACGTCGCCGTTTACGTCGACCGTGAACCGCGCGCGCACGCCGTCTGGCGGGGGAGAGCCGCCTTGGCGTCCGGCTTCTCCGACTTCTCGCGCGATCATCCCGGTAGCGGCGCTGTCGATCCGCCACAGGGCTAGGCGGACGAGCTCTTCGCGGGCGGCCGTGCGCTCACCGACGACGCGCTCGTGCTCGAGCTCGAGCAATGCCCAACTCACGCCTCCCATCGCCAGGAGCACCGTCGCCACGGCGGCAGCAAACATCAGCCATACGTTGCGCGGCAGCATCAGCCCTCCGTGCCGGGACTGGACCCGAACATGTAGCCCTTTCCCCGCACCGTCAGGATGACCCGCGGCTCGTCCTCGGCGTCACGCAATTTCTCGCGCAAGCGAGCGACGTGCATATCGATCGTTCGAGTCTGAAATCGCGAGGGATTCAGGCGCCAAACGTGCTGGAGGATTTCGTCACGACCCACCGCTCGATCGGCGTTGCGCGCGAGATAGGCGAGCAGCGATGTCTCGCGATCGGATAGCTCAGCGCGTGCGCCATCCTCGTAGCGAACTTCGCGGCGCGCCAGGTCGATCAAGCCGCCGGGGATCGCGAGCTCACTGAGCTCATCCGCCGGCCCACCAACGCGAACGCGGCGAAGCACGGCTTCGACCCGCGCGAGGAGCTCGCGGATGCTGAAGGGCTTGACCACATAGTCGTCTGCTCCCAGACGCAGCCCCTGCACGCGATCCGCCTCGCGCCCGCGGGCGGTGAGCACGATGACGGGTAGATCCACCCGCACCCGACGCACCTCCTTGAGCACTTCAAACCCATCGCCGCCCGGTAGCATCAGGTCGAGGAGAACGAGATTGACGGTGCCGCCCAAGGCGGCGTGCAAGCCCGCCGGCGCGCTGGCGGCTTGCAGCACCGTGTAGCCCTCGAACGCGAGGGCATCGACGAGACCCTGACGGATCGCCTCGTCATCTTCCACGACCAACACGGTCGCGCGAGCTGTGGGTCGCTCACTCATCGCCCGGAGAGGGTAAACCCGGCCACGCGGGCCTGCTCGACGAGACTCTCGAGCATCGCGGCATCGAGGCCGCCAGCGTCTTGGCGGCCGTCGGTGTGCTCGAGCTGCCAGCGATCGCGTTCGGCGCGAAGCTCCGCCAGGCGCGCAGAGATGGCCTCGCGCTCGGCCTGACGCGCCCCTACAAACGCCGCGATCTCGGGAGCCGAAAGGCCGCGCAACGCCTCCGGCAGCTCACCTTGTTGGAGCTCGTCGAGGGCGATGGTGCCGGATCTTAGTCCGTCGACGAGATCCCAGCTCGGGTTGGCGTAGTTTTTCGAACCCTTGGAGAAGCTGCGCTGGATCGACCCCTCGCCGTCGCTCATGTTGTTTTCGTCCTGCTGGCGTTGGTTGGCCAGTCCTCGCGAGCCTTCGCTGCCATAGGCGACATACGTCGTGTTGATCGCAGTTCCGAGCTGGCCGATCTCTGCGTCATAGGGGGACGGCCGATGGACCAGCTGCTGGTCCTGATCGATCGCGAAGAACCGGCCACCGGCGCGCGCGGCAGCACTGCGCCACAAGTCAGCATCGTAGCTGTCGGGGGACGCGCATAGCACCGTGTTCACGACCACCCCTAGTTCGCGCGCGCGGTCGATCGCAGAGCTCCACGGGACCGTGCCCTGGTCGAACGACTCGTTCCCGGCGATGTACATCACGCGCATGACGCCGGGTCCGGTGCGCCATGCCAGCTCCGTGGTGGCGCGGTCGATCGCCGCCCCGGCGAACTCTGATCCGCCAAGCGTCGACAGGCCAAACAGCGCCTGGGACACCCGGTCGAGCTCGTTCGTGAAGCCCACGACCTGGCGGATGTGGCCGTCTTCGCCGCCCAAGCGATCGTTGCCGTACTCGTACACCGCGACCTCGAGGCGAGGACGCCCGCCGTGAAAAGTGGCGCTGTCGAGGGCGTTCACGACGCTCCAAAGCCGACTGCGCGCCTGCTGGATGAGGCCATCCATACTGCTGCTGGTGTCGAGCAACAGCACGAGTTGAATCGTCGCTCCCTCGCCCGCTGCGAGCCTAGGGGTCGGTTCCGCTGCCGCGGGCGACGCGGGAACCGATGGCTCGACCGCGGGCGCGTCCGCCAGTCCCTGGCGCGCGATCGGCCACGCAACGGCGGCCAGCAAGCACGCCGTCGAAGCCAGCAAGACGGTCTCGATGACGCCGGCGTCGCGGCGGCGTGGTCGAGAGATGGGGAGTTGCGGGGTGTCTGGGGCGGATTCTTCGCGGCGGCGCATCATGAACAACGATACGCACCTGCGATCGGGCGGCTGTAACTGGTCCGTAACAAGCGGCCCCCTATCACGCACGCGCGCGGCCGCGCGACGATCACCCTAGGACGCCCGCGAGCGCACGAATCAGCGCTTCGTCGTCGCCAGGGGCCACGCTGCGCAAATCCAGCCATAGCGCGCCGTTTTCGACGCGGCCGATGACCGGGGGCGAGCCCATACGAAGCACATCGGCCAGGCGGGCGATGCTGCTTCCGCCGATCCGCAGCGCGACCGACGGCATGGTTTCGCCAGGCAAGCTGCCGCCCCCGATCGTCGCCTCGGATTCAGTCACGACGACCGGACGCGTGGTGGTGACGGCGCCGGCGATGCGCTCGGCGCGGGCGCGCAAGGCCGCGATCGTGGCGGTCGCCATCGCGATGAGCGGCACACCCTGACCATCACCGCGAACGTGGGCGATCAGGGTCGCGTGCAGAGCAGCGATGGTGGTCTTGTCCGGGCGGAGCGCGCGCGCCATCGGATCACGGCGGACGCGCTCCACCAGATCGGCGCGACCGGCGATGATCCCGGCCTGCGGACCGCCGAGCAGCTTGTCGCCGCTGGCGAGCACGAGATCCGCACCCTGTGCGATCCACTCGTGGATCGTGGGCTCACGCGTTGGCAGCGCGCCGCCGAGCGACCCGCTGCCGAGATCGGCGATGAGCGGTACGCCTTTCTCCCTGGCGAGCGCGGCAAGATCCGCAAGCCCGACCTCGGCGACATAGCCGACCTGGTCGAAGTTGCTGCGGTGAACCCACAAGAGCGCCGCGACCGGGTCGGGGCCGCTGAGCGCTGCAGCATAATCGGCCAGGTGCGTGCGGTTGGTGCTGCCCACCGGAACCACGCGGCACCCGCCCGCTCCAGCCATCGTCGCCACCCGAAATCCATCGCCGATCTCGACCATCTGGCCGATGGACAACGCCACCCCACCTGGGCGTCCGAGCACGGTGCACGCGATCAGGAGCGCGGCGGCGTTGTTGTTGACCACATGCACATCGGGTGCGTCGATCGCCATCCGCGCGAGCGTACGGATGTGTGTGAACCTCGAGCCACGGCGACCACTCGCGAGGTCAACTTCGAGATCGCAGGCACCGGCCGCAGCGAGCATTGCTTCGCATGCTTCCGGCCCAAGCGGCGCACGGCCGAGGTTGGTGTGGAGCAACACGCCGGTCGCATTGACGACTTTGCCGGGATGCACTCGACCGAGGAGGACGAGCCGATCCGCGACTGCACCGGCGAACGCCTCTGTGTCGGGCACGGCTGCGTCGGCGTCGGCCTGAAGGCGCGCACGCAACTCGTCGAGCAGCGCATCTGCCACGCGTCGAACGACGTCGCGGCGCCACGGGCAGCTGGCCAGCGGTCCGGCCGCGAGCACGCGATCCATCTTGGGCAGGCGAGCGAGGGGCGACGTCACGACGGCGAGCCTGCTACATGTACATCAGCGCCGCTAGCAGGGCCCCGAAGACAAGCACGCCCGCCAGCGGGATCAGGAGCCCGGTGCTGCCGCGCGTCGTCGGGTCGGGGATTTCCGTCGCCGTGGCCGTGGTCTCGCCCGCCTGGGCGAGGGCGTGCCCGACCAGCGCCGCCGGGTGGCTAAGCGTGAGCACGAGGTCGCCGAAGGACAGTCGTTGGCCATGGCCGAGCCGACACGGTTCGTCGAGTTTGCGGCCCTCGATGGCCACGCCGTTCTTGCTGCCGAGGTCGCGGACCATGACGCCGTCGGGCCCGACATCGAGTTGCGCATGTCGCCGCGATACATCTTCGTGGTCGAGGCGGATGGTCGCCTCGGCTCCGCGACCGGCGATGTGCACCCCGTAGGGAAGCTCGTGTACGCGCCCCGCGAACCGTCCGCTGGCCTCGACAAGCTGGGGGAGTCGCGAGCGCCCGGTCGCCATCGCCGCCCTCAGTCTAGACCGTCCGCGTCGCGCCAGCGATCGCCGTCCCAGCAGCGCAGGTTGGCGCCGTCCGCCGCGACGAACACGCGCGACCGCCCGAGTCGGAGCCGACACGCCCGAACGGCCGCAACGACCCGCTTGCGCGCGGGATAGTGGCAGACTGCGTCGTCGTCGGCAGCGCCCATGCCGGCGCGGTCGAGAACCACGCGGAACTCGTCGACGTGCGGCGTGACCTCGGCGGCGCCATCCTCCATCCCGTCGACGGTGTGGGGGCGATCGAGCTCGACCTCCACGACCGCGGCGAAACCGAGCGCGCGCAGGCGTGCCGGCCAGCGCGTCCACATGCCACTGGGGTCGCGAATGCACGCGTGTCCTTGATCATCGGCAGCAACGATCACCATCGGCTGGGCTCCGTTGCCGGTGGCGTACCAGCGCCCGGGCGACGGAGGCGGCGGTGCTGCCGCTTCAGGAACCAGCGCAGCGGCAATCGCCGCCACCGCGACCGGTCGTGATGGCATCAGTTCGACCCACCTGCGTAGCCTGCCCATGGGCACCGTGCGCACGAGGACAGTCAACGCCGCGAAAACCGCCAGCGCCTCGAGCGAAAGCGCCGGCAGCGAGGCGAAGACGCGCGCCAGATCCAGTTCGAGCGCGCCTCCCCAACCCGCGATGGCCCACGCCGCGCCACCGAACCACGGCACAAAGGCGGCTCCAAGGACGCCAAGTGGCACCACCCAATAGGTGAAGACCGGCACGGCCACAAGATTCGTGAGCACCGCCCAAGCACCCGTCTGACCGAAATGGAACGCGACGATCGGGAGCACCGCCCAGGCCACGCGCCAGCTTTGATGCAGCAGTCCGGCGCCGATCGGCGAGCGGACGAGCGCCGCCATCGCGACCACCGAGAGTTGAAATCCAACGTCGGTGATCCACGCCGGCCGCCAGGCAAGCATCGCCACTGCACTCCACGCAAGCACCGCAACGCCGTGCGCGGGACGCCCGAGCACCGCGCCCAGTCCAACGGCGATCACCATGATGGCGGAGCGAACCGCCGGCGCCTCGGCCCCGACCAAACCCACGTAGCCGATGAGCGGGACCAGCGAAAGCACAAGGGGCAAGAACAATGGCCCGCGCGTATTCGCGAGCGCACGCAGCAGCTGTCGGTGGGCGAACAGCGCGACCAGGCTGACCTGCATTCCGCTCACCGCGACAAGGTGCCCAAGACCGGCGGCGGCGAGGTCAGCCCTCGCGTCGGGTGCGAGCCCGGTACGCAGACCGAGCAACGTCGAAGCCACGAACGCCGCACCCGGATCGCCGCGGGTCTGCTCCCAAGCGGCTTGGCGCGAGCGCGCGACCCACGACCAATAGCCCTCGCCACCACGTGCGACCAACCACACCGCGTCGGCCGTTGCGGTGAAATCGACGCCGCGCGCCATCGCGCGGGTGACTACGTCCTCATCGCCGGGCAGTTCTGCGCCAGAACGCACGCGCCAGACGTCGGTCGGTACCACCACCCGGTCGCCCGCCCATAGGGGACACAACCCCCGTGGAAGCTCGACGCCAACCGTGCGATCCCCTGCCCTCGCTTCGACGGCGCACCACGCCCCCGGCCAGCTCGCATCGACGATCTCGAGCGGAACCAAGCCGCGCGCCCGCCCGGGCGTCACCGCCGGCCACACCTCTCGACCCATGTGTGCGCCGGCCGAGAGTCCGCGCGCGACGGCCAAACCGACGAGAAACAGCGCCCACGGCCAGCGCGAGCGTAGGCACGTCGCGCTCGCTGCGGCCAGGGCCGCGACGATGAGAGCAGTCACGGCACAGCTGGCGATCAGAGGCGCGTCAGCTTCGTCACTCGCGTGCGCAACGACATAGCTGCCGCCAAGCAGGGCGATGATGACGATCCAGAGGATCGTGCTTCGCACCGAGAAACGGTCGGCAGTACAACGTTGTTCGTTGCACGCCGGCCCAGACGGCTCCGGCCAGGCCCGCGCCGAGGAGATCCGGGCGCGGGGGTTTCACCTCGGGCGGCGACCGCCTACACTACGCTCGCCGTGGTCCTGACTCGCACCTGGGGCGTATTTCTAGCCCTGTTCGCCAGCCTGTGCCTTGGGGGCATGTTCCTGCTCTCTCGCGGCACGAGCGGGGAGTTCAGCGAATCCGATCGCGCGGCCCTGCGGGCGGTGACGGAGGCCGGTATCGCCTCGCTCAGCGCGCAGATCGATGCCTCGCCCGTCCGCCAGGTGGCGCACGTGCTGCTGCGGGACGACTTGCGCGAGGCGTTGGCGCGCACACCCGATGAAGAAGCCAAACTGGCGAGCGATCAGCTCTCGCTCGCACAGATCTTCACCGAAGCCGCCGAGGAGTTTCGAGTCAGCAACAAGTCGGACATGACGGTTGCGTTGATCGAGGAGAGCGGCAGCATCGCCGCCGTCAGCGGCATCGGCGAGCCGCTATTGGCCGAGCTGATCGGTTCAACGCCGTACCAAGAGCTGCCCGCCACGGACGACCGGCTATTTTCCCTCACCCTCGGTTCGCAGATCAACGTGGTACGGGTCGAGCATGCCGACGCGCGCAAGCGCCGGCTGGTGGCGTTTGAGCCGCTACAAGTCGGCGCCGGCTCGCTGCTGCGCCGCGTCCTCGGTACCGACAATCCCGCTGGGCTCGTCCGCAACGGCAAGCTCCACGGTGAGATCATCGGCGACCAGCCCGTCACGCAAGAGATCGAGCGGCTCGCCAACGATCACCGCGACGACACACCCGACGACGGCGCGAGCAAGGTCTTCACGGTAGGCGAGGGTCTGGCCGCGCGGATCGGCGCGATCGGACGCGTCCCCGGCCCCGCCGGAAAGGGCAAAGCCGGCTCCCTACTGGTCGTGTTGTCCCAACGAACCGCAGCAGCCGGTGGCCGCGATCTCACCGACGCCATCGCCGATGCTCGCCGCAAGGGCCTGACGTCCCAGGTCAACTGGGTGCTGCTGTTGTTTCTCGCGGCCGTGTGTTCCGCGCTCGCGTTGTTCCTGCCGTCACTCGAGGCCCTCGGCCCGATGCGCCGACTCACCGACGAATTCCAAGCGATCGCCCGCGGGGCGCAGCACCAGATTTTTCACGACCGTTATGGAGGAGCGGCCGGCGAAGTTGCGCGAGCGGCCAACGCCGCGCACGAAGCCCTTCGCGCCGCCTACGTTGCCGCGCTCGAGGTCGACGAGGAGGTTGCCGACGAGGACAGCGCGCGCGTGCGACCCAAGACGGTCCGTGGGCGCAAGCTGACCCGAGGCGGGCGCCGAGTCGACGATGGCACCGAAGCGCCGGCGAACACGACCGTACCGACACCGGCCGCGGAGCCCGTCCCCGTCAACTCTGGGCAGCGTTCCGCGGCAGCGCCATTTCCCGTCGAAGTTCGCGCGCCGGATCCGCCCCCGCCGTTCGAACCGCCACCCCCGCTCGATCGCACCGAGCCCGCAATCGTGCAACCGCGTGACCCGCCGCGCCGCAGCGAGCCCGCGCGCG
This sequence comes from uncultured Myxococcales bacterium, assembly GCA_902826865.1. Classification (GTDB taxonomy): domain Bacteria; phylum Myxococcota_A; class Polyangia; order Nannocystales; family Nannocystaceae; genus Xiheibacterium. Next base: position 11,554 of record CADEGN010000176.1, read on the forward strand.
GCGGCACCGACCCCGCCCGCGCCCCGGCCGTGGCTCCGCGCCGCGCCACCGATCCGGCAACCGCTGCCGCGACGCCGCCCGTGCCGCCGCCGCGTCCTCCACTTGCTCGGCCCCTGACGCCGGCCGTCGTTACGGCCCCCAACCCGCCGCCTAACCCAACGCCGAGCGTTCCGCACCCGGCACCTGCACCCGTCGGCGAGGCGGCCGACACCGCCCGTGCGGCTCGCTACCGCGAGACGTACGACGAGTTCTTGCAGGTGAAGATCGCCTGCGGCGAGAACACGGAGGGCTTCACCTTCGACAAGTTCGCCAAGAAGCTGGAGAAGAACACCCAGGACATCCTCGACAAGCACGCCGACGTCCGTGATGTACAGTTCACCGTCTACGTAAAAGACGGCAAGGCAGCCCTGAAGGCCAGGGTGATCAGGGGTACTGGCTCGTGACGATCCTAAAGATCGCGTCTATCGGCCATCCGGTCCTGCGCGAGCGTGCTCGCGACGTCGGGTCCGAGGAGCTCCGGGGCGCAGAGATCCAGCAATTCATCGACGACTTGATCGAGACGATGCATGACGCGTCGGGTGCAGGTTTGGCCGCGATCCAGGTCTACCGCCCGATCCGCATCTGCGCCATCGAGGTCAAGGACAACCCTCGCTACCCATACAAACCGAACATCCCGCTTACCGTGTTGGTCAACCCCGTGCTCACACCCCTCTCGGAGGAACGATTCGACAACTACGAGGGTTGCCTGTCGGTGCCCGATCTTCGTGGCGTGGTCTCGCGCTTCGCCGAACTCCGTGTGCAGGCATGGGATCGCCACGGAGAACCGATGGACCGCGTCGTCCGGGGTATCACCGCCGGCACTTTTCAGCACGAAGTCGACCACCTTGATGGTAAGCTCTTTATCGATCGCGTCAGCGACACGCGGACCCTGTGCACGTGGCGGGAATTCTCCCGCTACCACGAATCGGGGTTCCGCAACACGGTCGCGGATGTGGTCGCCCGCTGGGGTTCGTGACACCGGTGATCGATCGCCTCGCCCTCGCACGCGCGGAATTCCGCGCCCTGTTGGCCCTACCGGACGCAACACTGCCCCTTTGGCCCGCAGCGCGGGCGATCGGTGCCGTCCTCCAACGCGGAGAGACGTGGGCCGGCGCTGACCAAGCGCTTCTCGACCTCGAGCGCCGCGTCCAGATCCGCATCTCGCCACTCGCCACCGAAGGCCCGCGGGTGATGACGCGCGAGTTGGTCGCCACCCTGCGCGACGCTGGCTTCGACGGCGACGATCCCCATCATGACACGGTCGAGAACGTGTTCGTCGATCGCGTGCTCGAGCGCCGACGTGGCATGCCGCTCGGCCTCTCGCTCGTGGCCATGCGCCTGGCCGAGCGCGTCGGCATACCCCTACACGGCGTGCCGTTCCCGGGTCACTTTCTCGTGGGCGTGGACCTCGACAGCCGCGACCCCGCGGTCTTCGATCTCTACAATCGCGGACGCCAGCTCGATGCGACGTCGCTGCTCGAGCTTCTCGGCGCCTACGTCCGTGGGCGCGTCACCGGGGCCGATGTCCGCGCGCACGTCCGCGTGGCGTCGGGGCGCGAGATCCTGGCGCGGATGCTGCGCAACCTGCACCACCTGTACTCGCGCTCCGACGACGAACAACGCGCCGAAGAAGCCACCGCCATGCTCGAGTACGTGAGAAGCCACGTGCCCCGCGATGATCGACCGGTGACGCGCAATCCGAACTAGAACGACGGAGGCATCGGGCGCCCACGGCTCGGCCCGGTCGCTCGCCTTTTTAGGGTGCGGCGCGAACCTCGGCGGTTCATTCGCCGCGAGCAGACCATCCGCATCCGCGCGGGAACTGCGCCGGACCTTAGCCCTGGCCCTCCGCGGCCGCCGCTCAGTTCTTTCGGTTGCGCATGCTCGCGCCGCGCTCGCGCGCATGCGAAGATGCCGGCGTGAATCCGCGGCGACGCAATGATCGCCGACCAGCTCTGACCTTTGCATCGAACGTGAGGTAACGCGATGGGTAGCTTGGCACGCCGACGACGGAGCGTCACCGCTCGAGCAAACACGTTAGGTGGGTGCTTCACCTTGGGATTGCTTGCGTGCAATGGGGATCCGACCCAAAGCGACAGCGGAACGGGATCGACCTCCACGGGTGTCGGACCGGCCGATTCGACGACCACCGGCGGCCCTTTGACGGGCACCGCGACCGGCCCCTCGACCGGCATGGACGGTGGAAGCACCAGCGCAAGCACCACCGGCACCGCCTCAACCGGCGTCGACAGCTCGGGGACCGGCGCGCCGGTCCCCGACATGGGCGTAGGCACAACTGGCGTTGCCGAAACCACGGGTGGAAGCAGCTCCGGTGGTGAACAGATCGACTGCGACGCGCTCCCGGCGGGACCGCTGGAGTACGTCATTCATGGCCCGATCGCAGCGACCGAAGACTTCGCCTTGGACCCCGACGGGAATGCAGTCGGCGTCGGCGCTGGTGCGATCTTCCGCACCCCATTGAACGGTCCCTCCGCGCTGTGGATCCCCGGGATTAGCGACTTCATCGCCGGGTTCCGCTACACATCGGACGGCGTCCTCGTCTACAACAACGTCGGCCAGGGGACGTTGTTTCGGGTGGTCGGTCGCGGCGCGCCGGAAGCTGTGCTCTCCGGTCTTGCGTACCCCAACGGTATGGACGTGGACCTCAACGGCTACGTCTATATCGCTGAGGAAAGCGCGTATCAGGTCCGTCGGGTCAACGCTCTGACCGGCGAGTTCAGCGTCCTCGCCGAAGACCTCGACGAGCCCAACGGCATCTCGTTTAGCCCGGACTATCACACTCTATACGTCGGGAGCTTTGGTGGCGGAACCATCACGGCCATCCAGCTCGACGACGACATGAACCCAACCAGCGTAGATCTGTTCTACGAGGGCATCGGCAACGGTGCGCTCGACGGCATGGCTGTGGACGCTTGCGGCAACGTCTACGTCTGCGAGTACGTGGCGGGCACCGTCTGGCGGATCCCGCCTGATGCTAGCGCGCTCGAGCCGATCGCCTACCTCGGAGATGTCGGTGCCGGCTGGATCCCGAACATGCAGTTTGGCACCGGGACCGGGGGCTGGGACCGCTACTCGCTCTATGTGATTGAGATCAACGGGTCACGCGTCTTCGAAGTCCCGGTGGGCGTGCCCGACAAGCCGAGAGGTTACCCATGACGAACCACAAGACCCCTTGCTTCTGGATCCTCTTGCCGTTGGCGCTGGGCGCCTGCCCGTCCGCGGGCGGGTCGGACGACACAACTTCCAGTTCCGATAGCTCCGCCGGGACCACGGCTGGGCCCAGCGACGGCAGCACGACGAGCGACGGCGGCACCATGTCGACATCGAGTGGCGCGAGCCAGAGTGAATCGAGCGACGGCGCCGATACGACGCAGGGGACCGAGACGACAGGTGGTCCGCAGCCGATGCTCGCTGGCGAGTGTCCGCTGGCCGATCGCGTCGGCGGATTCTTGTTCGACATGGAATCCAACTACACCGCGTTCTCCGGCTCCGTGGCCGATGGTGTCGTTCCAGTGACCGTGCTCGAGGAGGTCGGAGTTGAGGGCGACTGCAAGCTTCTTCGGCGCAACAACCCGTTCTGTGATCCGCTGTGTTCCCCCGGCGAGACGTGCGACTTCGACGGCGAGTGCATCCCCTATCCGACGAATCACAATGTCGGCACCGTGTCGGTCACGGGCTTGTTCGACGAGGTGATGGTCGAGCCGAAAGCCCCGACGTTTTCGTACTTCGACACCATGCTCAGCCACCCCGCATGGGATCCGGGGGCTCCGCTGGTCTTGCAAACGACCGGCGGGGACTACGAGGCCTTCGAACTCCACGGCAACGGCGTAACCATGGTGGACCCGATCGGCGACACTTTGGTCCTCAGCACCGAGGAGTCAGTGACGATTCAATGGAACCCGTCGGGGGCGACAAACGCTCGACTGCACCTCGAGCTTAACGTCGATCAGCACGGCATCACGCCGGTGTCGCTGATTTGCGATGCTGAGGACACCGGCAGCCTCGAGCTCTCGTCCGGGCTCATCGCCGACTTTCTCGAGTTCGGTATCTCCGGCTTCCCACGCTCGGAGTACTACATACAAACCGCAGACTCCGTCACGATCGAGCCTGGCTGCGTCGAGCTCGTGGTGCGCTCCCACGTGACGCGGGGTCTCTCGGTCGCGGGGCACACTCCGTGCGACGATCCGTCCGATTGTCCGAAAGGCGAGATGTGCAACCTGATGATTCAGACGTGCGAACCCATCTAGTCCCCTGAACGTCTTCAGGGGCTCCTGAAACGGGCGCGCACCCGCCGGGCGATCAGCTGCGCAAGATCGTCAAGCCGGCGAGTCGCAAGCGCCGCCCCAACGACGAGTTGCCCTGCGGACTCAACCGCGGCGTCGGCCGCGGTGCCCGTCACCATCGCACGGCCATCGACAGTCGCGAGCAGTACGGCGACAAACTCACCCGGACGGATATCGCCGACGAATCCGCGAAGCCGCCACGCAGCCGGCCGTTGTCGTACGCAGTCGGCGCGGAATACGTCGAGGACCCGGCCGTCCTCCAGTGTGAGCCGCGCGACCGCGACCGCGCCCTCAACCTCTCCCTGCAGCATTCCCAACAGGGCAGTGAGGCCGTCGATCCCGATCGGTTGATCTTCGTCGCTCATTTTTTCGCGACGCAGGCGACGACGCCGCCGCCAAGCAACGACTTCACCTTCTTCGTTCCGTCCCAGGCTGCACCGTCGAGGAACGCTCGCTGCTTGAT
>CADEGN010000177.1 GCA_902826865.1 uncultured Myxococcales bacterium
CGACCCCACCGACCCCACCGACCCCACCGACCCCACCGACCCCACCGACCCCACCAACCAATGGTCAGCGCGTCACCAAGACAGCCCCTCCGCTGTCCGACGACCCCGGTCGTTTCTCCCCCACCGCGACACCGTCGCAAGCTCCCGCGGATGAGGCGCGCGCGATCGTGCTCACGCCCGTCGATGCCGTCATGCACGGGGCACCGCCGGTGCGCTTCACCGCCCGCGGCACCGCGATCCCCACCGACTCCGAGACGCCGAACGACCCCTCCCAGTTCGCGACCCGGTTGGCTGCCCTGCGCGCCCAGCTCGAGGCTTCCACAACCCGCGATGCGGTGGTCGATTCCCTGGCCCTGGCGCTTGCGATGCTATCACCGCGCACCGGGATCCTGCGTGTGCGCAGCGGAGAGCTCGTTGGGCTGTCGACCCCGCGCAGCTCCCTTCCCGATCTCGGCGGCAAAGTCGTGGGGACAACCGGCGGCAGCATTGCCCACGTGATCCGAACCGGCAGTATCACCGCTTCGGCAGCCGACGAACCGCTGCGCCGGTTGCTTGAGTTGGGGCCACCCGTGCCGTTCCACATGCGTCGGATCGACGTGGGCGGACGGCCCGCGTTGGTGTTGTACGTCGACCACGGCGGCCGCGAGATCACGCCGGTGGATCTCGAACGAGTCGCGCAGCTCGCGGGCGCGGCAAGCCGTGCCCTCGAGACAGTGATCAAGTTGCGCCACGGCGAGACCCTTCCTCCGATCGGCGACACCACCGGCATGCGTCCGTCGCCACTCGGACCACCACCGGTGTACGGCACGTCGAACAACTCGGCCTCGTGGCAACCACCGTCCCCACCCGTCGTCGGGGAAGAAATGCTAGCCGCGCCCCCGCGCCTTCGATCGCGCACGATCGTAGATGGCTCCCCGCCGCTGGCCGGCGCGCCAGTACAGCCGATCGACGACCGCCGCGTCACCGCGGCGATCCATGGGCTTCCGCCGCCTGAGGGCTCCGCCACCTCTTCCAGCGCCCGTCCCACCGAGAACTACCCGGGGTTAGCAGATGCCGATGACGACGATCGCGACGCCCGAGGTCGCGCGCTGCTCACCATCCACGCGATGCCGCCGCCACCGCCGTTGCCGCCGCCACCACCGATGGGCACCGCCCCGGCCGTCGACAGCGACCGCATCGATGAAACTCTGATGGGCCTGCCCCCGCCCGTGTCCCGGGTGGACGGCGGTCCTCGGTTCGTGCCGCCACCCATCGACGACCGCGACAACTCCGGGATCATCCCACTGGCATCGCCTATCGATCAGCCAACGATGCGCGGTCGGGTCGAACTCGACGACGATGATTGGGATCACCCCGGCAAACAGCTGGCGAGCGAGTCGCAGCAGCGACGCATCGACACTGTGTTGCGGGGCATCGCGACCGGGGTCACCAATGTCGGCGAGCTGCGTGCGATGGGCGAGCCGGCGCTGCTTCGCCTCGCGGCCCAGTTTCCCGGTCCGCTCGAGATCCTCCGCCGCGACCTGCGGGCGCTGCCGCCCCCTTCGGCCCACGGCCCCCTGGTCCGCGCGGCGATTCGCATCGGAGCCGAGCTCGTCCCCCACCTGATCGACCTCTTCGATCATCCGAGCCCCGACGTGCGCTTCTACGCTGCGTTCGTGTTTCAAGAGTTGCGCGACAACCGGGCGCTCCGTCCTCTCTCTGAGCTCGCCTTTGACACCAACGGCGACGTCCGAGTGATCGCCATGCGCGTACTCGAGACCTACAGCCGCGCGCCCACGTTCGCCGACGCCACACGGGTGGTACGCGCGCAGCTCGACAGCACCAACCGCACCCGCCAGCTCTATGCGGCACGGGCGGTCGGCACACTGCGCGACATCGAGGCAGTCGCGAAACTCGCCGACTTGCTAAGCAGCCGGGATCGATTCGTGCAAGAGGCGGCCCTCGAGTCGTTGTGCTCGATCACCGGCCAGCAGCTCGGGCTCAAGCCGCACCGGTGGAAGGCCTGGCACAACGAGAATCGCGACCGCCACCGCATCGAGTGGATCATCGAGAGCCTGCGACACCGCGATCTGCCGGTCCGGCGCTGGGCGGCCGATGAGCTCACACGGATCACCGGGCACCGGGTGCCGTTTTCCCCGATGGGCGACAAGAAGGCCCAGCAGCTCGCGATCACGGCCTGGACCGATTGGTGGTCGACCCGCGGGCGCGCCCAACTCACTGAGCCGGCCTGACGCCGCGACGCCGGGCGGCGGGGCGATCCAGCGCGCCGATACGCCCGTGATCAGCGGCGCGTGCGGACCCCGCCCGGTCCTGCTATGGATCCGCGCGGAGTCAAGCGCGCATGTTTGAGACGATCTCCAAGGGTTTTCGCGCGGCACGCGAGCGTCTCACCGGCAAGGGTGAGTTGACCGAGGACGTGGTCGAGGCGGCCCTCAAGGACGTTCGCATGAGCCTGCTCGAGGCGGACGTGGAGTTCCGCGTCGTCAAGCAGTTCCTCGCCGCGGTCAAGGAAAAGTCGCCCGGCGCAAGCGTGCAGCTCGTCGCCAAGGCCGGCGACAAAAAGGTGCGCGTGCGCGCCGAGGACCATTTCGTGCAGATCTGCCACGAGGAGTTGGCGGCGCTCATGGGCCCGGTCGACACTTCGTTGGCCGAGGCCAGCAAAGGCACCACCGGGATCATGATGGTCGGCCTGCAGGGCTCGGGCAAGACCACGACCACTGGCAAGCTAGCGCGCAAGCTTCAGAAAGACGGCAAGAAGGTGATGCTCGTCGCCTGCGACGTCTACCGACCAGCCGCGGTACGTCAGCTACAGGTCCTGGGCGAGCAGCTCGGCGTCCCAGTGTTTGCCCGCGAGGGTGGCGACCCCGTCGATATCGCCGCGGCGGCCAACGACGAAGCGGGGCTCGGCGCCTTTGACTACGTCATCTACGACACGGCGGGACGACTGGCCATCGACGAAGCCTTGATGACCGAGCTCGAGCGGATCAAGGATCGCGTTCACCCGGCCAACATCTTGCTCGTCATCGACGCGATGATCGGCAAAGACGCCGTCAACACCGCCAAGACGTTCGATGAGCGCATCGATATCAACGGTGTGATCCTCACCAAGCTCGACGGTGACGCCCGCGGCGGCGCCGCCCTGTCGATCCGCGCGGTGACAGGTAAGCCGATCAAGTTTCTCGGCATGGGCGAAACGCTCGAGCGCCTCGAGGAGTTCCGACCCGAGGGCCTTGCGGGGCGAATCCTCGGGATGGGCGACATCGTCGGCCTCATGCAGGACTTCTCGGAGGTCGTCGACGAGCAGACCGCGGCCCAAGACGCCGCCAAGATGCTCGGCGGCGGCTTCACCATGGAAGACTTTCTCAACCAGATCCGCTCGATCCAGAAGATGGGCAGCATGAAGGATCTGATGGAGAGGATGCCGCTCGGCAGCCTATTTGGCGGGCAACTCCCGCAAGAGGCCCTCGACCAGGCCATGGATGATCGCGAGCTCGTGAAGATCGAGGCGATGATCCAGTCGATGACGTCGGCCGAGCGCAGCCAACCCGATGTGTTCTTGCTCGGTGACGACGCGGCCGGTCCGGCCCACGCCCGCCTTTCCCGCAAGCCGCGCCCCAACAAGCCCAAGGACCCGATGAAGTACGCGGAAATGGGAGCGGAGCAGTTCGTCGGCTCGCGCGTTTCCCGGGTCGCGCGCGGCAGCGGACGCACCGAAGACGACGTGCGAGGTTTGGTGGGCCGCTTTCTCGCCATGCGGGATGTGTTCGGAATGCTCGGCAACATGATGGGCGGAGGTGGATTGCTCGGAAATCTCCCCGGCATCAAACAGCTGCGACAGTTCGGTGCGATGCGGAAGCTGGCGCAGAACCCCGAGCTCATGCAGAGCATGATGGGCGGGGGACTCCCGGGCATGCCAGGCCTAGCCGCTGGCGCGCCGGGGATGCGCCCCGCGCTGCCCGGCGGGTTGCGCCCCGATCGCGCGCGGGCCAAGGCGGATCGCAAGAAGCAGAAGGACGCTCGGAAGAAGAACCGGCGCAGGTAGACGCCCGGCAGTCGGTGGTGAACCCCGCCGCGCGACCACACGCCCGGCGGCCCCGATGATGACGTTGTTGCTTGTCTCGCCGGACACCCTACTGGCGTGCGCGCGCCTCGTCGTCGTCGTCGCTGCTGCTGATGCCTTCGACCGGGATGCGGTAGACCTGGTCGAGCCAGTTTCCGAGGTCAATCATTTTGCATCGGCGGGAACAAAACGGACGCCACCGGAAGTCGTCGGGGACGTCCTCCGCGCGCTGGCAAGTTGGGCAATGAATCTTCATGACGGTTCAGCGCTGGTCGAGCGCCTCGGTGATCGCCTGGAGGCGCGGGGCCACGTGCTCCTCGAACACCAACACAGCTTCCACGATGTCGCGGTAGCGATCCATCACGACCGCCTGACCAGCGTCGCAGAGCTGATCCTGACGAAATGACTCGTCGTGCAGGGTTTCCGTGATGGTGCCGTCCGCCAGATGGCTGCACGCTGCGAGAACATTCTCGGGTACGAGCCGGTGATCACCGGTGACGTGACTCGGGTCGAAGATGACCGGCAAGATGGTTTGGCGGCGCGCATAGCTAATGGCGTTGAGATCGGGCTGATTCCGGCAGTACCCACCCTTGGTGAACAGTGTCTTGACCCCGCGCTCGCACAGCACAATGTCCAGATCACCTTGATTGGCGATGTACTCGGCGGCGTGAAACCACTCACTCACCTCGTTGCCGAACCCACGCTTGAGCACGACCGGCTTGCCGAACCGACCGACGGCCTCGAGCAAATCGAAGTTCTGGGCGTTGCGGGTTCCGATCTGCAGCATATCGGCGTGCTCACCGATTTCGGGCACGAGGTTGAGGTCCATCACCTCCGTTACGTACGGGAGCCCCGTTTCTTCACGGGCGCGATCCAGCATGGCGATGCCCTTCATGCCCAGACCACGCCAGTCCGTCGGCCGAGTGCGGGGCTTGAACGCACCGCCACGGAGCATGATGCGATCGAGGATCCCGAACTCTTCCCCGATCTTCCGCGCGACGTTGGCGATCGCCAGGGTCTGCGGGAGAGTCTGCGGCGAGTCCGGACCGACAATGAATATGTGTTTGCCGGCCCCGAAGCTGCGCGCGGCGCCGTCGAGGCCCTTGACGACGACGGGCCGCCGATCCCGTCGCAGCGCCTTGCCATCGGCGCCACTGACGACGCGTGCGATGTTCTTGAAGTCGCTCGTCACCCGCCACGTTGTTCGCACCCCGGGAAGATCGCGCAGGTAGCCCTCACGAGTGGCGAACTCGCGCGTGTCGCCGATCACGTGGATCGTGCTGTACACGCCGGCGCGGAGGATCACCTCGATGGCCAACCCGAAACGCGCGGCAAGATCGCGGATCTGATCGATCGTTGACGCGCGCCCGTTCTCGAACTCGATGATCACCGCTGCGGAGATCTACCTCCGACCCGGCGCGCACGCAACGGTGTCCTAGCGGGCCAACTCGGCAAATGCGTCGGCCAGCCGCGCGCACCCGTTGGTAATGGTCGCGTCGTCCGTGGCGTAACTGAGGCGGATGTGGCCGTCTCCCGCGAACGCCGACCCCGGCACGATCGCGACGTGGTGACGCTCAAGCAACCACGTCGCCAGCGCGACGTCGTCCTGGGCGCTGGGCCGGCCGAGGTAGGCCGAGACGTCCACCCACATGTAGAACGCGCCGTCGGGAGGCGCGAGGCGGAGGCCCTCAATTCCACGTAGGCCGGCAAGCATGAGCTCGCGCCGGCGAACAAACGCTTCGCGCATCGCCGCCACTTCGGCTGCGACGCCCGGGTCGGACAGGGCGGCGAGCGCGGCGACCTGCGACGGTGTGGCCGCCCCCGAGGTCGTCTGTTCCTGGATCCGCGTGGCCGCGGCGACGACCGGCACCGGTGCAGCCAGGTAACCGATGCGGAAGCCCGTCATCGCGTAGGTCTTCGACACCCCGTCCACCACGGCGATGCGATCGGTGATCCCGCGGCAGGCGTCGAACAAGCTGACCGAGGTGAACGGCGGATAGGTCAGACGGCGGTAGATATCGTCCGCTAGGATCGACGCCGTCGGGGCGCGGTCCGCCATTACGGACGCGAGTTGGCGCAGTTGCTCGCGATCGTAGCCCGCGCCCGTAGGGTTGCACGGACTGTTGAGCACCAACCAGCGCGTCCGAGACGTGATAGCCGCCGCCAACGCGGCCGGCTGCATCCGCCAGCCGTCCTCGAGCCGCGTGGGCACGAGCACCGGCGTGCCGCCGGCAAGGCGGGCCATCTCCGGGTAGCTGACCCACGCCGGCACCGGGATGATCACCTCGTCGCCCGGATCCACGGTGGCCTGCAGCAGGTTCGCGATGCTGTGCTTGGCCCCGCAGGAGACGAGGATCGACGCCGGGCCAAACGTCACACCGTGGACAGTGGAGAGCTCCGCAGCCACCGCTTCGCGCAGCGCCGGCATACCCGCGACCGGGGTATAGCGGACCGGCTTGTCCCGAACGAACGCCGCGGCCGCCTCTCGCACCGCGGTCGGGGGGCGGAAGTCCGGCTCGCCCGCCGAGAAATCGAACACGCGATTGCCCGCCGCGGTGAGCTGGGCGGCCCGTGCCGCCATGGCGAACGTCGCCGAAGGTTGCACGAGAAGCGCGCGCTGGGACAGTCGCTCGCCAGTCACCCGCGCAATGGTACCAGCAAATCGGGCACCAGCGGTCGCTTCAGATCCGTCGCAAGTACTCGACGGTGATCTGGCCGTAGTCACGAACTGCCTCGAGGCCGACCCCCGCATCGTAGTCGACGGCGGCCGCGCGCCCCCGTACCTTCTCGCGCTCACATACGACGAGAGCATCGGGCGCGAGCCAGGCATTCGCGACCAACGCCGCGATCGCCGGGCCGAACACGTGGGGGGACGCAAACGGTGGATCGACCAGCACGAGGTCATACTTCGCGTTGGCGGGGCGCGCGAGCCAGCGCAGTGCGTCGACGCAATGCAACTGCGTTCGATCGCCGAGATCGAGGGCCCGAAGCTGAGCGCGCAGGTGGGCGATGACGGCGGCGGACGCGTCGAGCATCGTCGCCGAGGCGGCGCCGCGGCTCAGCGCCTCGATGCTGAGCCCCCCCGAACCCGCGAACAAGTCGAGCACCGCGGCTTCGGCGATCTCCCCAGCAAGGCGATCGAAGATCGCCTCGCGCACACGCGATGCCGTCGGGCGGAGTCCCGCAATCCCCCGCGGCAGCGGCATGAGTCGCCGTCCCTTGAGGGTGCCCGAACCGATGCGCTGCATGATCAGACCACGCCGAGCGTCGCCACGCCGGCCCGGTCGAGCTCGTCCTCGGCCGCCAGCCGCGCCCATGCGGCCCCAATGATGCGGCGACGCCGAACCCAGGCGGCCAGCACCAGCGGCAGTGCGAGCGCCATCGGCAACCCCCCACCAGCGATGAGCGCGAACCATACGAAGCGTGTCGGCAACCCGTCGCGCCAGGTCTTCACCAACTCCGGCAGGGGCGCGCCAAACGCCCGCCCCATCGCGTCGTCAAAGTCGCGACCGGCGCGGAGCTCGAACATCGCCTGGCGCAGCGCCGCGCCGTGGGCGTCGGTGGTACGCGCCTCGTGGGCGCGGAGAAACTCGACAAGATCACGCGCGGCGGCGTAGGCGAGGGCCGCGTCGGGACCGTCCCGGCCGCGGAACTGAGCCTCGAGACGATCAAGGTCCGGCACGCCAGGCCCGAACACAGCTTGCGCAAGCGTCTGCGACCGCGACAGCGAGATCCCGCCGGTCACGCTCTCGGCGACGCCTTCGTGGAACCACCGCGGCAACTCGGCGCCACCGCTGGCACGATGGAGGATCACGTGCGCCATCTCGTGCTTGAGCAGCTGCTCTAAATCGGTGCGGGCACCATCGGGACCGTGGCGAGCGATGACGATCTCGCCGGCCTCGGGCCGGGCGACACCTGCGACCCAACGCGGCATGCCCGTGGCCTCCGCTACACGGCCGGCGTGATCGACAAGGTGAATTGTGACGGCATCGTCAACATCGCGGGCAAGCGGCCGCTCGATCGCCGACCACCACGCGGGGATCTGCCGTGCCAACTCGACCGCGTCGTCCTCGAGCGCAGGTTCGTAGCGCAACTTCACCCGACCGATGGTCATCTGAGAGCTCGCGCGCTCGACCGCGAATCCGTCCGTCCGCCCCGTGCTGGCCCGTGCCGCGCCCGTGCTCGTCCAGACCAACACCAGGGCGAGCGCCACGGGGCCGAACCATCGACCCGCACATTCGGCCAGGCCCGCGGCCGCCGCACGCGCCAAACCCCCAAGCGCATGCGTCACGCCGCCGAGCGTCATGGGCTGACTTTGAGCACGACCCGATGGTCGCGCAAGGCGTTGGCCACGAGTAGCCCCACAGCGGTGCCGATCACCACCACCACCACGCCGGCGATGATCCCGGCGCGCACCTTGCCGGAGAGCCGGCCAAAGGCGCGCCGTTCCTTCATGCCCTGACGAACGAGCGCTTCGCGCTCGGCCCAAAGCGCCCCGACGAGACCAGGTTCGTCGGCCGCGGCAGCGCTCCGCAGGGCGAGAGCGGCATCCAGACGGCAATCGTACGGAAGTAGCACAGCTTCCTCACGCGCCGGGGTGTAACCCACCAGGATCACCAGGTCGTCTCGGCGATCCCGACAGATCGATCTCGCGTCCCCGACGCCGGGCCGCAGCCGACGGACCGTCGTCGTCGGATCAGGTGACGTAACCGCGCTGGCCTCGAGCGTGTCGAGTAGCGCGCGCTCATGTTTGGATCCGGGGGCCTCGGGCGCGAGTCCGACCGCGACGGCGATGGTCCGGGTACTCGGAGCGCGAGGGGGTGGGACCGTGGCGGCGGGGCCCCGAACATTGAGGTCAGGCTCGGCGCTGGCGTCTGCGTCGTCCGCGACTGGTTCGGCGCTGCCAGTGTCCGAGCGCGTGGCGTCAGGGAGCGGCCACGCCGTCTCGGTTGTTCCAGCGTAGGGACGCGCAGCAGGCCGAGGCTCCGCGAGGAGCGTGAGCACGAGCGTGACGGCGACAGCGCCGCTCACGACCCGCCTTGCTCGGCACGGAGCCGTTCGAGCCACTGCCCGAGCGCCCACGTCTCGCGCGCCCGCAATCCGCTGACGAACTGCAGTCCGAATCGGCCATCGTCTTGAGCCCAGCGGATCTCGGCGTCGACCTCGATCGGCGAGGCCAACGTTGGCAACGAAAGCGACGCGCGCACGCGCGCCCCGACGGCGGGTGGGTCACCCCGATCGAGACGCACGAGCGCTCCGCCGAGGCTTACGTTCAACGTCGCCCCGACGCGCACCTCCCCCGCGATCGTGACTTGGATCGGCAGGCGCGCACGCAAGCGCTCGAAGGTTCTCTGCTCAGCCATGCGAGTCCGGGGCCCCGCAGTTTGCGGCGCGCGCCCACTTGAGGTCAAGCCGCATGCCACGACCGTGCGTTCACTCGACCGGCGGCCCCGCATCGCCGCGCGCGGGTCGGCGGCGCTCGCGAAACCACACCCGATACGCCTTCATCTTGCGCGCCTGATCGGGTGGCATGCGGCGCCGACAGGTACTCGCCTCAGGTGATCCAACTGCCGCGCCCCAGCGAACTTCCGGACAGTCGTTGGGGTTATAGCCGACCTCGAACGCCGGAACGCGCGCGATCAAATCGGCCAAGGTGAGCCGCTGCTTGCTTCCATCCGATCGCGTGTACACGAACGCCAGATCTGGATCGGCAAGCCGGCGCTCACGATCGACCCGCAACGCCGCAATGAGCTCATCCATCGACGCGCCCTCGCGCAGGTAGGCCGTGGGATTGCGCGAGACCTTGGCATCGAAGCCCACCACCACATCGATGGCGATGAGCAACCGTAGGTCCCGCGCGGGGGTGGCAAAGTTCTCCCACGCACCGGTGGTTTCGAAGATCGACCAACCGGCAGGCATGGTGATCGTCCCACCGCCACCGCGGAAATGACCTTCGCCGTTGTCGACTGACGTGACGCGAACCTTGGCCGCCTCGAGGAGGGCCGCGATCGCCTCTGCCTGCGCGCGGAGGCCGTCGCGTTGACCCGGGGTCACCAGCCCATCCATCTTGTCGTAGAAACGCGCGGCATCGAGATCGCGCTGCTCGCTGGAGACATCGCCGTAGCCGGGCCGCTTGGCGATATCTGCGTCACTGGCGGCGACGATGATGTCTTGGCCGTCGCGGTGAACGACATCGAGCGGGCGAAAGGCCTTGAACCCGCTCCCGCCGAGCCCCGGATCGGGATTCCACAGGAAGTTCCCCTCCCAAAACCGCTTCCGCGTGATGCTGCCATCGGGCTGTCCGTCGATGGCATAGAGCACCCCCGGATCGTCACCGCTGGGATCCATTAGCTCAACGAGCACGAACACGTGCCCGTAGGGATCCGCATAGATCGTCCCCGGTCGTAGGCCGCGACGATCGAGGCCGACGGGATAGAAGTCGGTGGCGTCGTCGCCAAACGCGGTGCGTCCGTTGCCGGTATGGACGCCCCACGCGAGCGTTCGGCGGAAGTACTTCTGCACCACCCCAAGTTCCGCGGGCTTGCTGGGGTCGACACCGTCGGGGGCCGCCAGGACACTGCGCAGCTTGCCGCAGCGCGGCGCCTTGCCTGGCGCGCCGCGACTGCAACCGCGGAACCCGAACGGCAGTCCGCGCTTCCATGCGAAGTACGCGCGCAAGAAGTAGGGAGCATCGGCACAGTCGGGCCGCAGGTGCAACCCAACCTTGGTGTCGGCGGCGTCTTCGTTCCAACCGAGATGATCGTACAAGAGGTTACGCGCGCGATCGGACGTGACCTCGTGGAGAGCTTTGCGCGCGAGCTCCTCCCCGCGCGGCGCGTGGAACAGCGCACGCACCCAACTCGAATACAACGCCTCCTCACCCGCGTTCCAACGCCGTGAGATGGGCCAGATACGATCGCCGGCCGCCGGCCGTGGCCGTGCCGCAGGCTTGCGGGCCGCGACCTCGAGCTTCGCACACGCACTGCCCTTGCCGTCCCGACCGACGACGATCGTCCAAGCGCCGGCCCGCGGTGCGTCGATCGTCGCGAGGGTCGTGGCCGGAACACCGCCTTGCGCGCTCACTCGCACCGTCGGCGGTCCATCGCCGTCGATCCGAACGGCAAGCGAACGCTCGTCCGCCAAGGTGGCGACGACGATGGTGACGGGCTCTCCAGCAGCTGGGCGTGCCGGCGTCACGAGGATCCCGACGGCATCGTCGGTGGTGCTCGGACACTGCCCGGCATCCGCCGCCGCCGGCGGCGCGCTAGGCTCGGCACGCGACGAACGCGAGTGCGGCTCAGACCCGGCATCTGCAGTTGACGCCGCCTTCGGGACGTCCGCAGCCGTTTCATCGATCCGCGGGGTCGGGCTCGCCACGCGATCGCAACCGAGCACGGTCAGCACCGAGCCAACCCCGACCGGCAGGCACAGACCCAAGAAACGGCCCAACGCATGGGCGCAGCGCGAGGGGCGATCCGAAACCGCGACCGTCATCGTCGGTTTTTCGTGTACCGCGTCGGCGTCTCGCCGACCAGGGCCGAGGCTCCGTGGCACCTGCGGGCGGGTCACGTGGTATTCGTTCGGCATGCGCGTCCTCATCGCCGACAAGCTCCCCGAACAGACTGTGCGCGATCTGACGGCGCTCGGCGTGACAGTGGACGCGCGGCCGAGTCTGTCGGCCGACGAGCTCCCCGGGGCCCTGGCGGAGTCAGGCGCCGAAATCCTCGTCGTCCGCTCCACCACGGTCAGCGCTGAGGCGTTTGCGACCGCCCCGCGCCTGGGCCTGGTGGTGCGTGCGGGCGCAGGGGTCAACACCATCGACATCGCCGCCGCCAATCGCCATGGCGTGTTCGTCACCAACTGCCCCGGGAAAAACGCGATCGCCGTGGCCGAGCTGACCATGGGGCTCTTGCTCGCACTCGATCGGCGGATCCCCGAAGCCGTGGCCGACATGCAGCGCGGGCGCTGGAACAAGAAGCGCTATGGTAGCGCGCAGGGGCTGCACGGCAAGAGGATGGGGATCGTCGGATTCGGACACATCGGCCGCGAGGTGGCAGCACGCGCCCGCGGGTTCGGCCTCATCGTCGCGGCCTTCGCCCCCGACCTCGATCCCGCGACTGCCGCGGCGAACGAGATCGAAGCCGCCGCTGACCTAGACGCGCTGCTCCGCGGCAGCGACATCGTCAGCGTTCACGTTCCGTACTCGAAGGCGACGCACCACCTCATCGGCGAGCGGCAGTTGGCCCTGCTCAAGGACGGGGCGCTGCTGATCCACACCGCGCGGGGCGGAGTCGTGGACGACGGCGCGCTGATCGAGGCGGTACGAAGCGGCCGAATTCGCGCGGCGCTCGACGTGTTTGAGGACGAGCCGAGCGGCAGTGACGCTGACTTCGCCTCGCCCGTGCGCGAGCTGTCGGGAATCTACGCGACGCCGCACATCGGCGCCTCGACCGAGCAGGCGGAGCTAGCAACCGGGGCGGAGGTGACCCGCATCGTCGATGGCTACTTGCGGACGGGTTCGGCCGGCGACAACGCCGTGAACCTCCAGCGCGACCGCGCCGCCCGTTACACCGTCGTGGTCCGCCACCGCGATCGCGTCGGCGTGCTGGCGGCCGTGCTTGGGTCGCTCCGCGAGGAACAGCTCAACGTCCAAGAGATGCAAAACGTCGTGTTCGCCGGCAACGAGACCGCCTGCGCCATGATCAGCCTTCAGCGCCAGCCGGGCCCAGAGCTCCTCGAGCGGCTGCGCACCCATCCCGACGTGCTCGCCGTAGATCTGCGGGCGGTTCTGTGATCGCAGCATGATCAAGTACATCGGCAGCAAGCGCGCGTTGCTCGGCCCGCTCGTGGAGACCGCGATGGCGCTGCCCGGCGTGCGTACCCTGCTCGACGCCTTCAGCGGCACCGCCCGCGTCGGCCACGCGTTCAAGTCGCGTGGCTTGACCGTACACGCCAACGACCACAACGCCTACGCCCACATCTTGGCGCGTTGCCACGTCGCCGCGGACGCCGATCGTTGGACCGATCCAGCCACCGCGTTGTTGCGCGAGCTCCAGGTTACTCCGCCATCGCCCGGTTGGTTCACCGAGACCTACTGCGAACGCACGCGTTATTTTCATCCGAAGAACGGCGCGAAGATCGAAGCGATCCGCGAGCGCATCGACGCGCTCGCGCTTCCGCCCGAACTCCATGCGATCGCGGTGGTGTCGCTAATGGAAGCAGCAGACCGCGTCGATTCGACCACCGGCGTGCAGATGGCCTACCTGAAGAGTTGGGCCCCGCGGGCGCACAACGACCTCGAACTGCGTCTGCCGGCGCTCGCGTCCGGCATTGGCTTCGCCCACCAGCTCGACGCCCGCGAGTTCGTCGCTCGCCACCGCGCGGACGTCGTGTACCTCGACCCGCCGTACAACCAGCACAGCTACCTCGGCAACTATCACGTGTGGGAGACGCTCGTGCGCTGGGATCGACCCGAAGTGTACGGTGTCGCGTGCAAGCGAATCGATGTACGCACGCGCCCCAGCTCGTTCAATCGCAAGCGCGAGATCGAGTCCGCGCTGGCCGAGGTGCTCGATGCGATCGATGCTCGTTGGGTGTTATTATCGTTCAGCAACGAGGGCTACATTTCGCGCGACCGGATGCTCGAAATGCTCGGCAAGCGGGGGCGCGTCAACGTGCTCGAGTTCCCGTACGAGCGCTACGTCGGCGCCAAGATCGGGATCTACGACCCGCAGGGCCGCAAGGTGGGGACAGTCGGCCACCTCGCAAACGTGGAGTACTTGTTCGTCGTCGAGCTCGCTGCTGACGCCCGGAGAGCGGTGTGATCGTCGTATTCGACGATGCCATCGCGTTTGCCGATGAGGCCTTCGGCGACTTCGGCGAGCTCCGCGGCCTGAACGGACGATCGATCGACGCCGCTGCGGTGCGGGACGCAGATGCTCTGCTCGTACGCACGGTTACCCGCGTCGATGCCAGCTTGTTGGCAGGGAGCCGCGTGCGCTTCGTCGGCACCGCCACCGCCGGGTTCGATCACGTTGACGCCGAGTGGCTCGCGAGCCAAGGGATCGCGTTCGCAAGCGCGGCCGGCTGCAATGCCCTCGCAGTCTCCCAATGGGTCGCCACCACGCTCCACTTGCTCGCGCTCGAACGCGATCCAGACCTGCTCGCGGGTCCCGTGGCCGTGCTCGGGTTTGGCAACGTCGGGCGTCGAGTGACCGCGCTGTTGCGTGGACTCGGCTGCGAGGTACGTGTGTGCGATCCACCGCTGGCGGCAGCGCGTGCGAAAGGCCCGATCGTCGGGCCGACAGCCGCAGAGCTCGAGATGATCGCACGGGAGCATTTCGTCGCGCTCGAGGTGGCGCTCGCGGGCGCGCGCGTGGTGAGCCCGCACGTTCCGCTGATCGCGAGCGGACCACATCCTACGACCGCCCTCGTCGACGCCGAAGCGCTGGCGGTCTTGGATCCGCACGCGGTTGTCGTGAACACCAGTCGTGGCGGCGTCGTCGATGAAGTCGCGCTCGGTCACTGGCTGGCGACCGGACGCGGACGCGCGGTGCTTGACGTGTTCGCCGGCGAGCCCGAGGTGGATCCGCGACTGATCAACGAGTCTAGTGTGCGGCTCGTGTCTCCGCACGTCGCGGGCTACAGCCTCGAGGGCAAGCGTCGCGCGACGGCCATGCTCCACACCGCCCTCGCGCGGTGGCTCGGGCATTCGCCCGCCTGGGATGGACCCGCCGACCATGCGCAGCGGGTACCAATGCCGGTGGTCCTCGATCGCAGTGCATTGGCGATCCGTGCCGCGTGGCTGCGCACCTGCAACCCGATCGAACGCGACGATGTTGCGCTCCGCGAAGTGCTACGTGGCCCGCCGCCCGCCCGGGCCCCGGGGTTCGACGCCCTGCGGCGCCACTACCCCCTTCGACGCGAACTCGGGCATTTCTCCCCGAGTTGCGCGCTGCCGGGGGATCTCGCGCGGCAACTCGCCCATATGGCCGACCCACTCGCGCGTCCCAGTGACGAGGCGATCGTGCTGATCGCCCACGGTAGCCCCGATCCCGACTGGCGCGCTCCCCTTGAGCAGGCGCGCGACCGGATCCGCACGCGCATGCCCGGACGCATCGTAGAACTTGCGTACCTCGACCACCTCGAGCCTTCGCTCCGCGTCCTCGCCGGTGATCTCGTGGCACGCGGAGTCTCCCGTGCCCATGTTTTGGCGGCGTTCTTGTCACCTGGCGGCCACATCAAGCGCGACATCCCGGCCCTCGTCGAAGGGGTCGCGCGCGAGCTTCCACAACTCCACCTCCGGCTCGAGCCCGGAGCCATTGGGGCCGAGGTCGAAGTTGTCGAAGCGATCGCTGCCGCGATCTGTCGGATCGTGGGCCGCCGCTGAGCTCGCCACTTTTGCGGAGGTGTGGGGGCAACTTAGAAACGCGCGGGCGTCTGTGAGCCTTTCGCGAGTCGGTGGTGGCGCGGTGAGGGTCGTTCGTGCCATACTCCATGCAGTGTCCGGTGCAACCGAGGGTGGCCGCAGGCGCCCCGGGACTTCGCCAGGGCCTACAGCGCGGCGCGTTATCGTCCCTTTGCTCGGCGAGTCCGGGCGCCGGCCGGTTGCTCCCCTGGTAGCCGTGCCGCACCCCGCGTGGCTGGCAGCGACGGCTCCGGATCTGGACACACCCGACGTCCTCGACGAGGTCGATGTTGCCCTCGGCTTCGGGTCGTTGGCCGAGCCAGCTTCGACACCGCGGCTGCATCGGGTACTACGCCCGCCGACGCCCGCGATAACGCCCCTGCCTGGCTCTGTGGCCGACCGGTTGGCGGGGATCCCTTCTGACCCTCGACCCTTGCAGCTCATCCGCAACTCCCACTACTGGGTGGGCAACGAACGCTCGCTGCACCTGCTCCATGAGGTCATCTCCCATCGCGGCGGCGCGTACCTCGGGGTCGGCACGGACCAGAACTATGTCCTCGCTGCCTGGGCGCGCTCACGGTTCATCGCGATCGTCGATTTCGACGAAACGATCATGGATCTCCACCGCGTTTACCTCGCCTTCTTTGCCGCCGCCCCC
>CADEGN010000178.1 GCA_902826865.1 uncultured Myxococcales bacterium
CGGCGGCCGCGCTCAAGCCATGGGTCTGTCGGAGGCGATCGCTAAGAGGCGTACGTATCTGCAGTAAGGCCGTCGTTGGCATCACTGCCCGCAGGGCTGATGTAGTAGGTGGTGGCGAGCGCTGGACTCGCCCAGAACCACACGAACGCGAGAATGAGGATGTAACGCATGGTTGGCCTCGGCAGGGGTAGCTTGTCCCGGTGGATTGAGTGAGAGCGCTGACCCCCGCCCGCGTCGCGAGCGATGCCGAGCGTGCTTCGCTGGTGCGCCCACCCCGGCTGTCGTGCGGCGCAGCCTCCATGTCTCAGGCGAGCACCATCTCTCGCAGCGCTCGCGCTCAACGTTGCGATTCTTGTAAGCCGGCCCGGATCGACATGCAGCCGCGGCGACATTCACCGGGGGGTGCACCTGCGCACCCAGCATCACCCGCAAGCTTCCTGACGCTTCGAGAGCGACCAAACCCAAACACCGGGCAAAGCGCGCGACCGCGAGCCACCCATTGTCATCGATACGCCGTCGCTCGACATCGAGCAGGCGACCAACCGACTGGTGTCGCAGCTTGGGCTCGGTTGACGCGAAGTAGGGCGACAGGTTCCACATCACGAATGCATCGCCGCCCGTGCGACCGAGGTTTTTCGCGCGCAACCCCAAAGGTATCCGCGAAAGGTCCCTTACCTAATGTGGTCGGGGGTGCAGCCGACGGCTGCACAACGAACGCCCCCACAACTCGCGACGCCATCGCGAACCGGCGAACGCGTGCATCGCAATGAACCCTGCTATCGTGCCCTGGCCAGGAAACGAGCCGATGCGCTGCCCCGTCGAGAATCCCGCCGCACGACACGCGGCGACGTTGGCCGCCCTGGCTCTCGCCGGCTGCGCGCCACCCAGCTCCGACGGCGGCGACACCATCTCCGCCGAAGCGTCGTCGAGTCCTGCGTCGGACGCGAGCACCGGGCTAGCTTCGAGCACAGGTGGGCCGCTCGGCCCAGACGATGGCACCGTCACATTCTATCGCGACGTATTGCCGATTTTTCGAAAGCACTGCACGGCCTGCCACAGTCCGGACAACATCGCGCCGTTCTCAGTGCACACCTACGAGGCAGCGTGGCCGTGGCGTCAGGCGATCGCCGCCGCCGTGGAAGCTCGAACGATGCCACCTTGGCTGCCGAGTCCCGGCTGCAACAGCTACACCAACGACGCCTCGCTGCCCGGCGAGGACATCGCCACGGTGCTCGCATGGGTCCACGAAGATGGACCACGCGGCGACATTGCTGATGCGCCGCCACCTGCCGGAGATCCCGCGACCGGCCTGCCGCGGGTCGATCTCGTGCTGTCCGCTCCCGAGGACTACGTCCCCTCCGGGAGCGACGATTACCGCTGCTTCCTGCTCGACTGGCCCCACGAGACCCCAACCTATATCACCGGTTTCCACGCGGTCCCTAGCAACCTCACGCTCGTGCATCATGTGATCGCCTATCGCATCACCCCGGATCGGGTCGCGACGTACGAGCAGCTCGATGCCGACGATCCCACGCCCGGCTATCCGTGCTTTGGCGGCCCTGGAGGCGCGGAAAGCAACCCAGGGGCGGGATTGTGGCTCGGTGCGTGGGCCCCCGGCGGCGTGGCCTCCCCCTATCCTGAAGGGACCGGGCTGGCGATGGATCCCGGCGCGAAGGTGGTCTTGCAGATCCATTACAACACCGCCGCGGGCGATGGCGGGGCCGATCGCACGCGCGTCGAGCTCATGCTGGCGGAGTCTGTCGAACGCGAGGCATTCATGTTGCTGTGGGCCGACCTCGACTGGGTCGGCGGCAACATGCCGATCCCCGCGGGCAGCCCCGACACAGTGCACACCTGGGAACTCGACCCGACGCTGGTGATGGACTTTCTAACCGACATCGTCCCGGTGAACTCCCCTTTTCTGATCCACGCCGCGTCCCACCACATGCACACCCTTGGCACCGTGGCCAACCACGAGATCGTGCGAAAGGGTGGCGACAGCGATTGCCTTCTCGACATCAAGCACTGGGACTTCAACTGGCAGAGGGCCGCGCGTTTCACCGCGCCGATTCGCTTCCAACCGGGGGATGTGCTGCGCCTGTCTTGCCAGTGGGACAACACCGCTGGCACCAAAGATGTGAACTGGGGCGAAGGCACGTCGGACGAGATGTGCCTGGGCGTCTACTACGTGACCAATCCGTGAGCCTGGGACTGCCGGCTGCCGTCCGGGCCGCCGAGGCGACGCCTTGACAACTTAGGAGTCCTAAGTTAGAACCTCGGCATGGGCCGGAAGAGCCTGCCGCGCTTCGACGAGACCAGCGAGCCGCTCGCGTCGCGGATCGCGACGGGTCTACACAAGATCGGGCTCGCGATGAAGCAGCAGGCCTGGCAACAGGCCAACGACGAGGGCTTGTCCGCCACGCAAGGGCAGATCCTCGCGGCACTCGCGACCCACGGCGCTCAGACAGGATCGGAGCTGACGCAGCGGCTGGGTGTAACGCTCCCGACCATCAGCGACTCCGTGCGCGCGCTTGTCGAAAAGCAGCTCGTTATCAAGTCCCCTGACCCACGGCATCCACGTGCCACGTTGATATCGCTTACCATACGAGGGGCGCAGGTTGGCGCACGCGCGCGATCGTGGCCGGAGTTCGTGGCCGCATCGATAACCGAGCTTGCCGCGGACGAGCAGCGGGCGTTTTTCTCTGGTGTCGTCAAGGTGATCCGTGGTCTGCAGGAGCACGGGCAGATCCCAGTGGCTGGAATGTGCGTGACGTGCACGCACTTCCAACCCAACGTCCGGCCGGGCGCGTCGCCGCACCACTGCGCCTTCATCGACGCACCGCTCGCCGGCGATCAAGTGCGGATCGATTGCCCTGATCACGCGCTTGCGAGCGATGCGGCCCGAGGCGAGATCTGGGAGCAGTTCCTGCAGCCCGCTTGAGCTCGCGCATTCGATCGCCACCAATGCAGTATTTTCCCCCCTGCGCTACACCCACGGCACCGCCGCAAAAAGACGGAGATTTCTAATGGCGACGTCACCCACCCTTGCACCCTCTTGGACAACCACGGAGTGGTTGAACACCCCTGAGCCGCTCTCGCTTGAGCGGCTTCGTGGCCGTGTCGTGCTCGTGCATGCGTTCCAGATGCTCTGCCCCGGTTGCGTATCGCGCGGCATTCCACAGGCTCAACGCGTGGCGGAACTGTTCGCCGGCGCACGCCTGTCTGTCATTGGCCTGCACACCGTCTTTGAACACCACCGGGCGATGCAGATCGATTCGCTGCGCGCGTTTCTCTACGAGTACCGGGTGCGCTTTCCTGTCGGGGTCGATGCGCCCGATCCCTCGGGCGGCCCGATCCCGCAGACGATGCGGGCGTATGCCATGCAAGGAACGCCCACGACGATCCTCATCGACGCGAAAGGCCGCCTTCGCCGGCAGGTCTTTGGTGCGCACGACGACCTCGTGCTTGGGGCCGAGTTGCAAACGCTCCTGCTCGAGGCCGAGTCAGGCAGCGAGGAACGGGCCGAAACTACCGCGCAAGCGGATGGCTGCGACGAAGGAGGGTGCGCGCCGGCGACCACTGGGCGAGCGTCCTGAGGCGCGGCGCGGCGAAACAAGCGGGCCGGTTCGCCGAATGCCGTACGTGGCATTCGCTGCACGACACTCGGAGCTCATTCGTGAGAGTCTCGATTCCGCCGCATGACTCACCTCGTTGACGGCGCTTGCGGCCGACGACGGGCAGGCACAGCTGCTTTCTGAAGGTCCGCGGGACGAGACTACGCGCTACAGTGGTTTCGGGTCGCTATGCCGCTCCCCCGCCTGCTCCTCTACGCCGCCTTCGCCGCGGCCTGCCGCACCAACGCGCCCGTGCCGAGTACCGCGGCCCCATCCGCCGCGGCGGCCCGGCCCACCACTGGCCCGCCCGTCGCCCCGACCACGGTCCCCCGATTCGACCCCGCCCTCGACGCGTCCCCATGGCCTCGCGCGGCCGCCGAAGACCAGCACCTCGATGGACAAGCCATCGACGCGATGATCCTGGAGGCCGAGGCCAGCGGATCCGACGCCCTGTTGGTCGTTGTCGACGGCAAGACCGTGGTCGAGCGCTACTTCGGGCGCCCGCGTGCGCCGATCGAGACCATGAGCGTGACCAAGAGCGTGGTGTCCCTCGCCATCGGCCAGCTGATCACCGACGCTCGCATCGCATCCATCGACGCGCCGTTATCGACTTGGTTTCCCACGTGGCGCAAGGGCAAACGCCGAAAGGTGACGCTGCGCCACATCCTTACCCACGTCTCGGGGATCGAGCATCGGCAAGGCGCAGCCTTGCTCGACTCGCATGCCGACCGCGTAAAGTTCGTGCTCGGGCTCGACGTGATCGATGAGCCCGGCGTCGTCTTTTCCTACAACAACGAAGCGGTGCAACTCCTCGCGGCGATCGTCGAGAAGGCCGCGAGCATGCCCCTGGATCAGTATGTCGAGCAGCACTTCTTCGCGCCGCTGGGCATCACGCAGTGGTCATGGGAGAAAGACGCGTCGGGCCAGACCCAGGCGTACTACGGCTTGTCTCTGACCGCGCGCGACCTGGCCAAGATCGGCCACCTGATGCTCAACGGCGGATCGTACGACGGTCGGCAGATCGCGCCCGCCGATTGGGTCGCGCAATCGATCGTCGAGCAAGTGCCGGGCAGCGGCTGCGGTCTGCTGTGGTGGCTGCGACGGACGACGCCGAGCGTCGCCATGCGCACGCGCCACATGGACGCGCTGCTCCGCCATGGTCTGCATGAGTCGCCGGCGTTGCGACAGTTGGTCGATCGGAATTTCGCCGCCCCAGCCGAGCTGTGGATGGCATTGGTCACCGCGGCGGACGCCGACGACCGCGCGCGGCTGTCGCTGCTCGCGGCCGGCGGGCTCCGCCCCTTCGAGGAGCAACCGCCCGTCCCGCTCGGATTCGCCGCCGATGGATGGCTCGGTCAGCAGCTGCTCGTCGTCCCTTCGGCGAAGATCGTGGTGGTGCGTCAGCATCGCGCGCCGACCGACGTCGAGGCCGATGGGTCCTACAACATCGCGCACGGCTTCTTCGGCATGCCGCGCTGGATCGAGCGGGCGATCCGCCCGCGGACGCCGTGATCACGCGCCGATGATTCCCCGAGGCGCGCAGATCCGGCGAACTAGAAAGCGTGGGGTTGAGGGAGTGGGGTCGCCACCGGCGTGGTCCACGGGCCAGGCACATCGCGAAACGAGCCGTCGGTGGTGTCTGACGGCACCCGAAACCGATGAGGCCGCAGCGACGCGGTTGCCGTAGTAAAACGGCGCCGGTCATGCACGTCGGTCGACTCGTGCTCGCGTCTGGCAATCGCCACAAGTTGGCGGAGCTCGACGCCCTCCTTCAGGGGGCTGTACCGGGGGTTGAAGTGGTTGCGCCCGATCGGTTTGGGCCGGTGCCATCCATCGCCGAGACCGCAGCGAGCTTCGCGGGCAACGCCGAGCTTAAGGCCCGTGGTATCGCGGCCTTCGTCGCCAACGCGGGTGCCGACGGATCGACGTGGGTGTTGGCCGATGACTCGGGGATCTGCGTCGACCGTCTCGCGGGCGCTCCGGGGGTGAGCTCGGCGCGATTCGCCGGCGAGCCGAGCAACGATGACGCCAACAATGCGAAGTTGTGCGCCGAACTCCGCGCGGCCGGTTGTGAGCGCTCGGCCGCCCACTATGTCTGCGAGCTAGCCTTGGTTCGCGCCGATGCGCGACCTCTGCCCGATGGCTCGCCGATTGCGCGCTTCTCCGGGCGTTGGGACGTCGAGGTTCGCTGCGAGGCCCGCGGCCGCGGCGGCTTTGGCTACGATCCGCACGCGTGGATCGATGACGGCATGCGCACGGTCGCGGAGCTCTCGACCGCGGAAAAAGCCGAGCGATCGCACCGCGCTCAGGCGTTGGCCGCTTTGCTGCGCTGGTGGCGTGGCCTCGGCGGCGATGAGCATTCGCGCTAGCCGCTAGCAGCCCGGCGTCCCAAGAAGCTCCTGCCACAGTCTGGCGCACGGGGTTGCGTTGGGATTGTACGCGTCGGGGTCGTAGTCTTCGCACGCGATCTCGGACATGCATGCGCCGAATGCATCGAGGGCCATGCGTCGCATCGGACACGCACCCCAGTAGTCGACGCCTTGGTCGACGCAGTCCTGCTCGTCGACGTAGTTTGTGCCGCCGCACTCGAAATACCGGCGACAAAACGCATCGATTCCGGTTTCACCCGGCAATACCCCGGGGCCTGAAGTCGGGCCCGTGCTCCCGTCCGCGCCGGCATCGCTAACGCCCCCTGCCGTGGCGTCGGTGGTGGTGTCCGTACCCGCCGTGGTCGCGGGTGCCGAGGACTCGCTCGGATCCCCTGACGTCGTCACAACGTCGCTCGCCGACGAGCCCGAGTCGCCCGCAGTGGAGGAAGAGGCACTCAACGTGTTCGAGGTCGCGTCGGCGGCGGTCGACTCACCGGGACCACCGGGGCCGCCGCATCCCGGTACGAAGGCGAACGCGAGGATCAACAGGCGCGATGCGTGCATCAGCCCCTAAGGACGGACCTACTCGACCCATCGTGCGCCGGGGCTGATGGCGCATTCTCACGCTTGCGGGGGGCTTCGTTCACCGAGGGCCCCCGCGCGTTGATCTGAAATCCTACGTTCGGGGGCAAAGAACCCGCACTCGTCCGAAGCTTCGGGCACCGCGGCGGGTCTAGCGTCGCTACCATCATTGTCAGCAACGTAGAACTCGGCCGCATACGCCGGAGTTACGAGGCTACACAACAGGACGAGGACCGCCGCGACGACTTGCGCCGAACGCTGCGCGAGCTCGCGGTTGGGGCGGAGCGCTGACCTCGAATCTCGCGAGGTCACCATGGCCCACAACCTTCGAAGTGGTGCCGAGGAGTTCCTACGCGGATCCTCCGCTTTGCTGCCACGATCGTAGCGAGGCCCGGGCAGGCCGCGCACCGTCCCGGGACCGGACAACGTCCCGAGGGTTCGACCGCGGGTTGAGGTTCGCTCGCGCACTATCGACGGCAGAGACATGAATCGTTGCGTCATGTAGGTCCTTTTCGAGATGCAGCCACACGAACGGACCTCGGAGCGGTCGTTCGCGAGCGATGCTGCGTTCACCTGGCCTTCGGTGACGGCACCGCGGCCGGGGCTCTTGAGACGCGCGGCCAGGTAGCCACCCGCCGCGCGCAGGCAGACTGCAACCGCTCACGTTGCGGAACCGTTTGCGTTATGGCGCGCTCACAAGGGCCAAGTCGTCGCTGGCCCGGGGCCATCTCGCTGCGCGAGAGAAAAATTCGCGAAACGCCACTGATTCGGCGCGACGGGCGCGTACCGCTTCGTCGTCGCGGCAACACGGGCGTTCTGCCTCGCGATTGCGTTGGCGCGAAGCCGCGTCATTGGCTGCACCATCGGCCCGCAGAACTCGTGCCTCCCGCTACAGGTCAGGCCCCGCACCGTTCGGCAGAGTTGTGCCAGCGGTTTTCCATAGAAGCCCCTCGAGCACACCGCTATCCTGTGGCGCAGAGGCTGGGCACTTTGGCCGACGCGCAGAGCACCCGCACGAGCGATTTTGCGCTGCTGGTGCGCTGGCAAGAAGGTGATCGCGCGGCAGGCGATGACCTGTTTCGCCGCCACTACGACCGCGTCCTACGGTTCTTCGAACTCAAGGCGGCGTACGTCGCCGACGATCTGGCTCAGCGTACGTTCTTGGCCTGCGTCCAGGGTGCAGGGACGTTTCGCCATGACGCAGCCTTCGACGCTTACCTGTTCGCGATCGCCCGAAGGCAGTACTCCGACCACATGCGCAAGTCCTTCCGCGAGCAGCGCAAGGTAGGCCGCCAGGTCGATGACACCGAGTTCCACACGACCTTGAGTCAACTGTTCGCGCGCGGTGAGGAGAAAGCGCTGCTCGTACGGGCGCTGGCGGCTCTGCCCGTGGATATGCTGCACCTGATCCAGCTGCACTACTGGGAGCAAATGCGCCCGGCGGACATTGCCACGGCCATGGAGGCGTCACCCAGCACGATCTCGACCCGCCTCGCGCGCGCTCGGGAACGATTGCGCCGCGAGCTGGAAGCGATGCCCGCCCAACCGAAGCTGCGGAGTGCGGTTCTCGCGGACCTCGAAGGCTGGACCCGCGCCCTCGTCCACGACGGGCAGCCCACTCCCCATGGGACTGACGAAGGGGTTGGCCTCCCCCCATGATGCGCGCACCAAGTCTCGACGCTCCGGAACTCCCGTGCGGCACCGAGCTCGGAAACTACCGCGTGCTCCGGCGCCTGGCCATGGGCGGAATGGCCGAGCTCTACCTCGTGGAGCCTTGCCGAGGAGAGCACGGCGCGAGGGTGCTCAAGCGCGTGCACCCGTACCTCGCCCACGACGAAGAGTTCGTCACCATGCTGCTCAAGGAGGCCAAGATCGCCTCCACGCTCAACCACCCGCGCATCGCAAAGATCTTGAACATCGGCTCGAGTGAGCAGGGCCCGTTTTTCGTGATGGAGTACGTGGCAGGCGCGGACTTTCGCGTGGTCCTGCAGGAGGTCGCCAAGCGAGGCGTCCCGGACATTTCCTTGGCGCTCAACGTCGTCTCCGCGCTTGCTGACGCCTTGGACTACGCCCACAAGCGCCGCGATGCGCAGGGGCGGCCCATGCAGATCGTCCACCGAGACGTTTCGCCCTCGAACGTCATGATCGCCCACGGCGGCGACATCAAGCTGGTCGACTTCGGGATCGCAGCGGCGTGGGCCGGGACGCGCCGGACCCAGGCGGGCGTGCTCAAGGGCAAGGTCGGCTACATGTCACCGGAACAATGTCTGGGAAACCCCGTCGATGCCCGAAGCGACGTCTTCGGCCTGGGGGTGCTCCTTTACGAGGCGAGCACCCATCGGCGGCCGTTTCGAGGCGACAGCCCCTACGCAGTCATGAATCAGATCGTCACCGGTCGATTCGATCCTCCGAGTGAGGCGTGTCCGGGGTATCTCAAGCCGCTTGAGGCCGTCGTGCTTCGCGCGATGGCCACCGATCCCGAAGCGCGCTACCCAGACGCAAAGTCGCTTGGGGACGACCTCCGGCAGGTCATGGCGTGTGTCGGCGTGCTCGAATCCGCGGACGTCGTTGCCGATCGCATGCGTGACCTGTTTGACGTCAGCCGCCCAAGCATCACCGAGAACGTCCGGTCCTCGGCTGCCGAGCCCCCGAGAATCCAGCGCAGTCCCTCCGATGTCCCGGGATCTTCGCGCCGCTCGCTGGTAACTCCCATGTTGCTAGGTGTGGCGATCGTTGCAGCAGCCGCGGCGTGGAGCCCACTCCGCAACCGACCCACGCATGTCCAGGATGACGTTCCCAGTCAAGCGCCGAGACCGGCCCTCGTCCCGCCAAAGATCTCAGCCGCTGCCCTGGTACATGGGCCGATCGTCGAACCCCCAGCAAGCGACTTGGACCCCGCGCTCCAAGAAGAACCGGTGAGCGCGGCGGACAAGCCACCGACGGATTCCGCTGAAAAGCGAACGGCAAAACGCCCGTCAACCCCGCGTCGGGCTAAGCCCAAGCCTCGCGAGCGAAGCTCGCGGTTCAAGCTGTTTCCCCCCGCCTTCTATGACGGCAGCGGCAAGTGATGCCGACGCACGTCCTCGTCGCGGCCGCGTTGCTGCTCGGCTCGCCCCCTGAGGATGCGGCCGCGCATGCGCGGCGAGCTGAGGAGCACGCCAACGAGGGAGCGTTTGATGCGGCCGCGCGTGAGCTGCAACTCGCCTATAGCCTCGATCCGAACCCGTTCTACCTCTACGGCCTTGGACTCCTCGCCCAACGCCAAGGTGACTGCCTCACGGCCACGGTCTTTTTCCGTCAGGTCCTCAGCGTCTTGGACGAAAGCAGCCTCGATCCGCAGGCCAAGGCCACCACGAGGGAAGCCACGCTCGCGCAGCTGGACGTGTGCGCCCCCGAGACCCGCGTGCCGGCGCCGACGCCACCCGTCGACCGCGCGCCGCCGCCGGTGGCCACGTCGCCTGCTTCCACGCCGCCGCCGACACCCACGCCAGCGTCTCCCATCCAAGAGCGGCCACCAGCGCGCCGTCACGCCATCGACCGAGTCGGCCTCGGGATGATGATCACCGGAGCTGGCGTGACCATCGTCGGAGGCGGCTTGCTTGCCACCGCCGCCGTCGTCGACCGGAAGGCTGACTCACAGCCAACGGCGCAAGACCTCTACGAGCACAATCTTCGCGCACGGAATCTCGGTGTGTCGGGGATCGCAGTCGCCAGCATCGGCGGCGCTGTGTTGATCGCGGGGATTATCCACTACGCCGTTCGGAGGCGACGCGCCCAGACGCACCGCCAAACTCGCGCGCTCCGCCTGCAACCCTTGAGCTTCGCGTTCTAGCGAACTGTGAGCGCTGACGAGTCGCGGGTTCTCACCGGCGGCGCACTGGAGCGGGCTCTCGCCGGCGCGTTCGGGTCGCAGACGGCGCCGCGCGGGCCTTGTTCACGATGCGATCACCTTCACCGCGTGCGGACGACAGAGGCGACGCGCGCGGGATGCCCAGTGGACCGGCGTCCGCCGGGGTTGTTATCCTCTATAAGTGCGCAAGCGGCACGCAAGAAAGCGCCGTGCGCAGGCCCTAGCAGCCGGTGGTGAAACTCCGCGGCGTGAGAACGCCGTCGCCAACCCCCAGCTGGCGAGTCGATGGCTGCTCGCGGGGGCGGTCATTGCGAGCGCGTCGGCGTTCTCCTGCTTCGGGAGAAACGCGTTTTTGTGCTCCGACGACGCGGAGTGCAATCGCGGATCCGATGGTCGCTGCGAGGCAACCGGATACTGCTCGTATCCCGGCACGGACTGTGACTCCGGTCGCCGCTATGATGGACTGGCGGGGGAGGGATTGGCGGGGAAGTGCGTCGACCCGGAAGGCAGCACGCAGGGGACGACGACCGGCGACGAATGCCTGACGTGCGTCGACCTCGACGAAGATGGTTACGGAGTCGGCGCGGGCTGCCTGGGCACCGATTGCGACGACAGAAATCCGGCCCGCTCCGAAGGGTGTCTCTACCTCGCGCCGGGCGGTATCGACGAAGGACCGGGGACCGCCGAGAAACCATGGGGCACCTTTGCCCACGCGCTGACGAAACTCGCGGCCGGCGATAGCCTCGTTCTACTGGACGGCGAGTACAGGGTCGACACCACCGGGCTCCCGAATATCGACTGCGGCGTGGGTGGAAATGCACCTGTGGGAACGCAGGCGAGTCCGATCTCCCTCACTGCCGCCAACGCGCGTCGGGCCTATTTGCGCTCGAACGGATCCGCCTACGCGCTCCGACTTAGCAACTGCGAATATTGGAGCTTGTCCGACCTGGCAGGCCGCTCCGACGATTTTCCCGATCACGAGGGCGTACCCGTGGAGATCGTTGACTCCCATCATATCGAGGCGCGTGGGCTGCTATTTTCCCACCCGAATCGGCATTGGAAGTCACCCGTCTATCGGATCTGGAAGTCATCGGACGTTCTCGTCGCAGACTCGGAGGCCTACACCTTTCATCGAGCCGGTGTAGGCGTTCTTTACTCCGACCGCGTGGTTCTGCGGCGGATGTACATCAACGCGGGCAACCATGAGGATCTGCCGGGGTCGAGCCAAGGGTTGACAACTGGGATCGCGATGTCTGGAGACGACAACCTAGTCGAAAACGTCATTGTCGAGGGCGTGAGGGCCGCTGGCATCAACTTCACCGGGTCGCGTACGCGTGTCCTCGGCTCGGTGGTCATCGATAGCCCCGGGTACGGCATCTTCTCCGGGCCGGCAGCCATGGGACTGGGCGTGAGCGGCACGCGACTGGAGAACGTGGTCATCGATGGCGGCGCCGACATCGGCATCTACCTGCAAACGCAGGTCAACGGGTCGATGCACAACGTGACAGTGATGAACTCTGTGAATACGGGCGTACTGGTCCGAGAAGCCCTCGGGGAGCGAGGGACGACGTGCGCGTCCATCGGCGGGTGTTCATTTGAGGCCCGCCACATCCTGGCCCTCGACAACGGAGGCTGGGGATTTTCGGGCCTGGATCCGGTCCAATGGATCGTCTCCTACAGCAACGCGTGGGGAAATGGGGACGGCGCTCCAACGGCTCAATACAACGCTGAGGAGCCGATGGACGACTCCGAAGGACATGTCCAAAATTCGCTCAGCGAGCCGGCCCACGACATCGGTCGGGGATCGGATCAGTGCATCGTCTTCGTTCCAGAGAAGAGTCCCATGCATGGGCTCGGACTCGACGGGCAGGATATCGGGGCGAATATCCTTTACAGATACGAAAACGGGGTTCTCACCGAGGAACCGCTTTGGGACCCCGAGACGGGCGCTTTTCCATGCGGTGTGCCGGTTGCCAAGGTCAACGATGATTCGTCACCCTCGTGCTCGAGTGTCCATGAGCGCCTGAACGTCAACGTGAATGGATGCGAGCTGCCGGAATTGGCGCCCGTTTCAGCCTGCCGCCCAAGCTGAACCCCGCGCCGCTCGTGTAACGCCCTCGCAGTCCGCGGCCGCGAGGCGTGCATCGTGAAGGCGCTCTCGCCTGAGAATCTTGCGCGCAAGACTACAAAGAAACCCCCTGGGTTGCAGGACAAGACGGGACCTTCGGGTAACGACGGCGCAAGAGAAGCACGCTGAGGCCAAAGCCGCGGAGCTACGCAGGATGCCTGCGACGGCCACTCTTTGGTCGTGGGATGGGTCCGGCCCAGCGACGACATAACTGAGGGGCCCAAATGACGGAAACAGATTTCGGAACGATGACGCGCGTCCCGTGGGTCAGCGCGCTGGTGCTTGTTTCCGCCCTTGCCCCCGGCTGCTACCACGGCCTGGCCGGCGCCCCGGTGGGCGACGGGGGTGAGGACGCTGGCTCCTCCGATGCGGACGAGGGCGCGTCCGCTGGCGGGGGGGACTCGGGACCCGGGGACAACGCAGGGGTTCCTTCGGTCGCGAGCTATCGGCTGATGCGGCTGACCCGGTCGGAGTACGACAATACGATTCGCGACCTCCTTGGCGACGACTCGCGACCGGCTACGGAGTTCTCGACAGACGAGTACGTCGGCCCCTTCGCGGCCAACGTGCTCGCGCCACCGTCTGAGTTGATGCTGCAGGACTATTTGACAGCCGCCGAAGCGTTGGCGGCCAGCGCAGTCCAGGACCTACCACGCCTGACTGGGTGCGAGGTCGCGGCGCTGGGCACAGTGGCCTGCGCCGAGTCCTTCATCAAACGTTTCGTGCGTCGGGCGTACCGCCGGCAGCCCACCGACGATGAAACCGCCAGCTTGCTTCAGGTGTTTGAATTCGGCCGCGATCTCGTCGATTTCGATCACGGCATCGAGCTGGTGGTTCGCGCGATCCTGCAGTCACCGAACTTCCTCTATCGCGTCGAACGCGGAGTCGAGATGCCGGATGCCCCCGGTGTTCTCCGTCTGACCAGCGACGAAGTTGCCAGTCGCCTGTCGTATTTCATTCTCGACTCGATGCCGGACGACGAGCTATTCGCGGCGGCCGATCGTGACGAGCTGGTGGATCTTCCGAACATTGAAGCCCAGGCGCGGCGTTTACTCGCCGACGCTGGCGCCGAGCAGATGGTCGCCGAGTTCCACACCCAATGGATGGGACTCGGCGCCACGTTGGACAAAGACGTGGACGAGTTTCCGCAGTTCGATAGCGCCATGATCGAGAGCGTACGCCGCGAGACAGCGATGTTCGCTACCGATGTCATCTTACGCGGTGACGCGCTCATTGAGACCTTGCTGTCTTCGCCGAGCACGTTCGTCGACGCGAAGGTGGCATCACTGTATGGGATCGAACATCCCTCCGACGATCCATCCGAGTTCGTTCGCGTCGACCTCGATCCGACGCGACGAGCGGGACTGCTCACCCGTATCGGCGTGCTGGCGGCGAAATCGGGGGAGCGTGAGACGTCGGCGGTGAAGCGCGGCAAGTTCATCCGCGCCTTCGTGCTGTGCCAGGACATTCCACCTCCACCGGACGACATTCCTGACCAGCCCCCTCTGGACACGAGCTGGTCGCCGCGCCAGAGGCTCGAGGCGCAGACGTCATCGCCGGCTTGTAACGGCTGCCACTCGATGATGAACCCCCTCGGCTTCGGGTTCGACAACTTCGATACGATCGGCCGTTGGCGCACTGAGGTCGAAGTCCAGGACGGAAGCGAGGGGGCGACGCAAGTTTTCCCCATCGACGCCAGCGGCACCCTCGTCGGCACCGATATCGACGGCGAGTTTGACGGGGTGGAGGAACTCATCCCGCGCCTCGCCCAGAGCGACCAAGTCGCGCAGTGTGTAGCGCGGCAGTGGTTCCGTTTCGCCCTCGGCCGTTTTGAGGATGCGGCGGCCGACAAGCGCTCGCTCGAGCTCGTGCAGGCGGCCGCCGAAACCGGAGACATTCGCGAGCTCATCGTCGCAATCACACTAACGGACGCGTTTCGCTATCGAGCGGTCGCGGTGGCCGCGAACGAAGGAGAGCCCAAATGAGACGACGGCATGACCTCGCCCGCCGCCGATTCCTGCAAACGCTAGGAACTTCCGCGGCCTTATTGCCCTTCTTGCCGCGAATGAACGCCGAGGCAGGCGGGTTTGGGGCACCCCGTCGGCTAATAATCTTCTACTTCCCTGTAGGCACGCTGTTGTCCAAGTGGCGGTGCACCGGATCCGAGAACGACTTTCAGTTGAGCCCGATCCTGGCGCCGCTGGAGCGGCACCGCGATGAGATTGTGATCCTCGACGGCATCGATAACGCGGTGTCGTCCAATATTGACAACATGGCTGGTCATCAATCGATCCTCGGCTGGTGGACGGGGGTAGGATCGCTTCCAGGTGACTTCCCTTTGGGCGGGGGAGAAACCTTCGGTTGGGCGAGCGGCCCTTCTGTCGATCAATCCATTGCGGATGCGTTCTACGGACAGACACCTCTCCGCTCCCTCGATCTCGGGGTGAAGCTCTTCACCGGCGGACATGCGCCGGTGTATTCCACCCAATCGTACCGCGGGGCGAACGAGCCGGTGACGCCGATACAAGATCCGGCGCAGGCCTTTCAGTACATGTTCGGCGATTTCGACCTCGATACGACGCAGGCGACCAAGATTCGCCGTGGTCGGCAAAGCGTGTTCGACTTCGTGACGAGCGAGTTGTCCACCCTCGAGGGCAATCTCGTGGGCGACGAACGAGAAAAGCTGCAGGCGCACCTCGAGAACCTGCGTGTGCTGGAAAAGCGCGTTCAGAACCAAGTCGGTGCGAACTGCGAGATTCCACCCCAGCCAGAAGAAGCGACCTGCAGGGGCAACTCACCGGTGGACTGCAACGACACGTTGAACTCCGCCATGTTCGACCTGATCACTTCCGCCTTGAAGTGCGATCTAACCCGCGTGGTCGCGTTTCAAGCAACCGCGGAGCACGACGGCCCCGCGTTCCCCGAGTATGCTAGCGCGGGCCATCCTCACTCCGTTTCGCACCGGAGGGACGCCGAGTCTCAGATCATCCAAACCAGGATCACCGAATACTGGATGGAGCAACTCGCGCTGCTTCTCGATCGTCTCGCTGCGGTCCCTGAGGGCGATGGAACGATGCTAGATAATACGCTCGTCGTGACGGCATGCGCGCTCGGTGAGAACTGGCTGCACGGCAATCGGAACTGCCCGGTGGTTCTCGCCGGAAGGAGCGGCGGATATGTGCAGACGGGCCGCTATCTCCGCTTTGGCAACTACGCCACCGAATCGGCGTCGCCAGCCGCTCACGGAGGTCGGAATCACAACGACCTGCTGATTTCGATGTGCCACGCCGTTGGGCTTACCGATGTCTCCACGTTTGGGGAGCCCTCGTTCTGCACCGGACCCATCGAGGAAATTATGGGTTGAACCTGGCCCTTTCACAGGCAAGGTAGTCGCGCCCGCCCGCAGCTCCCTTGCCGCCCGGCGCCCCGACCACGCCGGCCCCCGCTTCCCGTTCTGCTGCGCAGCTGCACATCGTTCCGCAGGGCATGGTTGGAGTCGCACTCGTGGGCGCCGACCTCGCGCC
>CADEGN010000179.1:0-7346 GCA_902826865.1 uncultured Myxococcales bacterium
CGCTCGACCCGGCGAGCTCGCTCCGGGTCACTGTGTCGATCGCAGACCGAAGCGGCGCGGGCGCGAGGGCCCAGGCATCTGCGCGCCGGGAGACCTACTCTGCGAGAGCTGGGTCGATGCCGAACGTAAGCGAATCGAGCGCTTCCTGTTCGAAGAGGGGTATTTACGGGGCACTGTCGATCTTGCCCTGCGCTGTGGCAGGAGCGCCGACGAGGTCGATTTGTATGTCCTGCTCGACAAGGGCCACGGCTATCGCGTGCGCGATCTGCAGATCACCGGCAACCTCGCGACTGCCGATCAACGCTGGGTGGCGCGGGTGTTTCGGCCGACCTTCGGCCCGATCTTGCCGATCCCCAAGCGCATCACCCGAAAGCACGTCGAGCAGGCGAAGGAACGGGTGACGCGGGAGTACAGCGCGCCGCGCCGCGGCCCCCCCGGCCGCGCTCGTCGGGCCCTGACCCTGCCCTACCCCGCCGTCCGCGTCGAGACCAGCTTCGATCGCCTGCGTCCGGGCGACGCGCCGGCCGGAACCAAACGCATCCCGATGCAGGTCAACGTGCAGCTGGGCACGGGCGTCGATACGGCGTTTCTCGGCGAGTCGCGGGTCGCCGAGAGTCGGTTGCTGGCGCAGCTGCAGCTGTTTGGCCGCCACGAGTCTGCCAACGTAGCCACGGCCGCGCGCGAGGCAGCGAACTTGCGGAACTACTTGCAGACGCGCGGCTATATGTTGGCGACGGTCCGTGGTCAATTCCAGGACTTCGGCACGCTGCACAAGCTCGCCTTCAACATCCGCGAGGGCCCGAGGGTACGCATCCGGGATGCCACGCTCCGGCAGTCGGCCGACGTGCCCGAACTCGTCCGCCAGGAGATCGCCCGCGAGTTCGACGCGATCAGCAACCTGCGATCCCGGGCGAACTTCACCGACGTGGGTGCCCGCAAGGACCTCTCGGCACTGCTCACGGCGTACAACAAGCGCGGATATCTTTGCGCGACCGCGTCGGTGAAGGTCGCATTTTGGCCCGAGGGTCTACGGCAAGAACACCGGTGGGCACGGCTCGACCTCGCCCGCGCGCTCGACGACAGCGGCACCGCGACGTGGCTCACCGACCGCACCAGCGACGGTGGTGGCCTCGAACCGAGCGGCCTCGCGGAGCTCGGGAAGCTCCGCCGCGCCCGCGCGTACGTGGAGATCGAGGTGCGGCCAGGCCCGCGCGTCGTGACGTCCAACCGCGAACGCATCCGCCACCTCGAGGTCCAGATCGGCGCCGCGCGGGAGGTGGAGTCCCTCCCCGAAGGCGAGGGTGCCTGGGGCGCGCCACGGATCCTCCGCGGTGGTCCGCTACGCCGTGGCGGGGATGAGCGCGTGGGCGGGATCCCGCTGTCGCTCACGCTCGATCGCGACGTCGAGCGCGATGTCATCCGGCGCTATCGGGGAAGCGGTTATCCGCTCGCCGATGCGGAGCTGCGGTGGGTCACGCGAACGAAGGATGGTCGCGAAGTCCGGGTGCCAACCGCGGACCGTCTGGCCAACCCTGACGTCGGCGTCTGCCAGGATGCCGCGGGATCCAAGGTCGTGACGGTGGACACGGAGCTCGCGGTCTACGAGGGCCGCCAAGCGCGGTTCGGTACCACGCTGGTGCGGGGCAACTTCAAGACCCGCTACCGCCGGGCCAATGGCAAACCCGCGGCGCTTGCCCGCGAGATCGCGTGGGACGAGGGCGAGATCTACTCCAGCGCAAAGATCGACCGCACGCGCGCCGGCCTCGATGGCATGGGCGTCGCTGCGAGCGTCCAGATCCGCGAGGAACAGCGCAACTGCAAGCTCGACGACGATCCCAGCCAAGCGTGCGTGGTCCACCCGGTCATCAGCATTACCGAGTCGAAGGATCGTGCGATGGACCTGCAGTGGGGATTCGGTGCCGCCACCCTCGATCCCTTGTACGGATTCGTCCGCCCGTCGTTCCTCAACATGTTTGGCACGGCCTGGGACCTAACCCTCGATGGGCACGTCGGTGCCAACCTCCCGTCGCTACGCGATGGGTTCTGCGCCGGCGAGAGTTGCTACGAGCGCAGCGGTCGCGCAACGCTTACGCGTAGGCGCATCGGCGGCAGCCCGCTCACCCTCGACATCGGCGGCCAACTTCAGCGACGCGTCACGCCCGCGCGCGGGCAGATCGACACGGTCCTCGGCCAGGTGCGCCTGAGCTGGCCGATCAACCGCAATTGGCAGGTTTACGTCGGCTATCTGGTTCAAGCCGCGAACATCAGCAAGGACCTGGTCAAGCCGGTTCTCGGCGTCGACACCGGCTGCGGCGCGAACGGGTCGGCCGCCTGCCGTCCACCCAACCGAGGCCAAGCGGTCCTCCCCGATCGCACCGCGGCGCTACAGACCGGCGTACGCTGGGAGAAGGTCGACAATCCGTTTAACCCCGACAAAGGCGTGATCGTCACCGCCGACGCGATGATGGCGTCTCCTTGCCTCGGCGGTCAGGACTGGTGGCTGCGTCTCGACTTTGGGTGGGAGCAGTTCATTCCGCTGCGTCGAACCGGCGGACGACTCAATTTCCGCTACGCGCTTTCCTATGGCCACGAGGTGCCCCTCCCCTTGCCGCGACGCTGCCTCGGCAACACCTCCGCGAAAACCACGAGCGTGCCCGAAGTTTGGCGCTACTTCGGAGGAGGCACGCGTGACCTCGGGCTGCGCGGGATCCTGCCCCAGACGATGCTCGTCGACGTGGAGAGGATCCAGACCGGGTTTGGCACCTACACGCTGCGGCCCACTGCCGCGGGCGGACACATCCGCGCCCTGGGGACGATTGCCCTCCAGCTCGTGTCGGTGCGCAACTTCCTCGGCGGTCGGCTGGCGCATTCGATCTTCGCGGATTTCGGCGTGCTCACCCAGCGGTGGCAGCAGGTGGTCTGGTCCCGCGATTTCCGGCGCAGCGTCGGCGTCAACTTCATCAAGTACGACATCAAGATCGTCACCGTGTCGCTCGGCTACGCCGTGCTCGTTCCCAATAGGATCTGGCCCGGCAACGTCCGGCCCACCGACGACCCGAATGGCCGATTCGTATTCGACGTCGGCGCGACGTTCTAGCTCTAGCGGACACGCTTGAAATACCCGCAGCGGGTTGTCTAGCGTGGGCCCTAAGGTCGCCGCGAGATCTATCCGTCGGCCGGGCGCGCCCCGTTCACCGTTTCGGTGGCGGCGGCGGAGCACCGATTTTTCCGCTGGACTTCTCGATTGCGGTCGCGACCCGCACCGCTTCCACGCGGACACTCATGCTGATCCGTTGGCCCGCGAGCGGATGGACGAGACGCACCGTCACCGTTTCCGCGGACGCATCGACCACACGCAGGCGCACGGTCTGCCCGCCACCGACGCCGGCCTCGAAATCCACGCCCGGATCCAACTTGGCGCCCGCCGGGAACTCCCCGCGCCCGAGCGTCTTGGTCGGCCCATCGTCGACGCGGCCGAACGCTTCTTCTGGGGGAAACTCCAGGGTCGCTTCCGTGCCCTGCTCCATCCCGACGAGACGCCTGTCGAGGCCCGGGATCAGTCCGGAGCGCCCAGCGAGAAATGTGATCGGTCCGCTGATATCGGAGCTTTCGATGA
Source organism: uncultured Myxococcales bacterium (assembly GCA_902826865.1). Taxonomy (GTDB): domain Bacteria; phylum Myxococcota_A; class Polyangia; order Nannocystales; family Nannocystaceae; genus Xiheibacterium. Next base: position 3,617 of record CADEGN010000179.1, read on the forward strand.
TCTCCCCGGCCTCATTGGTGATGTCGTAGCTGAGCGTGACCACCGTGTCGGGCGAGATCTTCATCAAGGCGCATTATGCCCGCCGGTCCGGAGCCGCGCCACGTCCGGCCGCCGGCCCGATGGCGCCCGCGACGCTCGCGTCGTCGCCAACTTTCTGGATCCACGCGTGGCCTCCCGTGAAGGCGACGGCTCCTACGCCTGCCACGCGGTTCGGCCCTGCGGTTCTGGGCCCGCGGGCGATCTCCCGATGCCCGGGGTTGCCGGCTCGACTGCGAGCGATCAGTCGGTGACGACGACGGCGCTGCCCTTGTCGCTCGGCGCGATCGCTTGCCAGCCGGCGGGCAACTCGGGATTCGTGAAGCCGAACAGCCAGCGCGCATCCGCAGGCGAGAGATTGACGCACCCGTGCGAGCGCTCGATGCCAAAGCCCGCGTGCCAAAAGGCGCCATGGAGCGCCACGCTCCCGTGAAAATACTGCGTCCACGGCACGTCGTCGATCGAGTAGGCCTCGTCTTCCATCGGTTGATCCCGCATCGAGGTGGCGATGTGCTTGATCTGCACGCGGTGAACACCGATCGGCGTCATGCCCGGTGCTTTGCCGGTCGAGACCAAGGTCGCGAATACTGGGTCATCGCCGACATAGGCCACGAGCGTCTGCTCGGATAGATCGACGTGCACCCAGTGTTCGTCTGCGCCCACGCCCGGCGGGCGCTTGAGCTTGTACGCCTCGCCGACGGCGTAGGCGCGCATGAGCAGTCCGTCTTTGTCCTCGAAGTAGTCGACGGTGCCGATGTGCAACTTGCGGACAAACGTCCATGTGCCGAGCCGCTCGGGCACCGTCTCGCTCTTCACGAGGACGTCACTGCCCTCGGCTTCGCGCCGCATGAGCGGCATCTCGCGACGGATGAAGTAGATCGGCAGGGAGCCCGCGTCGGCGACGAGTTTGCCGCGGAACTTGGCGGGCTCCTTCTGACCGAGCTGGTACTTGCGTGCGTACGAACCCCGGGTCGTCCGCAGAAACCGACGCTCGCTTTTGACCTCTTCGCCGGCCTTGGTCACGTAGAAGCCGGCGTTCATGTACTCCTTCACCACGGCCGGCACGTCGGGCGGGCGGTCGGCGGGCGCCGTCGGCATCGGTGTGCGACCGTTCTCGGCCAGCCACGCCTTGCCGGCGACGTCGGCCGCGTCTTGCTCCGAAAACGCAGGCAGCCGGTGGAAAAACGGCGTCGCGTCCCCATTCACGCGCCAATACTCGTAGGGCAGCACGCCCTCCAGATCGGGCTGGACGACGCTGACGCTCTCTTGGGGTGGATCGCTACCGCTCGAGAGCCCAGCGTTCAGGCAGATCCAGCCGCGCGGGAACACGCGATGCCAACCTTGGGTGCATCCGCCGCCAAATGACCGCTCGGCGTCGACGCGCACGCGCGTACCACCGCGAAGGATCCCGCGGATCGGTGCGGTGAGCTCGGCGCGTTCACGGACGATCACCGCGGCCGAGGTGACGAGGCCGTGGCGGGGAAACGCGGCTTCATCGTCCGGCGTCATCGCCGGCACCGGGACCTCGAACGGCGGGAACGCGGTGTAGCTCCCGGCGGCGTCAGGCAAGAGCCATGGCGGTCGATCGCCGCTTGCCAATGGCGCGGGTGCCTCGGCGGGTGCTTCGGCCGCCGCCGAGATCGCCCCATCGTCGGCGCCCGACGGCAGATCTGGGACAGACGTGACGACGGGATCCTTCGCCTGCCCGTCGGCCACCGCCGCGTCGTTCGCCGGTGACCGAGCGAGCTCGTAGGCCAGGGCGACCACCCCGCCTCCGAGGACAAACGCGCCCGCCATCTCAAGCCAACGCCCCCGCTCCCGCGGGCGAAACGGGTGCTGCGATTGCTCGGCCACGCGCCGCGGAAGGTAACAGCCTGGCGGCGCACGCGGCAACGCCGGCACGGCGCAGTCAGAGCCCCCGGGCGCCGTCTCGCTTGCCGCCTGCGCGCTCGTTCGTCCATGCTACGCCCCGGACGTGCACCGGTGCGGCGCAGTTTTCCTTCTGACAACGGTGGTCCGCACCTCGGAACCGGCCGCACCCGTCGACGCCGCGGCCCCGGCGGCCGCACCCGCGGCGACCACGACGTCGGCGCAGCCCCCTTCTGGCGAGCGAGCTCCGACCGTGCCCACCTCCGGCGTCCCCACGCGCGAGCAGCCCGCGGGCGAGCCACCTCCGTCCGCGCAACCTGAGCGCCGCGCGATCGAGCCCGCCGCGCGCGAGCAGCCCGCGGGCGAGACACCTCCGTCCGCGCAACCTGAGCGCGGCGCGTGGCGGAAACCGCCGATTCCTCCGCGGCTCGACGGCACGTACCTGGGCGCGTCGCTCGGACCGGGCCTGGGCTTCGCGCGGGTGACCGGCTTCGCCACCGATGGCGCGTTTGCCGCCATGGCTGGCGCGGCGCGCCTGGGCCAGATGTTGTTGCCATGGCTCGGCCTAGGGATCAGCGCCGGGGGTTCGTACGCCGTGCGCAGCGAGGAGTCTGCGCGGCAGCGCCTCGCACTGGGATACTTCTTCGTCGACGCGACCCTCGTGCCGATCCCGCGCCGCAATCTGACCGTGCGCGCGAGCTTCGGTTTCGGCGGCGGTGCGGTGCGCCAGGCGGGGAAATCGGGCCGCGGCGGTTTCGGGGGTGCGATGTTCGGCGCTTCGATCCGCTACGATTTCTTCCCGCTCGCAGCAAGAAAGCGCCCGCGGCGTGGCGGGGGCTTCGCCATTGGACCAGAGCTGTCGTGGCTGGGCGCGACTCCGGCCGCGCGCGGACGACCCATGGCGAACGTCGTTGCCGTCGGCTTGGCCACGACGTTCTACTTCGGCTCGTGATCCGGCAGCGACGTCAGGCAACCGCAGGCCGGCGCGAGAACTCGATCCGCGCGTCGGGTACGGCGCTATCGCCCGCATCGCCGCGAAAGTTCGCCAGCGCGACGGTGACATTGTCCGGCCCACCGGCCGCGCACGCCGCTTCGGTGAGGACCCGACACGCCCGCACCGGATCATCGTGGCGGAGCAGCAGTTCGAGGACGCGACGATCGTCGAGCGGTCCGGTGAGTCCGTCGCTGCACAACATGAGGGTGTCGCCCGCCTGCACGCGAACGCGGACGAGATCAGGCCCAACGCGTTCCTGGACCCCGATCGCCTCGAGCAACATGTTGCGCTGCCGGACGTTGCGGGCCTGGTCGGGTGCGATCCGCCCGGTCGCGATCATCTGCCCGACCACGTTCTGATCCATCGTGAGCTGCTGCAGCGTATGCCCGCGGCGAAGATACGCGCGCGAGTCGCCGACCTGACCGATCACGACCTCGGGTCCGGCGAGGACCGCACAGGTCATGGTTGTGCCCATACCGCGCTTGTCAGGATTGGCGGCCGCGTAGTCGAGGATGGCGCGATTGGCCCGTGCGACGGCGCCCAGCAACACGCCTTCGGCATGCTCGACGCCGGTAATTCCACCGGTCGCACGCAGCACCTCCGACAAGGTGGCGAGAGCAAGACGCGATGCAACGTCGCCCGCCGCCGCGCCGCCCATGCCGTCGCACACCGCCATCGCCGTGCCCGGCGACTGCAGGTCGCGAAGACGGGCTTCCGGCTGCAGGCCGACCTCGCCCGATCCAAGCTGCAAGACGACGAACGAGTCCTCGTTGCGCTCGCGCGCGCAGCCGACCTCAGTTTGGGCAAAAACCTCGAAGCGGAGCATCAGTC
>CADEGN010000179.1:7356-16040 GCA_902826865.1 uncultured Myxococcales bacterium
GGCGTCAGCGTATGATCTGATCGCAGGTGGTGAAAGTGTCGCGGTGATGGAGCTCGACCGCACCACGGATCCTGATGTAGGTGCCGTTGGCGGAGTTGAGGTCCTCGATGAAGACCGACATGGTGGAACCGTTCAGCTCTAGTCGCAATCGCGCATGTTCGCGGCTGACGAAGGGATCATTTGGGAACAACACGTCGCCACACTCACGTCCGAACACCACGCGAGCGCCGCGTAGCGCGAACTGATCCCCCCGAAGACCGCCGCGCCCGACCAGCACGACCTTCCCCCACGCCGGCTGTAGCGGCGTGCCAAACAGGCGCGTGCCATCTGGGACGGGCGCAGCCTCCTCGATCTGACTGTCGACGTTCTCGACCCGCAACAGCTGGTGGCCGATCATGAAGCTGTCCCCGGGGTAGATGGAGGCGTGCTGTCGGATGCGGAGGTACACGCCGTTGTGCGACCCGAGGTCGACCAGCCAAAAGCTGTCCCCCGAACGCTCGATCCGCGCGTGGGTCGGCGAAAGAAACTCATCTTCGGGGAAAAGCACGTCCGCGGTTCGACGACCAAGCGTGAGACGGTCGCCCACCAGGGCAAATCGTTCGCCCTCGCTGCCATCGCGCCCGACCAACACGAGCCGCGCGAGGGCGCTCCCGGGATGGGTCGGTGTGCGGGAAGCCTCGCGCCCCCCCGCAGCCACCACAGGCTGGGGTGAAAGCGCGGCCGCGTCGGGACTGTGGGGCGGGCTGCCGCGGTGGGTTTCATCGCCAGCGATCGGCACCTCGGCCGGAACGCCATGCATCGCCATCGCGGGGGGCCGGATGTAGTGCACCGTCGGATCGCTGTCCCCGGGGCCCGGCCCTGCGCGGTCCACGGTCGCGCCCTGCGCGGGCATCGGTTGCGAGCGTCCGGGCGCGGGGATGGTGCGGTCGTCGTCGCCGACAGGGCCCGGCGGGGCCGGGCTCGCCGCAGCCGCGGACACGGCTGCGGTGATCACGAACCCCGGAGGCGGGGCTGGACCCCCGGGCGCCGCGCCTTGGGCGTGGTCTGCCCCGCCGGGAGGGCGAACTGTCACCGAGGGATCCGCCACCCGGACGAAGCCCATGGGGGCCGCCGGCATCGCGCCGAGCGACGGGACGAAGGGCGCCGCGATCGGCGGGCCCGCGGGTGCCATCACGGTTCGATCGACGGGCATGGCAGTTGCGTCGGGACCAGGTCGCGACCGCGCCGAGATCCCCGCGGGGGAAGACGCGACCGCTGCCGACAGGCTGACCGCCGGCATCCTCAACTCGCCACCTGGCGGGATCGGCGGCCCAGCTGCGGGCACGGTGTTTTCCACCGAAGGGGGGGCCGGCTCGCCATCGGCGGCCAGCACCTTGGTGTCGGGACGCGCGAGTCGCTCGCGCTGGTTCAGTCCGCAGATCGGGCAGAAATCGAAGCCGCGCTCGACACTCGATCCGCAGCGCGCACACTTGAGTCCGCCGAGGTTGCTCGGCCCGCTGCGGGCGAACGAGTAACGACAGATCGCGCAGTTCAACGCATCGGCGGCTGCTTCGGAGCCGCACATGGGGCATGGAATCGAGGCCGCCATCGCCGCTGTGCTGTGCAGGTCTTCTCGCTTGCGCGTCTGGGCAGCCTGGGATAGACCCCGGCGGCCCGCGTCTGAGGGTATCGACCGGGCTCAGGGACGTCAATTGTCGCGGTCCGAGCCAACCGGCACGTTGCCACCAACGTCAGACCCGACGGCACCCGCCGCGCGACCGCGCAGACGCGGTCGGTCGTGCCCCGTCCGCGTGCCATTCGCGGCCGCAGTCGCGGCCTTCGTCCTCGTGGCCAGCGGCTGCTCGCCGCTCGTCCGGCCGCCGACGTTCGCGGGGGCACGCGATCACGTGGCCGACGCCTCCCTCGTCGGCCCGTTCGATGGACAACTCGTCGATGGCACCACCTACGAGCCGATCGCAGGGGCCACGGTGGTCGGCGTGTGGGACTACGAGCGCGGTGATGGGCAAAGTGGTCGCTACGGACTGGACATCCGAAGCACCACTACCGATCTCGCCGGCCGCTACCAGCTCCGCGGGGCGCCGGGAGAAATCCGGGGGGCTCGGGTGAAGCTGGTGGGGTTCACCCTGCTGGTCTATAAGCGCGGATTCCTCGGGTACCGCTCCGACGTACCGTACGGCGGCGGCCTGCGCAGTGAGTTCGTCGCTCGGCACAACCGCATCGAGCTCCGCAAATGGACGCCGGCCGATTCCCACGCGGACCACCTCTTGATGCTCGCGCCCCCGCCGGAGATCGAGCTGCTCACCGCGTGGGAGCGCCCCGGTGCCGAGACCGACGCCCTACGCACGGGTGAGGCCCCGCCCGGCGCCGAGCCAACCCCCGCCGCCCTCGAACTCCTCGACGCCAGCTCCTTGCTCCCGGCCGATGAGATCCGCAAGCGGACCGGCTACACCGACCCATTTGAGGCCAAGGAGCTCACCGACCTCGCGCGCACGCACTTTTTCCACGGCATCCACATGCAGGCCGTGGGACGCGAGGAGCAATGGGACGTGGGGTATCGCGTCTGGCGGAAACCACCCGGCGGACTTGATCCGGTGATTGCGACCTTCGAGACGAGCCTGCCTGACGTGAAGCCCAGCGGCGAGATCACCACGGAGACTTGGGTCTTCGACGACCCCCGGGTACGGGCGGTGGCGTTCGTCGATCGCGATCGCGAGGTCGCGGTCCTGCTCACGTGCGGGGGACTTCAGTGCGTCGACATCGAGACCGCGATCCTGCTGGCTCGCCACATCCACGATCGCCTCGATGCCATCACAACGGCCCCGGCTCCCGCCGACAAGCGTGTTCCGAACACCGGTGAGGGGGCGCCGCAGTGAGCCGCACGCGCCCCATCTACGCGTTGGCGATCGCCAGCGCGATGGGCATCGCCCGCCCCGCCGCCGCCTGGGATCCCACGACCACCCACGCCGGGATCACCGAGCGCGCAGCCATCGACGGTGAGCTTCACGGGCGGTGGATGGAGCAGAGCGCCCGGCTGCGGGGCATCTTCACACCCCTACGCATCGACCCTGCGCGCCTTGATCCCGAGACGCGACGGATCCTGACCCTGGCCATGCGCCGCGCCCACGCGGACATGGGCGCGGTCGCGGCCGGAGGACCGGGCGCGTGCCCCGGCCTCGACGCACCGCCGGCAACGCGGGCGCGCTGTGTCGAGGGCGACCTGTGGGAGACCACCGCGCTCGGGTGGATCCGCGTCGGCATCGCGCTCGAGGCCGTGCCGGCCACCCGCCTGCTCCACCATTTCGTCGACGCCCGTGCTCCCGCGGCATCGACGTGGCGCACGCGCAACCTCTCCCGCGCCTTCGTGCGGCGGGCGGTTCGACGGGCCGGCGGGTCGCTCGCGGCCTCGGCAACCCGCACCGGTTTCGCCACGGGCGGGACCTCCGCCGCGGGCTGGATCTTCGAAAGCGATGACCCGTTCGCGCCGCGGACCATGCGGATCCACCTCGAGCGTGCCGCATTGTCGCCCGAGCCCGCAGCCCGCGATCATCACTTCGCCCTCGCACTCATCGGACTCGGCGCGTTGCAACACGTCGCGCAGGACCTGGCGCTACCGGCCCACGCGCGGGGGGATCTGGCGGCGCTGTTCGTGCCGTTGTCGCCGAGTCTTGGCGATCGCGGATCGCCGCTGGCCGAGTACGCGCGCGTGGTGTTCGCGCGGCGCGGACTTCCGAGCCCCCTGCTCGAAGCGCGCGCACCAAGCGGAGGCTTCACCCCACCCACCGACGATCTCCTCGGACTCCTGTTCGGACCGAACGGACTCGCTCGCTTCACCGCCTCTCGTCACCTCTCCGAGGGCACGCTGCCGCGCGCGCGCGCGATCGATCCCGACCAAGACGGTCGGTCGGCGGCCACCCAGCTGCTCGCCCACGCCGATCACGGTCTGTCCAACGCCGAAACGAATGGCGCTTATCTAGCGCCATGGCCCGCCGACGACGGCTATCTCCGCAATCCGGCCGGTCGGGCCCTCGCGGCGTGGTCACGTGGGACCGACGGTCGCGTAACGCTCTACCTCGATCGCCGTGTGCTTCGCGATCAGGCCCTCGGGCTCCTGCCCGTGGCGACGTCCGCGGCGACAGGCCTGTTCGACCTCATCTTCCCGGCCTGGCCCAGCGCGAGCTTCGACGCGGCCACCAATCGCTACGTGATCTCCCCGCCGAGCGGGACCCGCAGCGCGGAGGTGATTGTTGCATCCGACGGTCCCGACCGGGTACGCGCGCTCCACCGGCGCGTCGTCTTACGCAGCGCGGACGACAGCGCCATCGACCGCGTGGTGCCGGACGGCGTGAAGCCCGAGGCTGTGGTGCTGGTGCTGTCGGGGATTCGCACTGATGGCAGTGGGTTCACGATCGAGCAGCGGCTCATCCGACCCGAGCCCCCGGCCCCGGCGCAGGCGCGACCGCGTCCGGCGCCGCCCGCCCCCGAAGCGGAGCCCACCACCGTCGACCCGCTCGCGGAGGACGACGAGGTCGACGCGGACGACGAGGTCGACGACGACGACGCGGACGATGCGTCGCCCGAGCCAACGCCGGTGGATCCTCCCAAGTAGCGGATCACTGGGCCGCGAGGCGGGCGCGCAACTCGAGGCTCGGCAGATGACCTGGGACCACGGCCAGCGCGAGCTCGAGTTGCTCGCGTGCGCCGGTAACATCTTCTCGCTCGAGGAGGCTGCACGCCGCGTCGTGTTGGCGGGCCGCGAACTCTGGCCTAGCCGCGAGTACGCGCGCCGCGAGGCTCCGGCGCGCGTCGCCGTCGCACGCCAGGGCAGCCCAGGCGATAAAATAGGACTGCAGCGCCGGATCGGGACTCTGGGCCGCGGCGGCCTCCCAACTCTCTCGCGCACGCGCACGCTCGCCGAGGGCCAAGGCGCTGCGCGCCAAGCGGTGGTGAGCCCACGAGAACTCGGGCGCGCGATGGAGCACGCCCTCGGCCTCGGCGATCGCCGCCCTGTGCTCGTCCGCCGCCGCCAGCAGCTCGGCCAGACGAAGTCGCGGATTGGGGGCATCGGGATCGAGATCGAGGCGCCGGCGACACAGCCGGCGTTGGATCGGCTCGGCGAGTTCTCCGTCCTCGCCGAAGAGCTCGTCGCGCCAGTCGCCGTGTTCGTCGTAGAGCACCGCGCACTCGCCCAGCCAGCCAAGCAACAGGTGCGCGACGCTTGACGCCTCAGGCGAGCGATCGCCCGCCTCCTCGACCAGCACCACCGCCGCGCCCTCCGCCCATGGGTCCTCTGGAAGGACGAAAAGATCGCGGCCACGTTCGCCGATGACACGGTCGCCGGGCCGCAGAATCTCCGCGGCCGCAGCCGTCTGGCCAGCGATGTCGGCGAGCGCCAGGATGCGAGCCTCGCCCGCCGCCAGCGCGACCCCATCGTGGCGGGCCCACAGGCCGCGTTCCTCTTCGGGCAAATCCGCGGCCGCGAGGGCGTCCCCCGCGGCCGGCGGACCTGGATCGTGGAATCCGTCCGGCGCGTCGCGCAAGCGGTCGTCGATTCGATCGAGCAGCTGATCGCGCCGCTGATCACCGCGCTGGGACTTCGGCCCCACCGTTCAGACCTTGAAGACCCGCATCGGTACCGCGATCCCGGCCTCGGCGAGATGGCGGATGAACGTGGGCACCGTGCCGGTCGGCTTGAAGACGGTGCGGCCCCCCTCCCCGCGTTGGGCCCGGAAGATCGGCATGTGCACGAATTCGCCGACGTCGTTGACCCTAGGCTCGATGATCTCGGCCACTTGCATCGGCTCGCCGCTGACGCCGACAGACAGCCGGATGAGCAGATCGACCGAGCGTGCCAGCGAGAACGTCAGGGCTTGAATCGCGCCGGCCGCGACGGTCGACAATCCAGCGAGGCGCCACAAGCCGTGCGCCGAGTCGATCCCCCACAGCGACGCGATCACGCCCCGGGTAGCGCCGGCGAACGCGTCCATGACCGCGGCCGCGTCTTCGTGGCGACAACGCTGGGACACGAGCATGTCGCTGCCGCCCCGCAAGACCAAGCCGAGCGCGTCGGACAACGCGACTGTGTCGGCCACGTCGGCGATCCGCCGCACTTGCACCCAACCGGGGCGCGAGCCACCGAGCGCCCCGGTGTCGGAGATGCAAACCACGCGCAGCTCCTCGGGGATCTCACCGATCACCGCACCCATGAAGCGGTCGAGGTTGGTGGCGCCGGACGCAACGATCAGCAGCCGTCGGCACCCGCGTACGGCCGCCTGTAAGACCTCGCACATCTCGCTGCTGAGCACGCCCTCGTCGACCAGGGCGTTGAGCGTGTTGGCGTCCGTACGATTGCGTCGCAGCTGCAGGACCGGCAAGCGAATCGGCGACGGCGGCAGCATCGCGTACATCGTGAAACCGTCGTCGACTTTGCCCTCGAGGACCTGGCTGCCCTCGCTGAAGAAACCCCACTTTTTCGCCAGCCGCTGGGCGCTCAACACGATCGCGCGCTCCCCGGAGAACCGGCGCTCCAGCAGCTCGACGTGGTTCGTGCCCGCGCCCCCGTCCCGAACCACGCGGATGGCGGCATTGCCGACGACTTGGATCTCCTGGATCTCGGCCTCTTTCATCAGCTGGGTGAGCGGCCCAAGCTCGATCGCCTCGCACACGATCGTGGTGCGCAGCGCGTCGATATCCACACCGTCCTCGATCTCCCCGTTGTCGCGCATCTGGGCGAGGAGACCGTCGATGAGGGTGATCGCCTCGTCGCGGACTGCCTCGGTGATCTCCCCGGCATGGGTCGGGTCGAGGTCGTGGACGTTGACGAGGACCGCCTGGAGGACGCGGTTGGCCAGACGATCCAGGTAGCTGCTCTCCGCACCGGCGCTCGGCAAACGTCTGGCCGACGTGAACAAGCCGCTGTCATCGCCGCTCTCGTCGACCAACCGCACAACATGCGGCGGCAGGGGCGTATCCGCGCCCGACACGGGGGGCAACGCCACCGATCGGGCATGCGGATGCCCGTCGGGCCCGGTGACCATGAGCTCCGCGCGCTCGAGCGGGGCGATCGAGGTGTCGTCACCCTCCAACATGAGGATGTAATCCCCCACGTAGATCCGATCGGAGCGCTTGACCGAGCGCGGCTGGCCGACCTTGCGGCCGTTGACATAGGTACCGTTGGTCGAGCCCAGATCCACCACCTCGACCGCGCCGGCGTGCCGCCGAAAACGCAGGTGGTGCTTCGACACATTCACGCGATCGAGCACGAGGTCGTTGTCTTCCTCGCGACCGACGGCGAACTGGTCGCCCTCGAAGTTGAAACGTTGGGTCCGTCCGCCCTTCTCGTGGACGACGACGCGAAGCACGCAAGACGCTTACCCCGGCAACCCAGGCGCTGCCAAGCCCCCGCGCGCCTTTCTCGGTCGATCTTCGCGACTCGGTCCGAAAGGGGCGTCGACTGACGTGAAGCGACGGACCCCGGGGACGCTAGAACTCGTCGGCATCGTCGATCGCGTCCGCCAATCGCGCGCGCTCGGCCGCGGTCGGGCTCGCAGTCGCCACGGCCGCCCGCGGGGTCCCCGGCTGCGACACCACCCGGCTTCGCCGCAACCACCGGCGCCCGGCGGCCGCGATCATCACAAGGCCCAGGGCCCCGAGCGCCGCGGCTCCGTACATGACCGCCGGTTGCGGCGCGTAACCCACGATCTGGGCGCCGAAACGAGCGACAAGGCTGTCCTCAATCTCGGCCCGGCTCTTGCCCGCCTTGGCCTCAGCCAAGATGTGATCCTCGAGCTTGCGGGCCTGGCCTGACGGGCACGCGGCGATGGTGCGTCCCGGGCAATACGGCGACATCAGCTCGTTCGCGAGCTCCGCCTGCACCTGCTCGGCCCGGGCATCACTCGTCGGGGCAAACATGGCCCGAGCCTAGCAGGCGGGTGCCCACGAGCAAACACAGCATCTTGCCCCGGCTCGCCTGGGGGGCCGCTAGAGCTAGATCGGGCCCTTCTTTTTGCCGCGCTTGGCCTTACCGCTGCGATCGGGCTCCGCCATGGCCTTTTCACACATTTTCCGGTGGGCCTCCGCGTCCTTGGGGTTGTTCATGTCGCGCTCGATCCACTCGAGGCCGATGTTCTTCGCGTACTTTTTCACCTTCTGCTCGACGACCGTCCACTGCGCGTCGACCTTCTCGATCTCGGTCTTGTCCCCGTCATTGTAGGCCTTGGGGTAGTTGTTCATCACGTGCTCGTGGGCCTCGAGAACGTTGCTGATGAACCTCGACTTCTCGAGAATCCGCGGTTCTTGGGCAAACAGGCGCTTCTGCCAGCCGTCGAGGTGAATCACGTAGGTGCGCTTGAACTGGTACCACTGCTCTTCGGCCGGGCTCCCCGGTTCGGCGCCGAACCCCTTGGCCCCGGCTTCCCGCACCTGCTCGCGAAAACACTGCAGCTGCTCCCAGTACTCGAGCATCCGCTGCCCATTGGCCTTGTCCCACTTGTAGAGGAACTTCTCACCCTCGGGGTCTTTCCGGTTCCAGGCCGCGAACTCGGCGTCGGTCGGCGGCTTGAGATCGTCAGGGCGCGGCTTGGGGTTCGGCTTGAAGTCGGGCGGAACCTCCGGCGCTTCCGATTTCAGCGCACCGGCCACGCCGCCCTGCCCCCCGCCGCCTTGATCGCAGCCGAGCGGTACGGCGA
>CADEGN010000180.1 GCA_902826865.1 uncultured Myxococcales bacterium
GTGGATTTTCGGCCGAGCGCAGAGCTTGGCGCGGCGATGAACGCCGCGCGCGCAGAGGATGCGCCGTCGCGCCGCCGCCGTCGCGGGCCATCCGACGCCGCGACCGGGGAGAGCGACGAGCGGAACCCTCGTGGTGACGGCGATGCGCTGCCTGAGCCGCCCCTTGCGCGGGTCCGCTCCACGCGTGCGTCATCGCGGGTCAGAACCGGGTAGGCCCTATGCGACCAAGCGTCCGAGGGCGCGTGTTCGTATGGACTGCAGACGTGGGCCTACGACGGCCTGCGTTGGTCCTCGGTCTTGTGGTGGCGTTGGTGGCGGTGGCTGGGTGGCTGTCCAGCCACCTTTCGGTCAGCACCTCGCGAACGGGTCTGGTGTCCGACGATGAGCCGGATCAGGCGCGGCTCAGCCGCTTCTTCGAACGATTCGGGCGCCCGGACTCGCCGGTATTTCTCATCCAGAACGGTAGCGCGTCAGAGCGCCGTGCTGCGGTCGACCGTCTGCAGCGTGCGCTCGAGACGGACGCGCGCTTCGCAGGGCGCGTGCTCGGCCACCTGCGTCCCGCGGACATCGCCGGCGTATTGCTCCTGCACCAACCGGATGCGCTGCAACAGGCCCGGGCGCGGCTCCCCCCCGGGACCGACCTTCCATCCCTTCTTGGCGGAGGCACACGGGTTTGGCTAACCGCGATCGCAGAACAGCTTGAGCGCGGGGTCGATGCCGCCGAGGACAGCGCAGGCACGGCCGCTGCGGCCGGGCCTGCCCCGAGCCGCGACGAGATCGCGACGGGGCTCGGCGGTCTCGCCACCGTCGCGCAGGCGTTCTCCGATCACCTCGCGGGGCTCGACCCGTTGGCGCGGTTGGCCGGACAAGGGCCCGGTTTCGCGCAAAGCGGGATCGACGAGGCCGGGTACCTCATCACCGGCGATGGCCGCGACCACCTGGTGGTGGTCTATGCCGAGCTCGCTTCCGACGAGGGAACTGAGCTGCGGCCGATGGTCGAGCGGCTGCGGGCGATCCGGGACGAGGTGATGGCTGGAGACGAAACCGGGGTGCTCGTAGAGCTCACCGGGTTGCCAGCATTTACGGTCGACGAGCTCGGTTATGTCACCGAGGGCCTTCGAGTGTCCACGATCATCGCGACCGTCGGGATTCTCTCCCTGTGTTGGCTGCTGTTTCGCTCAATCTTTCAGACGGCCATCGCGAACTTGCCGCTGCTACCCGGGGTCGTACTTACCCTTGGCGCCGTCCAGCTGATCTATGGGCATCTCAACCTGTTGACGTCCAACTTCGTCGCGGTGCTGCTCGGCCTCGGGATCGACTTCGCGGTCCATGCGATCTCACGCTTCAACGAGGAAATCCGCGGCGGCGCCGAACGGGCTCAGGCGGCGCGAAGCGCATTGCAACACACAGGTCCCGGGATCCTCGTCGGCGCGGTCATCACCGCCGTTGGCTTCCTTGCCGGGGTGACGACTGAGTTCACGGCCTACGCCGAGCTCGGGGTCGTGACCGCGGTGGGCCTCTTGTTCGTCATGCTGGCGACTTTTTTCGTGCTGCCGCCGCTGCTCGGTCGGCGCTTGCCGCTCGCGCCGCGCAGCGCAGCGCCCGATCCGCCAGGGCTCGCTGCGTTGCCCGGACTGCTGCGACGCAACCGCATCGCGATCCTTGTGGTTGGACTCGGCGTGGCGGCCTACGGCGCGTGGGAATTGCCGCGCATCGAGTTCAATCCGCGCTACTTTGACTTCCTACCGGAGAAGGCCGAGAGCAGCCACGCGCTCACGCGGCTTGAGTACGACCCGCTCGCGTCGCCGGTGTTCGCAAATCTAACCGTGAACTCGGTGGACGAGGCTCGGGCGCTCACAAACCAGCTCCGTGCCCTCGACACCGTCGCGGGCGTGCAGTCTCCCTCGGATATCCTACCGCCCGTCGACGAAGCTGCGATCGCGGCCCTGCGCCAGGGATTTGCCGGCGTCGGTGAGATCGATCTTCGCCCGCTGGCCTCCCACCGACTCACGCCGGCCGATGTGTTGCCAGCGACCGGACGGATCATCGATGCGCTCGACGAAGCCCGTTTTGCGATGGCGGGGGCTGGCATGGACCTGGCCGCGATCGACCGGACGCGCGCGGCGTTCGCCGAACTGCGGACGCGGCTCAACGGACTCGACGCAGCCGGGCTCGCACGGCTTGCCGCCGTCGACGCCGACGTAGCCGCCATCCTCGGGCCGGCCATCGCAACGGCGTCGCGCGTCGCCGAACGCGGGGAGGTGGCGCCGAGCGACCTACCGCCGTTGTTTGCGCGGCGCTTCCTCTCCCGGGATCAGCAGGCGCTGGCCGTCTACGTGGTTCCATCCGGGCAATTCTGGGAGACCGATGTGGCGAGCCGTTTCACCGCCGACATGCGCGCCCTCGATCCCGACGCCTCCGGCATGGCGTTCACGCACGTGGGGCAGGCACAGATGATCCTCAAAGGATTCCGACGGGCAGCCGTGATCGCAACGCTCACGATCTTCGTGATCCTCGTCGTCGATTCTCGTCGCTTCAAAGACGCCCTGTTCGCCCTGTTCCCAACCGCTCTGGGTTGGCTGTGGACGATCGCCGCGATGGATGTGCTGGGGCTCCAGTTCAACGTCGCGAACATCGTTTCGTCGCCGCTCATCATCGGCGTGGGCATCGCCTACGGGGTTCACGTCATGCATCGCTTGCGTGAGAGCGATCCGCCTCCGGGTCAAACAGGGCACGCGCGAGCGAACATCGACGATGCGATCCGTGGCACCGGTGGCGCGGTGACGATCGCAGCGCTCACAACCGCGGTCGGTTTCGCCGCATTGACCGTCAGCGAGTACGGGGCGATGCGCTCGCTTGGCCTCGTCATGGTGATCGGGATCTTCGCCTGCCTGCTCGCGACGATCGTCGTGTTGCCGGCGCTGCTGCTCGTCACTCGGCGGGCGAGCTAGCCCAACTCCGCCCCGACCGGGCCCAAAAAAGGCCGAGGGCGGCGCCGGCGTTTCATGCCGATCGCCGCCCTCGTGCGCGGGTGCGGGGTGGGGGTGGAAATCAGCGGGGGGCGACCAGGTTGTCGGACCCCGACGGATTGCTCGGCTTGGTCTTCGCCTTGATCTTCGTGCTCGCGCCCGGGCCAGCGGGGCGTACGGTGGTCGGGTCCGTGGGCGCAACTCCCGGACCGGGCGTCCGATGCGGGGCGACCAAGGTACGGTGCGGGCCTGTCTTGGTGGGGGTGGTGCGGTGCGGGCCGGGCGAGTCGGGTTCGATTGGCGTGGGATCGGGGGCCGCCGGCTTGCCGTCATCGCCGGGCGCTGCGCCCTTGCCGACCGACTTGCCATCATCGCCGGCGACACCCTTGCCGACCGACTTCCCACCGCCGCCGGAGGAGGAACGCGAATCGACGGGCTTGCCGGGCGACGAGCTCGAGCGACCACCCGAGGAGCTCTCGCGCATGGGCTTGCCGCCGCCGCTGCTCGCGCTGTTGGGTGGGCTCGAGCCCGAGTGGTAGGAGAACGAGCAACCGCCGAGCACCAGGGCCACCAACGAAGCGAGGACGACGGGACGGGACACGAGCGAGGTCGACATGGGCATGGTCAGGGGAACCCTCGTGGTTCTGGGTATCACGGACGCGGAGTGTCGCGGCGCTATTCAGGGCGGTGGATCACGGCGCCGCCCAGGCCGAGCCAGCCCGGGGATCCCGAGGCCACCGACGTGGAGGTAAGGGTATAGGCACTGATCCGACCCTCGACCCCCTCGGGCACGGCGTCGGCCAAGAGCGCCAACGGCGGCAGACCGCTCGGCACCCCGTGCTCGGCCCACGCTCGGCCAAACCGGATCGCGCGGCCCGTCTGACCGTTCACGGCCGCCTCTAGCAGGTCGCGATCGCGCGCCTCCAGGGCGGCCCGGGTGGCAGCGTCGGGGAGGGGGCGCCCGTAGGCCGCGCCTGCGTGCGTCAGTTCCGCGGCAACGCACACGATCGCGCGACCGTCCGCCACCAGCGTGTCGATGAACGCCGCGACTTCACCGACCTCGGCGGCGGTGCCCGCGTCGCCCACGGCTGTAGCGCCGACGACGATCGGCACGATCGCGGGACAGCGCTGACCGAAGGCATGCTGGAGGTAGAGCACCGACCACTCGAGGCTGTGGGCATGCCGGTGCCGGATCGCCTCGCGATCGATCCAGGGCATCCGTCGGCACATTCGCCCTACGACGTCGACCGCACACGGTGCAACCCCGAGAGGGCTTGCGTAGTCCTTGTCGCAAACCGCGATCGGCAGAAGGCCCGCGTGGTGGTCCGTGCCGATCACGACCACCACGTCGATCGAGCCGGGGTCGGGCAGCGCCGGCAACGTGGCACGCAGGATGGACCCGGTGACCTCCGGCGGGCCGTGGGGTATCACGATCCCCCAGGTTTGTGCGCCGGTGGGCGGCGTTGGACCAAGCGTGGTGCTGAGAAGTTCGCGCAGCGCCTCGGGCTCGCTCGGGTACAGCACGCCCGCGAGGATCGGGTCACGCCGCGCCGCCCCCAGGAATGCGTCGTGGATCGCGATCCACTGCCCGCGGAAGTTGTCGTCGTCGAGCCAGCCGCCGGCCGATAGCGCTTCGATGAACTCGGTGAGCGAGGCGAGGGAGATGTCGAGGGCGTTTGGACCCATCAGCAGGGCCTGGCGGACCTGCGCGACGCTCTTGCGCCCGTCGAGCTGATCGAGCGCACCGGCGAGCTCCGCGTCGATCGCGAACGGTTCGGCGACCGCGAGCGGATCGCGCAACACCAAGAGGGCCTCGCGCCCGCGCTGCAGGGGGATCCGTTCCACGTTTCGCAGCTTGGGTCGGTCCATGCGATTCTCGGGTGTGCGCCTGGTCCTGTTCGCGGCCCTGGCCTCGGCTCCGGCCCCCGAAGCCATCGGTGTGGTCTGGTACGAGGAGGCTACGGTCGACGCTGACGAGAGGCAACGGGTGTCGGACCGGATCCGCGCCCAGGCGGGTGCGGCGTCCGTGGTCGAGGATGCGGTCCGCGTCGCGCGCAACCGCGTGGCGAGCGAAATGCCACGAGCCGCAATCGAGCGGCAGATCGCCCGGGTCGCGGAGATCGACGCCGCGGAAGCAGCCTACCGCGAGGGTCGCATTGCCGATGCCGTTTCGCGCGCCGCGACGGTGATCGCAGAGCTGCGTGCCGATCCGCTCGCGCCCGGCACGCGACACCTGCTTGGCCGCGCCCGTCTGCTGTCGGCACAGATCCGCTGGACCGAGGGCGACAATGCCGGCAGCGACGTGGAACTGCGCGCAGCGATCACCCTCGATCCAGAGGCGCAGCTGTCCTCGCGTCGCGTGCCACCCGATCTCGCCGAGCGTCACGCACGGCTACGCGACGAGATCCTGCAATCGCGTGCGCAGTGGAACACGCTGACGATCACAGGCGCCACCGAAGCGGAAATCGAGATCGACGACGTCGTTGGCGAGCGTCCGGTTCCGCCGGGAGAGCACGTTGTGGTTGTGCGTCGCCTCGGTGCAGCGCCCGTCGGCGCGGTCACAAGCTCAAGCCTGGTGGTGCCGCCGCCGCGCGTGGAGTTAGGACCGGGGCTTCCGCGCCAACGTGAGGCCGCCGAGCGCATTTGCTCGAGTCTGGAGCTTTCGCGCCTGGTGGTCCTGCGCCGGCGCGGGGAGCTCGTCGGCGTGCAGGGCTACCGATGCGGCCGTGGATTCGGAACTCCCTGGTACGGCGCCAGCAGCGGGATCGATGAGGGGATTTCCGTCGGCCTTGGGGTCGGTGACGGGCCCGGCCCGTGGTCGGACCGGGTCGCGATCGCTGGCAGTGCTCCGTGGCCGGTCGTGCGGGCGCGCGGCGGCAGTGACGATTCTCCCCTGCCGCGGCGAAAGCCTTGGTTCCGCCGCGTTTGGATCTGGAGCGTCGTCGGGGTCGCGGTGGTGGGCGGCGTGGTGACAGGAACCGTGCTTGGCCTGCGCCAGGCCAAGGGCGACATCGCGGTCGACGGAAACTCGTTCCTGAAACCGTAGGCACCCAGGTTAGTGGGCACGGATCTCGAGCAACTCGCCGTCTTTGATCGTCACGACATCTTGGTAAAGAACCTGGCGGGCCGCGCACGCGTCGGGAACGCACGTGACGACGACCCGGTGGGTACCGACGCCGACCGGCACCTTCGAGGTTGGCGTCGTGCCGACCTTTCGGCCATCGATGCGGACCTCGGCCCACGGGACCGTTGCGGCGTACACCCGCAAGAAACCCTCTCCGGCCGCTTTGGCCGGCCGCAGTACAACCGTTGTGGGCAACGGGTGCTCGGGGTCGACGTTGAACGTACGCGCTACGAAGCCCGGGGCTTTCACCGCGACGGTTGCCCGGCCCGCGGGGGGCAGTTCGAGCTCTCCTGTATTCGGGACGTTGCGGCCGTCGACAGTGATGGTCGCGGACGCGGGCTCGACCCGGAACAACTGCGTCGTCGGCACAGCCGTTGAGCTCGTCGCCAGCGGAGGATCCCCGTCGGAGGACGGCGGGCTGACGGACGAAGCCTCCGGCGGCGGAAGCGTCGACGGCCCCGGCGTTGCGGCGTGCCCGGGGGGCGTGCCGTCGGCCAACGTGGGCTCGCGCGGCCGGTGATCGACCCTGATCGGGGCATCGGGAGCGGCGTCGAGGGGCCGGCCCACCGCGACCCACGTCGCGGTCGCACCGATCAAAGTGGCGGCCGCGGCAAGCGGCCAGCGTCGCCGGGCCGTCGCAGGCAGCCGATCAACGGGGCTCTGCGTCACGACGGTAAGTCGGGTGGCGAACGTCTGGGTGACGGGTCGCTTGCCCGAGGGCGATCCCGGCGAACCTCCGCCGGAAGACGCCGGCACGCCGACCTGCTCCCAACCCTGGGGGAAGAGCTGGCGCAGCTCGGCAGCTAGGGCAGTGTCGCCGAAGCTCGTAGCGTGACGGCTGAACGCGGGTCCCAGGCGTTC
Organism: uncultured Myxococcales bacterium; assembly: GCA_902826865.1. Classification (GTDB taxonomy): domain Bacteria; phylum Myxococcota_A; class Polyangia; order Nannocystales; family Nannocystaceae; genus Xiheibacterium. The sequence goes on from CADEGN010000180.1 coordinate 6,955, forward strand.
GAGCAGCTCGCCTGCGTCGGCAGGGCGCTGCGCCGGGTTCGTCGCGAGCGCCGCGTGCAGCACGGTCGCGACGTCGCTGGCGACGCCGGTGAGATCGGGTGCGGACCACACCCCATCCTTGGGAAACGCCCGCTCGAGGGTGATGAGCTCGTAGAGCAGACACCCCGCGCTGAACACATCGGCCCTCGGGTCGGCGGGATCGCCCATCGCTTGCTCCGGCGCCATGTAGCCGCTCGAGCCGCCACGGACGTCGAGCTGCGCGTCGGCCGGGGCAGCGATCCCGAAGTCGACAATGCGCACCTGACCCGAGCGGTCGACCAGCACGTTGCGCGGGGTGATATCGCGATGAACGATCGCCGAGCGGCCTGGCTCTGCGGTGTGGGCGTAGGCCAGGCCAGTCAATACGCCGCGCACGACGTGCAGGGCAACCCCAAGCGGCGGTGCGGAGCCCCGCCGACGATAGGCCTCGAGCATTGTCGCGACCGAAGGGCCGTCGACGTGGCCCATTACGATGTAAAATATGTCGTTGGTCCTGCCGAGCTCGTAGATCGGGACGATGTTGCCGTGCGACAGGGCAACCGCGGTTCTCGCCTCCGCGGCGAACAGTTCGACGAAACGGGGGTTGGCCGCCAGGTGGGGGAGGATCGTCTTGATGACGAGGCGCTTCTCAAAGCCGAGTTCCCCGACCAGGCGCGCGAGATAGACCTCGCCCATGCCGCCGCGGGCAAGCAACCGCGTCAGGCGGTACTTCCCGAAGGAAAGCGATGCACCGCTCGGCGGATCTGTCAGCAGATCCCCGGCCTGATCGGTGCTCGAATCCCCGGTCGAAACCGCAGTCACAGAGGCTCGCATGGTACCATGCAGGTATGTCGCCGAGGGGCGTGCGCGGCGTGCACTGTGGGCGCCCGGCGCCGATGGACCCTTGCGCGGCGCCCGATGCCCTCGGCGGCGCCGGGGCCGGCGCGTCGAAGCCCCGGATCGCGCGCGTGGCCCTGGTGGCCTGCGCATTGAGCTGGACAGCGGGTTGCCGGGAGGACGTGCGGGCCACCCTGGTCGCGCTGCGCGGATGCGGGCTCGAAGGCGAACAGCTCAGCTCCCTGCGAATTGTGCCCCGCGGCGACTTTCCAGCCGCGGACGCGAACGACGTCGCGATTTCCGGCGGACGCGTCGTGCTGGGCGACCCGCCTGAGCAAACCGTCGCCTACACGATCGAGGGGCGCTTCGAGGACTTCGTCGAGGCGGTGGGCCGCACCGCACGTCTCGACGATGACGGTTCGCTTCCGGTGTACTTTGCTCCACCCGACGCGCTGTGCGCCCTCGACTTCGGGATCGGTACCCGGGACCTGGGCGGCGTGGCCGTTGGACCCCGTGGGGACGTTCTTCTCGCGGGCGGGCGCGATCGCGGGGGCCGTCTGCTCGATGCGGTGATCTCGGTGCGCGACGTGGCCGAGACGGTCGCGCCGCTCGGCGAACGGTTGACCGATCCGGCCACGGGGATGGTGCTGGTCGCCGCGGACGAGCGCCGGTTCCTGGCGATCGGTGGTGCGCGCTCCAATGCGCATCCGATCGCGACCTACACCCCCATCGATCTCGACGGCCAGGTTGCCATCGGCGAGCCACGGCCGGTCGACATCGAAGGAGCGGGCGACGCACGGGCCTATGCAGCACTCGCAGCCCTACCCGACGGTCGTCACCTCGTAGCCGGTGGGTGCCGCACCCTCGACATGAGCGGCGCATGCATGGCCGCCGCGGGCAGCGTCGTGCGCTCGACCTATGTGATCGACACCGATGGTCCGACGCCCGTGTTCACGACCGCGCCGCCGATGATCGTCGCGCGTCGCGACCATGACCTGCTCGTCGGCCGCGACGGTGTTGTGTTTGCGGTCGGCGGCCGCGACGATTTTGGTGGGGGTGTCATTACGATCGAGCGGTTGCTTCCCGGCGGATCCAAGTGGACGCCCTACGGCAAGCCCGCCAATCTCGGCCTGGCCGGGGATCAGGCGATCATCGGTGCGACGCTGCTCGAAGGCGGCCTGATCGTGGCGGCGCTCGACGACGGGCGGATCGGCTGGATCACGGCCGAGGACGCTGGGATCTGGTACGACTGGTGTGATGGCGACACCACGACGGTCGGCTGTTTTCACGACGAATCGATGGCGACGCCGCCCCGTCCACCGCGGCGACGCCTGCTAGCCTTGCCCGACGAGCGCGTGCTTGCCGATGCGTGGTTGCTGCCGGTGGCGTTGCTTTCGCGGACCGATGCGAATGCGATCGATCTGTCGGCGCCCAGGCTCGGCGGGACGGCCGTGCCACCCCCGCCGCGCGTGGGGGCGGACGTGGCGTTGCTCGCCGACGGCACTGTTCTCTTCGCCGGCGGTCGCGATCCAAACACGCTCGCGCCCGTTCTTCCTTTTGCTGCCCGCTTCCGGCCCGATCTCGACGGGCCCGACGAGCGCTTACCTCCGCTCGAAACTTTCGAGCCTGGGAGTTTCGTCTCGCACGTTCCGAGCAAGGCCGGGGAGATCGAGCGCGTCTCCCGGACGGGCGACGTCCTGCAGCTCAACAGCGCCGAGCTGGTCAAGGCATTCCCGGCGGTGTGGGCCCACGTTCGCAGCTTTCGCTCCACCAGTTTTCGCCTCGATCTAACCTTCGAAGCCCACGGCGCCGCGCCGCACGTGATCCTGTCCCAGGGTGCCCTCCGGCGCACGAGCCTCCGCTTCGATTCCGGCGGCGTGCGACGGGCCTATCGCGACGAGCGCGGTCACGTCGAAGAGAACAGCTGTGGTCCGGTCGAAATCGATCTCTCCCGCCCGCAATCGGTGAGAGTCGACGTTCGTCCGGGTTCTGTCGATGTTCGCGTCGGCGATGCTCACATTGCGTGTCCCGGGGGTCTCGCCGATGTGCCGATCGCGGTGGGCGTGGGCGCCTCCGGCAGCGGCACCATCGAGGTGCTCGGGATCCGTTTGACCCGAACCTGAAATTCGCCGCGCCCCTGTTTCGACCGACGGCGTGTTACTCGCAGGCCGTGGCCCCGAATAGCTCGGTGGCGCTTGCCGAGGCGGTCGAACCGATCTCGCCGCCCTCCGCGGCCGTCGCACACAGGACCTCGCGGACATAGTCGGTCGGATCGCCGGCGTGACGCAGGGCCTGGGCGAGGCGCTGGGCGTAGACGCGCTCGGGGCGCGCGGCCAGCTTGCGCGCCACGGCATCTGCCCCGCGCCCGCCGTAGTTACGCGCGAGCTCGCGGGCGGCCTCGGCCGACAGTTCGGTCGTCACGTCGGCGTCGTCGAGCAACGAACGCAAGGCGACGAAGCTGCGATCGTCGCCGCAACGCGAGAGCGCATCGATGGCCGCGCGCTGAACCGCCGCATCCGGATCCGCCCCCCGCTCGGCGGCACCGATGCGCGCGCGCACGGTGCCGATCGCTCGGCGATCGCAGGGGGCAGCGATCCGCGACAGCACGACGGCACGGACCTCCGGCCATGGGTCCGCCAGACCCTCGTGCCACCAGGGCCGGTCGCGGGGGAGCGATCGCACCGACCAAGCCACGGTAGCGAGGCGAGGCGCCTTGGAATCATGGAGCCCGTGGCGCTCGGCCAAGGCGGCAGCGTCGGGACGCGGCAACGCGCGCAAGGCCAGCCACGCGAGGATCTCGCCGCGTTGGGTGCCGGCCTCGGGTGCAGCCAAGGACGCCGCGGCGATCTGACGTAGACCCTCGCGCGCCGCTGGTTGATCGCCGGCGCCGGCGAGGCCGCGCAGGGCCGCAACGCGGACCGTGAACGGCCGGGCCGAGTCGGCGCTGAGTTCGAGCAGGCGGGCCACGAATGCCGGATCCTCGGTGTCGTCCACGGTGGCCCGAAGTTGGAGCAGCGCAGCGAATCGCCGCGGATCCGCGCGCTCGAGCTCGGTGTCGATCGCGACCAACAAGGTCGTGCGATCGTGGTCGTCGGCGAGGCTTCGTCGGCGTAGGGACCGGGCGAGTTGCTTGCGGAGTTCATCGTTCCCGCGGCCGACCAGCACCAGCAGCTCCGGCAAGGCCTCCGGTGGCGTGAGCGCCACGAGGTCGTCGAGAAGCGCGGCCCGCACGTCGATCGGGAGATCGCGATCTCCGACGAGCCGCGACAGCGCCGACGTGGCCGGGGCGCCCTGATCGCGCAAGAGTGGTCGCCACAGCTGTGCTGCGGCGAATTTTCGCTCCTCACCCTCGGCGGTCACAACTGCGTTTCGCAACTCGGCTGCGAACCGCGGAACGTGGGCCGCATCGCGTAGTTGGGCGAGGACATCGAGCATGCGCTTGCGCTCGGCGCCGGGAGGTGGCGGCGAAGCGTCGAGGCGCGCGATGAGTGCGGCTGCTGCCTGCCGCGGGTGCGCCTCGAGTCGCGCGCGTGCCTGCAGATACGCCCGGCTCGTGTCCTGCAGTAGCGTCTGGACGTCGGCGTTGGCCGCGGCGGCGTCATAGCCGTCGTCCACCTGCCCCGCGGCCGTCGGCGACCGGCCATCTTCGGCCACCGCGGACGTGGTCGGGGCGAGGATCGCGAGCCACGCGACGAGGGGAAGCATGGGGGGAGCTTGCCACGGAGGGTCGCGGGGGCCAAAGTCGCCCGCCGTGGGTCCGGAGGCCTTCGACTACGCGCTGCCCCCCGAAGCGATCGCACAGCGTCCCACGGCCCGCCGCGGTGATGCGCGCCTCATGCTCGCCGACGTCCACGGCCCGGATGGATCGCGCGTAGAGCTGGCGGCGCGCGACATCGCTGCTGTCCTGCCGCCGCGCGCGCTGGTCGTGGTCAACACGTCGAAGGTTGTTCCGGCGCGGGCGTTCGGCCTGCGCGCGGACGGGGTGCGCTTCGAGTTGTTGGTGTGCGAGCCCGCGCCGGGGCAGGGGCCGGGTACGCGGATCCGGGCCTGGGTCCGCGGGGGAAGGCGGTTGCGTCCCGGCGATCGGCTCGAGGTCGGCGGCCGGTTGCGCCTGCGCGCCTGCGCCGAGTCCGACGGGCGCGCGCGCTGGTTGGAGGTCGAAGCCGGGGACGTACTCAAGGACCTGGGTGAGGGCGGAGAGCTGCCGCTGCCGCCGTACATCGATCGCCGCCCTGAAGAGGAGGACCTGCGTCGCTATCAAACGGTGTTTGCGCGGGAGGAGGGATCGATTGCGGCTCCCACCGCAGGGCTGCACTTCGAACCTGAGGTGCTGGCAGCCCTCGACGTCGCTGCCGTGACCCTCCACGTCGGGCCCGGCACGTTCGTCCCGATGGATGTCGCGGACGTGAACGAGCACAGGGTCGATCCAGAGCGCGTGACGATCGACGCCGGCGCGGCGGCGCAGATCGAAGCGGCGCGCGCGGAGGGGCGCCCGATCGTTGCCGTCGGCACGACGACCGTGCGCGCGCTCGAGGGGGTGGCTCAGGCCCATCGCGGCGCGATCGTGGCGGAGGCGGCCTCCATCGACCTCGTCATCACGCCGGGCTTTGAGTTCCAGGTCGTCACGCATCTGGTCACGAACTTCCACCTCCCGCGGAGCTCGCTCTTGATGCTGGTGTGCGCGTTTGCCGGGCGCGAACCCATCCTGGCCGCCTACGCCGAGGCGATCGCCCGGGGCTTCCGCTTCTATAGCTACGGCGACTGCATGCTGGTGGCACGGGCGGCATGATCGACCCCCGCACCGAACTGTCCTGCGAGCGCACGGATCTGGCGGCCCTGGACCCGGGGTGCTTCGAGGTGCTGGCCGAGGACGGACCTGCGCGGGCCGGTCGGCTATGGACCGCCCACGGCCCCGTCGACACGCCCTGCTTCATGCCGGTCGGCACCTACGGCGCGATCAAGGGCCTCGACCCGCGCGAGCTCGAGGCGATGGGCGCCCAGGTGATCCTGGGCAACGCCTACCACCTCGCCCACCGCCCGGGGGCGGCGGTGGTCGCCGGGCAGGGAGGGCTGCATCGCTTCGGTGGGTGGCATCGGCCCATCCTCACCGATAGCGGCGGCTTCCAGGTGTTCTCGCTGCGTGGCCTGCAGCGCATCGACGACGACGGGGTCGACTATCGCACGCATTTCGACGGCTCCGCCCATCGCATGACCCCCGAGAGCGTGCTCACGGTGCAAGCGCAGCTCGGATCTGACATCTGCATGGTGCTCGATCACTGCCCGCCGGGTGATGGCAGCCCTGCACAGATCCGAGTCGCGGTCGATCGAACCACCCGTTGGGCCGAACGCGCCACGTTGGCGCGATCCCGGATCCTCACGCCCGGACAGCTGTGCTTCGGCATCGTCCAGGGCGGAGTGGACCTCGAGCTGCGCCGCGAGCACCTCGCCGCGATCGCCGCGTTGCCGTTCGATGGTCTTGCGCTCGGAGGACTCTCGGTCGGCGAACCGCCCGCGTCGATGCACGCGACCATGCGGGCGATCGCGCCGATGATGCCACGGGAGCGTCCGCGGTACGTGATGGGCATCGGCATGCCGATCGATCTCCTGGTGGCGATCGACAGCGGGGTGGACATGTTCGACTGCGTGCTGCCCTCGCGCAACGCTCGCAACGGGCAGCTTTTCACTTCGGCCGGCAAGGTCAACATCAAGCGGGCCGAGCACCGCGAGGACCGGCGCCCCGTCGACGAGGACTGCGGGTGCAGCACCTGCGCGAGATTTTCGCGGGCGTACCTGCGGCACCTTCACGCCCAGGGCGACCCGCTGTACGGGCGGCTGGCGACGGTTCACAACCTCCACTTCTTCCTGGCGCTGGTGGCACAGCTCCGTCTGGCCCTGCGCCGCGGTCGCTACCGCGAGGTGGCGGCCGCGTTCTGGACCCGGTTTGGCGAGGCGGCCGGGCCAGGGTGATCCCGCCTGCCGCGGACTGTGCGTCGCCTCGCGCGCTCGCCCACTGCCCCCCGGGTCCGGACGGGCCGCCGCACTTGACCCCGCACAGGCCCCTTGCTACCCCTGCCGCCCCGGACGCAGTCAGATCGGCTGCGTCCTCGTCTACGCTGTGCCCCGAACAAGGACTCGTCCATGGCCATGCCGCTCCTGCTCGCCGAACAGACCGGGTCCACGTTAAACGGGCTGCTGCCGATCATCCTCGTCGTCGCCGTCATGTACTTCGTCGTCTTGGGGCCGATGAGGAAGCAGGAGAAGGACCGCAAGAAGCGGGTGGAGGGCCTCAAGAAGGGCGACCAGGTGGTCATCGGCGGCGGGATCTTCGGTCGGATCTCGAACCTCGACGATCCCAAGGTGGCGCTGATCGAGATCGCGGACAAGGTGAAGGTCCGCGTGCTGCGCAAGGACATCGTCGACGCCGGCGATTTCGCGATCAAGGACGCGCCGGGGGACAAGAAGGCCGAGCCCAAGGACAAGGGCGACGACAAAGACGGCGACGCGGGCAAGACCACGGGCGCGAATGCCGAGTAATTGAGGGGCGACGATGCGCAGGTTTCTCAGGCTTAAGGCGCTTCTGCTGCTGCTCTTGATGGCGGTGGGCACGATGTCCGTGTTGCCGTCGCTGATCCCCGAGGCGCGGCTGCCGGCCTGGCTCACCCAGGCGTTTCCGCGCAAGTTCCAGCTGGGCCTCGACCTCCAGGGCGGCCTTCACCTCGAGTATTCCGTCGCCGTCGACGAGGCCCTCGAAAACAAGCTCGACCAGATCGCCGCCGAGCTCGAGATCGGCTTTCGCGAGAAGAAGACCGTCGAGGTCAAGGCCACGCGCGTCGGCATCGACACGCTCCACATCCAGTTTCCCACCCCCGAGGACGTGGCCCTGGCGACCGACGACGTCATGGCCGTGACGTCGGGCGTCCTCGATCGACTCGACGACGAGGAGGGCGAGCCGGGTGCAGCCGACGGCGTCATTCGCCTGCGGATGCCGGCCGAGGCGGTGGCGGAGAACCGCAAGACGGCGGTGGCCACGGCCCGTGAGACGATCGACAAGCGGCTCAACGCGATGGGTGTGGCCGAGCCGAACATCTACCCGAAGAACCGCCAGATCGTGGTGGAGCTCCCGGGTCTGGCCGATGAGGGCACCGAGCTGCGCGCGGCCATCGCCGACGCTGGCGCGCGGGTCGGCCAGCTGCTCTCGGCGGCGGGTGCTGCCCAGGTTCTCACCTCCGAGCTGCGCGACGACCCCGGTGCGATCCGCCTCACCGTGCCCGATAGCGACGCCCAAGCCCTGCTCCGTAAGGTCTTCGCCGACAAGGTCACGGACGACGGCCTCATCATCGACGATCGCCTGCCGGCGGAGCTGGCGATCGGCGAGCTCGACGAAGAGGACGCCGCGAGCGTTCGCCTCGTGTTGACCGAGCGCGCCCGGGATCAGGTGCTCGAGGGGGCAAGCGACTTCCGCCGGCTGCTGAAAATCATCGAGCGCCAAGCCGTGCTGCGCATGCACCTGGTCGACGACGAAACGCTCTTCGGCGACACCGGGGAACCGTACCTCAAGGCCGTCTACCAGGCCGGGCTGGTCACCCAGGGCATGGGCATCTCGGTGAACATCGAGGACAGCTACGGACGCGACAAGGGCGTCCGCGTGGCTGAGCCCTGGGTGTACTACGCCAAGGACGTCCAGACGCTCGAGAATTTCTTCGCCGGGCTCCCGCCCAAGTGGCGATTGCCGGCCGACATGAAGGTCGTCTTCGGGCCGATGCAGATGCAGGTGCGGAACAACGAACCGGCCGAGACCGTGTATCGCACCTACGTGATCAAGGCCCGCGCGGAAGTCACCGGCGACCGCATTGTCACGGCTTCGGTCGGGTTCGACCAGCAGACGGGCACGCCCGAGGTCAACGTCACCCTGGATCGGATCGGCGCCGATCTATTCGAGGAGATGTCGGGGGCCAACGTCGGCCGCAATATGGCCATCATCCTCGACGAGCAAGTTCGCTCCGATCCGGTGTTCAACGAGCGGATCCCCGGCGGGCACGTGCGCATCACCCTCGGCTCGACACCGGGGCAAAACCCGCGCGAGGCGGCCAACGACCTCACCAAGGTGCTCAAGAGCGGCAGCCTCCCGGCCCGCCTGCAGAAAGAATCCGAGATGCGCGTCGGCGCCGACCTCGGC
>CADEGN010000181.1:0-1680 GCA_902826865.1 uncultured Myxococcales bacterium
TGGGCGGGGCCCGCCGAAAAATGGACCTCGGCGATTCGATGCAGTGCGCGTTCGATCGCGTCGGCAAGCGCGTGCGGGTCGTAGCCGCGGCCACCCGCCGGTTCGACGTAGTCGTTGATCGGAAGGTCGAACGGGCCATACCCGTCGATCCGCACCGCGGTGGCTTGGAACGGATGAATCCCCTGCAGCGGCCCCGACTGGGCCCAGCCGTGGGCCATCGGTCCACGGGCCTCGTACGCGGCTCCGCCGACGGCGGCGAGGACGACCGCCGGCAGCACGAGGAACCGTTGCATCGCCCCGGGTATCAGCGCGATCGCGGCCACCGCCATCACGACGAGGGCCGGGATGGTCGCAGGATAGGCCCTGATGAGCTCAGCCAGGGCGCGCGCTGCGACCGAGAGCATCACGACCGCGGCGAATACGGTCGGCGCAAGCACACCGATCCGCGCGATGCCTGCCCGCGGACGCAACACGGCCCCCCACCCTCCGAGCGGCCTGGTCGCCAAACGAACGCGAGCCGCGACCGCCGCGATCGCCACCACGATCACGACCGAGGCAATCCCCCGCGAGAGCGGCAAGGTGGCCCCCATGCAGGCGACAAGCGTGATCGACACGGCCCCGCCGTCCGATCGCGCGCCCCCGCCAACGCGACGGTCCTCGCCAGCTGCCCGATTTGAGCGCCCCATCACGCGCCGGGTTTGTACCACTTCAGCCGCCCACCGCCCCTGCGCTCGCCGGGCTTGCACCAAGTCGCGGCGCCGGACTAGCGTGGACCGGTTCACCATGGCTACGCCGCCCAACCGGCCCGCGAGCGGCACGCTGCCGCTGCTCCCCCTGCGCACCCTCACGCTGCTGCCGGGCTTGGCCCAGCACGTCGAACTCGGGCGGGCGGCGTCCGTCGACGCCGCTCGACGCGCCCGCGAGCGACCGTCTGGCGATCCACTTGGATCCCTCCTCATCGTCGCCACCCAACGCGACGCAATGGTGGAACGGCCTGACATCGACGACCTCCATCAGATCGGCGTGCTCGCCGAAGTTACCCAAGCGCTCGCCGGCATGCCGGGGCGCATGACCGCGGTCGTACGCGGCATCGAACGTGTGCGCCTGCTTCACGTCGAACTCGCGCCGGGCCGCACTGACGTCCAGTTCGCGCGCGCGCACGAATCCACCGGCGATCCAACCCTCTCCCACGCCTACGCCGGTGCGCTACAGGACCTGGTCAAGCAACACGAGAGCCTACTGCCCACGGGCAACAAAAACCGCCAGCGTGCGCAGTCCTTGGCCATGCTCCTGGCCGAGCGCGTACCCGGGGCAATCGCCGATCTGGCGGCCGCGCATGTCGGGCTCGAGCCATCCGAAGCGTCGGAAGTCCTCCACGAGCTGCAGGTCGCCGAACGCTTGCGCAAGGTCATCGAGTTCGTCAGCCGGCGCGTCCATGTGTTGCAGGTGAAGCGAGATCTCGATCGTCACGTGCGCGAGCACCTATCGCGGCACGAGCAAGAAGCGATGCTGCGCCACAAGCTCCGCGCGATCCAATCCGAGCTCGGGGAGAGCGACGACGAGGACCGATGGATCGAGGATCTGGCCGCCCGCATCGTCGACGCCGAGCTGCCCGAGGACGCCCGCGCCCTCGCCGAGCGCGAGCTCGGGCGCCTGCGCCGGATGAACCCAAGCTCCGGC
>CADEGN010000181.1:1690-15926 GCA_902826865.1 uncultured Myxococcales bacterium
CACTCGGCCGAAGCATCGCGACCCCGCTCGGCCGCAAGTTCGTACGCGCCTCCCTCGGCGGCGTCCGCGATGACCCCGAGATCCGCGGCCACCGGCGCACGTACATCGGCGCGCTGCCGGGCCGGATCATCTCCGGGATCAAGAAAGCCGGCAGCAACAATCCCGTCTTTCTCCTCGACGAAATCGACAAGCTCACCGCGCCGGATCTCCGGGGAGATCCGGCCGGGGCGCTGCTCGAAGCCCTCGACCCCGAGCAAAACGACAGCTTCGAGGACCACTACCTGGGCACCGGGTTCAACCTGTCCAAGGTGATCTTCATCTGCACGGCCAACGATCTCTCCCGGATCCCGGTGGTCTTGCGCGATCGACTCGAGGTCATCGAGCTGTCGGGCTACACAGTGGAGGAGAAGGTGGCGATCGCCCGCGAGTACCTGGTCCCGCGAGCGATCGCCGAGCACGGCCTCGACGCGAGCTCCGTCCTCATCGCCGATCCGGTCCTCGAAGCGCTGGCCGTCCGCTACACCCGCGAGTCCGGCGTGCGCAATCTGCAGCGGGAAGTCGAGGCGGTGCTCCGCGACACGGCGATGGCCCTCGCGGAGGGCGGTCGACCGAAGGCAGAGCTTTCGATCGAGGACCTCGCGCGGATCCTCGGGCCCGCGCGTTACCACGACGAGCTCGCCGAAATCCGACCGGCCGTCGGTGTGGCCACGGGCCTCGGTTGGACGCCAACGGGCGGGCGATTGCTCTTCGTGGAGGCCACCACCACACCCGGCGAGGGCAACGTTCGCCTCACCGGTCGGCTCGGCGACATCATGCGCGAGTCGGCCGAGGCGGCGCTCAGCTTGGTGCGGAGTCGCACGGCGCGGTTCGGGATCGAGCGCGACTTCCTGCGCGACCGCGACATCCACGTGCATGTGCCGGACGGCGCGGTGCCCAAGGACGGGCCAAGCGCCGGCATCACTGTCACGTGTGCGATCATCTCGACGCTGACGGGCCGACCCGTACGCCCCGATGTGGCGATGACCGGCGAGATCACCCTCCGCGGGCAAATATTGGCGGTCGGCGGCGTGCGCGAGAAGGTGCTCGCGGCCCACCGCGCGGGAATCCGCTCGGTGATCCTGCCCTCGCGCAACACCAAGGACGAGCCGGAGATCCCCGCGCACGTGCGGGAAGACATGAGGCTCCACTTCGTCGGCCACATCGACGAGGTGCTCGCACTGGCACTGTTGCCCGCGCCGCTCAGCGAACACGCGGCGGAGTGAGGCGAGCGAGACGCTCGCGTTAGCCTGCCGGCGGCACGAACGCGTCGCAGGTGGTGTCGATCACCGAGACCGCGTCGACGAAGAACTGCTGGTAGCTCGGCGCGCACACGCTGCCGGCGACACCGTGGTCGCCCCACGATTCGGTGAATTCACGCAGGCGAGGGCTCGGCTCCGCGCCATTCGAGGCGTCCGGATCAAACGGCGCGCACACACCCCCGGGCTGGTCATTGTCGCCAAAGAGGCCGAGCACAACGATTGCGTTCGGGTCGCCTTTTTTGGCCGAGATGAGCGCCTGTCGCCACCCCTCGACCGTTCCCCCTGAACCGTCGCCCACGTTGTCATCCTCGTCGGTGATGAACGTGACCACGAGGATCGCGTCGTCGCGCAGGAAGCCGTCGTTGCAGCCCCAGGCCGGGGTCGATGGGGTCACGGCGGCAACCATCGCTTCCATTGGCCGCTCGGCGTTGAGAGCGGTGGACCCCGTGCCTACCTTGGCCGCGCAGGCGAAGGTGCCCGCGAGGTCTGGCTCGCTCGAGTCCATGTAGCGCTTGCCGCTCGCGAAGTTGCAGTCAGTTTCGGTGGCAGCCGCGCCGCGCGGGAACTCCACGCCGGCACCGAGGACATCCTCGCACTCGAGCGGCTCGCTGCCGCAAACGAAACCCGGCGCCGGAAGGCAGATCATCCCGGGCGGGAGCGCGCAGAACATCGGACAGATCTCGAAGACCCATGCATCGGTGTCGATGACCATGACGTGGTAGTCCTGGGCCTCGTCGAGCGTGGTTTGGATCGTCTCCATGAACTGGGGAAAGTTGGCGATGAGATTCTCCTGCTCGTCCCCCATCGAGCCTGAGTTGTCGATGACGAATAGGAAATCGACCTTGTCACAACCCGAGGCGTCGCCGCCCTCCGCCCCGGTACCCGCGGCCGTGGCCATGCCGACGTCGAAGTTGACGCCACTGGTATCGACCGGGGCGCTGGAGGACACCGACGGCGACGTCTCGGCGGCATCGTCGACCGAGCCACCGTCTTCGCCGGGTGACGACACCGCGCCGGTTCCCTGGCCGGGGGCCCGGGAATCCGTGCAGGCGACAAGCATCAACGCCCAGAGGCAGGCGACGCCTCGCGCTGACCCACCGGGGAAGCCGTGGGCAGATCGGTCCATCCGAAGAGACAAGGTAGCAACGTCTGATGGACTGACGAAAGAGCCGGCGTGCGTGGCGGGTCCGCAAGCGGGTTCACGCACACGTCCGCCTGCGAACCGACACGGCTCGGTCGGCGCTCGCCCGCCCGCGGATGAAAGTGCACGGATCAACACCAACCCAACATACGCGGCCCGGCGGCACCCAATCAAACGCCGAGTAACTCGCGGACGCTCCCGGTCACTGCGGCCGTCGGCAGGCACATGCGCGCGCCCGCGCTCCGGGCCGCGTGGCGCATTTCGTCGGTGGGCGCGTCATGAACGGCGATGATCTGCACGCCGGCGTGCGCGCCGGCCAGCTTCTCAATCACCGCCCCGGGCTCGACGTCGGGCACGGCGAGGCTGACGATTACGTAGTGCGGGGGCGCCGATTGGGCGACCAGCAGGGCGTCCGCCCCCGTCTGCGCGGTCATCAGCTCAACGGCCGGGTCGCTGGCCCCGAGCTCGTCCTTGACCTTGGCTCTGAAGTCGGCGTTTTGCGTGACCAGCAAGACCCTTGGCGCCTCTTCGCGTGGGGTGGCCTGGCGCCCGCCGCCGGTTCCGAGCTCGCGCAGGTGGAACGCGTCGAGGACCTGGCGCCGCACTTCCACGACGTCGAGTGGTTTCCGCAGGCACGCCGCTGCGCCCGCCTGGAGGATCCGATCGGTGTTGGTCTCGGTGTAGTAACCCGTGATCGCGATGACCTCGGTGTTGGTGGTGGCCGGATCCTTCTTCAGCCGGTTGCACACCTCGAAGCCGTCAACGCCCGGCATCATCAGATCCAAGAAGATAAGCTGGGGGCGGAACGAAACCACCAAGCGGCCGGCGTCGAAGGCGTCTTTGGCGACTTCGACATCGAACTTGTGACTGAGCTCCTTGACCACATCCCGCACAAGATCGAGCACTACCGGCTCGTCGTCGACGATGAGGATCCGGCCAACTTCCGTCCCCGTGGGCAAGTTAAACGGAATGCTGCGTTCGCGACACACGCGCTCGAGATCCTCGCGGCGAACTCGGCGGTGGCCACCGACGGTCTTGAACGCCGGGATGAGTCCGTCCTCAATCCACCGAATGACCGTGGTTGGAGTGACGCAACAGATCTTCGCAACGTCGTGGGTCGAGTACGTGTCCTTCACGGGGGTTCGACCGCGAGCCATCGCGCTATCGTCCTTGGCGGTTCGAGGCATCGTGTCCGTCCGGCATGCTCGCACGCTTGGCGCCGGCCGGGGAAGATAACCCGGAATCGGTGACGGCCACCAAAGCCGGGGTTTGGACCGGGTCTGCGCCAGGATTCGGGGCCAAACGCGATCCCGAATCGAGCCCGGGATCGGATCGAGATCCAGCGGCGGAGGGCGCGGAGCCGGGCGGATCGGATCCGGCGTCCGCGGCCAACGCCGGCAACACAACGGTGAATCTGGCGCCTTCACCGGGTGGTGAGTCGACGAGGATGTCGCCCCCATGGTCTTGGACGATCCCGTAGGAGATCGCCAGGCCGAGGCCCGTGCCCTTGCCGATCTCCTTGGTGCTGAAAAACGGATCGAAGATCCGGGCCTGGATCTCGGGCGGGATGCCGTGGCCCTCGTCGGCGACCACAAGCTCGGCGGCGCCGTCGGCCCGCCGGAGCCGGAGGTGCACGCGTCCGCCCCGCGGCATCGCATCCACCGCGTTGGAGAGGAGATTGAGCACCACCTGCTCGAGTTGATCGGCATCGCCGAGCACGGCGAGTTCGCGGTCGATCTCGCGCATGATGCGAACGTTGTGCATTCGCCACTGATACTCCCCGATCGAGAGCACGCGATCGAGGAGTTCGCCGAGCTCGATGCGACGACGGACCCCACTGTCTTGCTGGCGCGAGAACAGCAGCACGCCCTCGACGATCTTGCGACACCGCTCGCCGCTCTGGGCGATCTTCTCCACCCGTTCGCGCACGTCCGACGGCAGATTTCGCTCGAGCAGGAGCTTGGAGTAGCCCACCACGCCCGTCAGCGGGTTGTTGATCTCGTGGGCGATCCCAGCGGCGAGCAAACCGACCGCGGCGAGCTTCTGGCTGCGCAGAATCTGGCGCTCGAGCGCACGGCGGTCGCGCAGGTCGAGGCCCACAAATACGGCACCGGCGACATCTTCGCCGCGGCGCAGACGTCGGCCCTCGAGGTGAACCGGCACCTCGGTGCCGCCCTCCCCGAGGAGCACGATCTCGCGGGCGACGACCCCCTGGCCCATCAACGTGGCCCACAGATCCTCCCACTGGACCCGATCGGCGGCGCGCGCGACCTCAACCCCAAAGCCGCGACCGACGGCCGCCGCCGCCGGGGTACCCAGCAGCCCCTCGCTCGCGCGATTCCACGTGACCACGCGCCCCTGGGCGTCGACCGTGTCGATGAGCACCGTCGTCTGATCGAGCACCATCGCCTGATAATCCGCGAGCTCGCGGGTGGCGAGGTTCAAGAGCCCGCTCTCCAGTCCAAGGCCGATCTGCGCGGCCACGCCGCTCACGAGGTTGCGATCGCGGGCATCCCAGGTCCCGTTCGAGCGCCCGAGCAAGAGATGACCCACGGTGCCGGATGGACCGCGCAGCGGCACGCGCAGGGCCGCGCGGACGTCGCCCAGGGGGCCAAAGGTGGCCCGAATCCGATCGTCGGTGGGATCGACGTCGTCGGCCGCGCGCAGCTCGGCCCAGTGGGCGGGCATGACACTCGGACCGAGCTCGATCGCCCGGGCGACCACACCCTCCTGGAGCTCCCAGCGCTCCCACAACTCCCCGCGCCCGGCCAGCACGACCGCACGCGACGCCCCGATCGCAGCGGCCAACACGTAACACGCGGCGGCGACGCTTTGCCGTGGATCGACGGACTCGACCAGGCAGCGATCGACCTGACCGATCACCTGCTCCTCGAACTCGCGGCGGCGACGATCCCGAAGGTCGCGCACGAGCACAACCGCAGGACCGCTCCCGGCCGCCAGCGAAAGCTCGACCGGTAGGCTCTCACCGTCGCCGCGCCGCAGCACCAGCTCGCCCTGCCAGCTACCGCCGCGCGCAAGCGCGAAGGCTCGCGTCAGGGTCGAGCGCGCCGGCGCATCGGCGAGTTCCAGCACGCTGCGGCCGATCACGTTGCCGAGCAGCTGGGCGGCGGTCGGGTTGCCGTGGACGATCCGTGCGTCGGCATCGACGAGCAACACGCCCTGATCGAGTGCATCGAGCCCGCGCGCCACGGCGAGCCCAAGTTCGTTTTCCGGTGATGTGTCGGCGCCAGCAATCCGCAGGCAACTCAAACCAACCGCGCCACCGGCCAGCTTGACCGCGCGCACGCGACAGCCCGCCGGCGGCCCGAGCCGGGCGACCAGGCCAAGATCCATCGCGAAGCCGCTGCCCGGATCCCGCTCGCGCAGCCCGAGGAACGCGCGACCGAAGCCCTCTCGCTCGGCGGCCCGGCCGATCCAACCGAGGAACGGTTCACCGTCGACGTCGTCGCGTTGGATGAGCTCCGCGAAGGCCCGGTTGTGCCAGGTGACCAGGCCGGCCCGATCGAGAATGCAGGCGGCGATCGGGAGCGCGTCGGCGAGCTGGGCGTGGACGCCGGGTTCAGCGGCGTCGTTGTCGGACGGTGGCAAGGTGGCAGCCATGGACAGCTCGCCGGTGCGCAGCCCGCGATCGCGGCCGTGGCGGTGGTGCGACGCCCGTGCCAGCGTACCGCCAAGCCGACACTCGTGGTACCCATCGGCCAGCGCATGGGTGAACACCGCGGACAGGGCGAAGGGGCCGCGTTGCCGCGCCTGGCGGCGACCGTGGTGCTCGTGCGCACGGGGGAACGCGGCGCCGAGTGCTACATGCTGCGCCGAAGCAGCAAGAGCCCGTTCATGCCCCAGGCGTTGGTGTTTCCCGGCGGAAGGGTCGACCCCGGCGATATCCCCGTCGGCGGGCAACCCGGCGATGACGCAGCGTTCGAGAACGCAGCGCGACGCGAGTGCCAAGAGGAGGCCAACCTTGTCGTGGACGAGCCCCTCGTTTGGTTCGACACGTGGTGCACGCCCTCGGCCGAACCGCAGCGCTACCTCGCACGCTTCTTCCTGGCTCGACTGCCGGGGGGGGCGGGGTCGTCGGCGCTCGCCTCGGCGAGAGCGACCTGCCGGCGCCCACGGCGTGCATCCTGCTCCGCTTGGCCGAGCGCGGCCCGTCCGGATTGCTCGCCCAAGCGACCGGGGATCTGGCCACGCCGATCCTCCCCAAGGCCACCATCGCCGGCGCCGAGCTCCGCGTGGTGATGCCCCACGCGCCCGAGTACGACGCGACGGCGGGCGAATCGCAGCCGGCACCGGCGCGCGTGTACGGTTGGCCCGAGCGCTTCACTCGACGGGGCACGGTATGGACACCTGCATGAGCGCGTTGCGTTGGACCGTCGCCGTCAGGGCGCTCGCGGTGGCCCTGGGAGCATGCGGCTGCCCGGCCGAGCCCGCGGGCGACGGGCAACCGACAGCAGTCGCCGCGCCGGTGATGCCCGAACCGGCCCACACAAGCGAACCCGCGCAGGCGACCCACGCGACCCTCCTCGCCTGGCTGGATCCGAATGCGATCGCCGTGGCGTGGACGTTGCTGCCGTCCGATCTCGACATCGACGCCTTCACCACCGTGTTTGCCGTGCCACCTCGGGCCGCGCGCCTCCTGCAGGCCGCCGCCGACATCGAGCTCGCCCTCGATGCGGTCCTGCCTGCGGACGCGCCCCGGCCGGCCACGTGGCTTGGCCGCGAGACGATCGCGTTCACCTCGCTGGTAGCGTCGGGCACGTACGTGCTGCGCCCGCTCCTGCGTGCGAGCGACGAGTTCGTGGCGGCCCTGGAGCACGCGCGCATGCGGGCCGAAACCTACGAGGGCTTTACCATCCTCGTCCCAAACGGACCGCTGCCGTGGAAGGTCGCGATCCTCGACGGCAACGCGGCCGCGTTCATCCCGGCGCGCGAGATCGGCTCGGGGCTGGGGCCGCTCACCGCGGGCCGTGATTTGCCCGAGGGCACCACCGAAGGCGAACTGCGACGGGCACTCGACGAGGACCCCAAGGCCGCTCTCGAGCTCTACGCCGCGGGCCCGTTGTTGCACTTCGATCTCGGTCACGACGTGGTGCAGTTCGGCCTTCGCGCGCGCGCGTGGCAAGCCGGTGGCCTCGACGTCGAAATGCGGCTTCTGCCTGACGGCGAGGCCAGCGTGGCCGCCGCGGCCCTCAAGGCCCGCGACGTCTCGCTGGAGACGCCGACGATCCGCGCCCTGTGCGAGCGCGTTGCCTATTCGGTCGATGGCACCTTCGTCGAGGGTCGGTTACAACTGACCGACGACGATGTCGATGCCCTGCGCAGGCGCTAGCCTGCTCGCAATCGTGCTCAGCGCGTTCGCGTGCCGCCCTGCGCCAGCGAGCCCGGCCGCGAAACCGAGTGCGGCCCCGGTTGCTCACGAGCCTGCCGCGACCCCGGCCGTCTGCGGCGACGAGCACACACGCGTGGCGGCCACCAGCTTGCCCAGCGCACCGCTGCTGCTGGCGCGCATCGAGCTCGCGGATCCGGAGCGCGACGCCGCGCTCGATCGCCTCTCCTCGTACGCCCGTGGTGATGGCCACGACTTGCCGCTGCCGGTCGCGTTCGCCATGGCCCAATGGTCGTGGGAGGTCGCCGTGGTCCGCGACACCTTCGCCCGCCTCGGCTTTGTCGCGGGCGAGCTCATCGTCGCTCGCTTTGATCACGGCAGCGCGATCTGGTCGTTGCCCCTGGGATGCGCGATGACGGAGGCGCTCGATCACCTCCGACGTGCACAGGCGTGGCGGATCGACGATGCCGGCGATGCGATCCTCGCCGCGCCACCTGCGTCCGCTTCGATCCCATTCGAGGTCGTCGTCGCCGACGGACTAATTACGCTGGCGCCCGCTGGCCAGGGGCGCACGGCCCTCGCGGCGATGCGCCGCGACCCACCGATGTCGGAGCTGTCGATGCCTGAGCGCCTCGCGGAGCTCGAGGCCGCGCCGATCCGCGTCATCGTGCGGGGTACGGCCCTGCTCGGCGGTGGGGCGACCGCTGGCGCGCTCGCGCCGGTGCGAGGACTCCGCGTGGGTGCGACCGCGCTGGCGAGTGTTAGCCTGTCCTCGCCATGACCGATCGGATCCGCGCCGCCCAGCTCGACGCGCTCGTTCGCGAGCTGCACCCGATGCTCGCCGCGATCGCGGAGCTCCGCCCCGACACTCGGACGTCACCGGATGCGAGCAACGCCCTCGTAGCGACGCTCGAGACCAAGTTCCCGGCCGGCGGCACGGCCATGCAGGCCCTGGGTGATCTGCTGCGCCGCGGGGTTGCCGACGGCTGGCTGTGCGATCGCGGCGAGCCGCACGCTCGATTTTGCCGCGTGGCCAAGCCATCGGCCGAGACGTGCGACCTCTCGGTCGATCTCGTCCGACTCGACGGCGCCGGCACGGCCCACGTGCATCCGCGCGGCGAAGTGACCCTCGGCTTCATCGCTGACCCCGGACGTAGCCGCGGCACAGAGCGCTTCGAGGGTCAACCTCCCGGTTGGGTCATGTGCCGCCCGGGCTCCGCGCATGTCCCCACGACCACCGGCGGCCCCATGCTCCTCCTCTATGTTCTGCCCGGCGGGGCGCTCGTGTGGTCGCAAGCGGGGTGAGCGCGGGAACCAACCCTGCGCTTCGACCGTGTCCTCTTGCGTGCTGCCTGTCCCGTCCGAAGGGGGCGTTCCGCCGCGTCGTGGCCGTGTGAGATCGAGCCGCGCGCACGCGGGAACGGAGCCGCCAACGCGCTTGCCGGGCCCCACATCCCTCGTGGTACCGTGCCGCACCCCAAGGAGCCCGATTCCGTGAAGCTCGTCTCGACCGCCCTGGCCTCGACCATGTTCGTCACCCTATCGCTCGCGGGCGCCTGCGATCGGAACCGACCCGATGGGACCACGCCCCCGGGCGGACAGGGTGGCACGACCGCCGATGGTGGCGGAAGGACCGACGGCGGAAAGACCGACGGCGGAAAGACCGACGGCGGAAAGACCGACGGCGGAAAGCCCAAGACATGCGAGGCGCAGACAGCCGACGGTCCGCAAGCGCTGTTCGAGGAGAAGGTCCTCGTGCGCCCGCCGGTGAACGTGGTGTTGGCCGAGGTCAACCCGACGATGGCTGAGGCGGTGACCTCGGGCGGATTCGTGTCGGCGTGTGGCGCGTACGTCGATCGCATGAACCTGCTTTGGTTCCCGCTGAACAAGAAGCAGACGCTCAAGCAGTTCCACGACGACTTTGTCAATCACTACCTGGCCAAGGGCGGCTACGCCGGGGGTACCCCGCGCAGCGGCGGGGCGGAGTCTGCAACCGACATCCACCAGGCGATCGAGTATCCTGCCGCAAATGGCCAGCCCGCGAGCGTGTTGTACATCGCGGCGGCGGTGCGCTTCGACACGATCTACGTGATGCTCTTCCAAACCCGGCCCGACGAGTTCGAGGCGCTCAAGCCGACCTTTGAAAAGTCGGCCAAGAGCCTGCTCGTCCAGCCGCCCAAGTGATCCCAGCGGCGGCCCGGGGTGTTGGTGGAACCCGGCGAGGGCCGCGCGCGGCCCATCTTGCGCCGCGACGACCTATCGGTTACACCCCATCGTCGCTCGCCCGGCTCCCTCGAGACCCCATCGTCCAGAGGCCTAGGACGCTGGCCTTTCAAGCCGGTAACACGGGTTCGAATCCCGTTGGGGTCGCCCTGCCGGGCGAGCGCATCGTCGTCGCGGGCCTGTAGCTCAGCTTGGTAGAGCAGCGGACTTTTAATCCGCGGGTCGCGGGTTCGAATCCCGCCGGGCTCACCCTTGTAGCGCACCGTTATCCGAGGTTTGCGATCGCAACTCGGAAGGCGGGGACGCACGGGGGACGCACGGCGACTCCCGCCCCAGGTGCTCCGATCGTGAAGCTAGGGCGAACCGCCGAGCTCGGATCCGCACCTATTCCCGTGCCCTGCGTACCCCAACCGCCACACCGACCGTCCGCGCTTGCTCTCGTTGCCGCCGGCGTGCTTGCGCTCACCGCATGTTCCGCAGATGACGTCGGTGGCGA
The DNA here is from genome assembly GCA_902826865.1 of uncultured Myxococcales bacterium. Classification (GTDB taxonomy): domain Bacteria; phylum Myxococcota_A; class Polyangia; order Nannocystales; family Nannocystaceae; genus Xiheibacterium. Next base: position 12,196 of record CADEGN010000181.1, read on the forward strand.
TGACGATCCCGCGGAGGGCCCCGTCGGCAAGGGCGACAGTCTCGAGGACCAGGAGCAGCTATTCGCGCCGCGCACCTTCTACATCTTTCAGATCAAGGGCTGGGACCCCCAGCGGATGGCGAACGACAAGCTCGCCGAGGACGTGTGCGTCGGCGACCCCGGACTCGAATTCGCCACACTCACGGTCGCGGTGGCCGACCCCGACAGCAACGAGCACTGTCCGTCGATCCATCCCGACGACGTCGTGCTCGAGACCGCTGAGTTTTGCATGCGCACCGGCGGCAACCTGACCAAGGGGACACCCAAGAGCTCGTTCAAGATCTCGCTCGAGAACGATGATCAGCGCCTCGCCGGCATGAAGACGGTCAACCTCAAGTCGATGTGGAATGACGTCTCACAGATGCGCGAATCGCTGGCGTGGACGATGTTAGGGAAGGCCCACGTCGCGCACGAGCGCCACACCTACGCCAAGCTGTGCATGGACCCGCGCGGCGACTCGCTCAACGTCTACCGCGGGCTGTACTCCATGATCGAGGCAGTCGAGAAGCCCTTTCTCAAGGCGAACTTCGGAAAAAACGACGACGGTAACCTGTACAAGGCGAACTGGGTCCAGCTTGGCGAGCAGCGCCTTGAGGCCGACATCGGCCCGGCAACGCTCGCGTTCCGCGGCCCCAACGGCAGCGACTACTTCGTCGCCAGCGACTTCGGCGATCGCACGTACGAGCTCGAGACCAACCGCAAGAAAGGCGACCCGGCCGAGCTGCGGAGCTACGACGATCTGGCGCGGCTGATCGCGGCGATCAACGGCAAGGGGCTAGCGGGAGGCGACGCCCGCTTCGACACGCCCGAGTACCGCGCCTCGATCGAGGCCATCTTCGACGTGCGCGGCTTCTTGCGCTGGGCGGCGCTCAACACCCTGATGGGCGCCTGGGACAACTACTGGCGCACGCCCGCCAACTACTACCTATACAACTCGGGCCACAAAAGCGACCCTGCCGGGTTCATGGCAGCGCCGTTCTTCTTCTGGCTGCCGCACGACTACGACAACACCTTCGGCATCGACTTCTTCCGCAAGGACTGGCAGACCACGGACATCCTCGACTGGGAGGGGGCCACCGCCGGTGTGTTCGAGCCCGGCACCAACAAGCGCGCTGACCTGCCGTTGGTGCGCAATCTGCTACGCAACCGCCACTTCAAGGCCTACTACCTGGACTTCATGGAGCACGCGCTCGACGAGATCTTCAACGAGGCGTTCGTGCTCAGGCACATCGGCGACGAGGGCGCCGGCGGGGTGTGGGATCAGGTCCGCCGGCCCGCGTTCCTCGAGGCCGACGGGCCGCAGCACCAGCCGCACACCGGACGGCAGTTCACCAACGACCAAGTGTTCTTCAACGGCTTCCAGCACTTCCAACTGCCGGACAAGCCCACGTCGCAGCTCGGCCCGAGCGAGCAGTTCACCTTGGGCATCCTGCACCACGTGCGCATACGAACGATCAGCGTACGCGCGCAGCTCGCCGCGCTGCGCAAGACCATCCCCAAGGGCTCGAGTGGCGTGAAATTCCCAGAAGCCGTGACCAAGGTACCGCAGTGATTGATGGCCCGGCGGCGGCGTGCTAACTGTGCGCCTCCGTATGGTTCGAACTCCGCTCGCGGCGCTCATGTCGTTGGCGCTCGTCGCCTGCGGCAACCCGGCGGGCGACGGCGACGGCGAATCGAGCGGCAGCGCCGGCTCGGAGGATCCGACGCTCAAGCTCACCTCGGGCGGCCCGAGCGACGGCCACCTGTCGAGCGGCGGCGGCACCAACGACGGCGACACGACCGGCGACGGGGAGACCGGCCCGCAGGGGCCCTCTACGCGCGTGATCCTGATGATCGGCGATGGCATGGGGCGCGGCCAGCTGCACACGGCCAGCGTGTTCGACCACGGTCGGCCCGGCGCGCTGTTCATGGAGTCACTGCCGGTGCGCGGTGAGATCGTCACGGGCAGCCGCTCGGGGCGGACCGATTCGGCCGCTGCGGCCACCACGATGGCCACCGGCCGCAAGACCACCAACGGCCGCATCGGCATGGACGAGGACGGCGTCGCGCTGACCTCGATCCTCGAGGACGCACAGTTGCGTGGGTTGGCCACCGGCATCGTCACCACCGCCTATCTGTCGCATTCGACGCCCGGTGCGTTCACCGCCCATCGCGAAAGCCGTCACGATGCGATCGGCATCGCCGACGATCAGGCGCTCGTCGTGCAGCCCGACGTGCTGCTCGGCGGCGGCGCGGCCTATTACCTGCCGGCGGGTCCCGACTCCCACCGCCAGGACGGCGGCTTGATCGCGCCGCTGAAGGACGCCGGCTACCAGGTCGTCACCACCGCCGCCGAGCTCGCGGCGCTGGACGCCGGCGACGACCGCGTGGTGGGGTTGTTCGCGTCCATGCACATGGACTACGTGCTGGATCGCCCCGACAACACGACCCAGCCGACGCTGACCGAGATGGCGTTGGCGGCCCTCGACGTGCTCGAGCGCGACGACGACGGCTTCGTGCTGGTGATCGAGGGCGCGCGCATCGACATGGCGGGCCACGCCAACGACATCGAGCGCTCGCTCGGCGAGACGCTGGCCTTCGACGACGCGATCGCGGCGGTGGCGGCCTGGGCGGACGCGCACGACGACGTCACCCTGCTGGTGACCGCCGATCACGAGTGCGGCGGCCTGGTGCCCGACCCCGCCGCGGTAAAAGGGCAGGTGCCACAGGTCACCTGGCGCTGGGGCGAGCACACCAACGCGCGCGTGGACGTGTTCGCCAGCGGCCCGGGCAGCGAGGTCTTCGACGGCGAGGTCCGCGACCACGCGTGGGTGCATGCGGTGCTCGCGGGGCGCGTGGCCGGTGAGGACCCGGTTGCCCCGCCGCGGCAGTTCGCGCCCGACGGACACTTGGCGGAGCTGCAACACCAGGCGGTGGCGCAGACCTACGAGAGCTCGTACGGCGTCGGGCACAACCAGCTCGACGCGCTGTGGCTCGACGCCGATGCCACGGGGCTCGCGATCGGCATCGAGGGCGTGATGAAGTGGGGGCGCAACACTGTCGTGGTGGTGATCGACGCCGACTTCGGCGCCGCGACCGGCTTCGAGGGCCTGTCGGGCAACCTCAGCGACCACGACGGCGTCATCGACGGCACGCTCACGAACCTAGCACTCACGAGCCCGGGCATCCCCGGTTGGGGTGCCGACTTCGCGCTGGCGAGCTTCGGCGGGATCGAAGTCCGCCGCGAGGACCTCATCGGCGACGCCGGCCTGCGCGGACTCCATCCGCCGCTGGGGCAGCCCGACAATCTCGCGTGGCTCGAGGTCGGCGCTGACTTTGGCGAGGGCGTGCGCGTGGGCCAGGGAAGCGTGGGTGAGTCGGTACCCGGCGAGGGCTTCGAGGCCTTCGTGCCATGGCGAGCGCTGTTCCCCGCCGCCGATGGTGGCGTGCCGCCCGGGACGCGCATCGCGGTGGCCGTGGTGCTGGCCAACGACGACGGCACCAATCTGTCGAATCAGACGCTGCCCCCGCTGCCGGAGGGCGCGCTGGCGCCGGGCGCCGCGCTGGCGCTGCCCGGCGTCGTCGAGCTCGCCGTCGACGAAGACGAGGACGGCGTCGTCGACGGCGACGCTGTGCCCGTCGTTCACACGCCCTAGCAGCTAGCCTCGACTTTGGCGGTTTTCTAGTGCGACTTCGCGGCGCGTGGTTGGCGC
>CADEGN010000182.1 GCA_902826865.1 uncultured Myxococcales bacterium
GCGCCGATCAGTTCTCGTTTTGTGTGGCGATGGCGGAGGTCATCGCTGGGAGCCGCCGTGACTCATGGTCGCAGGGCGATCCGCCGATGGGTGATCTCCCACGCGGGATTCCGCAGTGGTTGCGCCACGTGCTCGCACGCGGCCTCGCTCGTGATCCCGCGCAACGATTCTCCGACATGGATGCGCTGTGCATCGCGCTGGAGCGACGCCGTACCTCGCGACGGGTCGTTGCGCTTGGTATCGTCGCCGCCCTAGGTGGTGGGCTCTGGTGGAACGCGGCGGTCAACCGTGGCGATGAGCCTTGCCAAGACGGACCGGTGGTACTTGAGGCGGTGTGGAATGACACGACGCGAGCAAGGGTGCGGGAGCGCCTGCTCGCGAGCGAACTCGCCTACGCAGCGCAGACGGCGGACTACGTCGAAGCCGGCTTGAATGGCTTTGGCGAGCGTTGGCAGCAGATCTATGTCGACGCCTGCGAGGCCACGCTTGTCCGCGGAAATCAATCGCAAGCGCTTCTCGACGCGCGCATGTTGTGCCTCGAGCATCAACTCGACCAGGCACGGGCGCTGGTGGGCATTTTGTCCGCGGCCGACGCAGCCGTCGTCGAGCGCGCTCCCGCGGCCGTGGATGGGCTTGGCCCGCTCCATCGCTGTGGGGCGCGCGCCGAGCTCTTGACCCAGCTGCCCGCCCCACCGGACGACCCCGCGGTGGCGACCATTCAGCAGGCGCTCGCGCAGGGTGCGGCGCTCGAGGCCGCCGGCAAATACGACGAAGGCTTGACCGTGGTGTTGAACGCTCGCAGCAACGCCGACGCCCTTGGATACGGGCCGCTGCGCGCCGAGGCGCTGCTTCGGGAAGGACGGCTACTCGAGCGGCGCGGCCAATATGAGGCGGCGGCTTCGCGCTTGGCTGATGCTCACTTTGCCGCCGACGGCGACCGCCACGAACAGGTGGCCGCGGAGGCGGCAACTTTGCTGGTCTACGTCGAGGGCGTAAAGCTCAACCGCTATGACGCAGCCCGCCAGTGGGGACGGCACGCGGAAGCGGCCGTACGCCGCGTGGGAGAGGGCGGTGCCGAGACGGCCGAGTTGCTGAACGACCTCGGTGCCATCGAGGCCAGCCGAGGTGACGCGGAGGCGGCACGTGGCTTGTTCGTGCAAGCCGTGGGGCTAAAGCGCAAGGTGTTCGGCGCGGATCATCATCAGGTGGCGGCGACGCTTGGCAACCTCGGTACGGTGCACGAGGACCTCGGTCGGATCGACGAAGCCGAGGCCAACTACCGCGAGAGCCTGCGGATCCTCGAGCGCACGCGCGGGCCGGAACATCCGGAAACCGCGGTCGCGATGACCCATTTGGCGGGCCTCGCCCGACGGCGTGGTGACGACGCGACTGCGCTGCAGTGGTACGAGCGCGCCCTCGAGATCAAGCGCGACGGACTGCCTGCCAACCACGCGTCGATCGGCTACACGCTCGACGGCATGGGCCTTGCGCTGCGCGGGCTCGGTCGGTTCGCCCAGGCCCGTGATGCCCATCGCCAAGCCGTCGACGTATTCGTGACCGCGCTCGGGGCCGAACACGTCGCCGTCGCGGGCGCGTTGCACAACCTGGCTAGCTCGTTGGGCGAATTGGGAGAGGACGGAGAAGCCGAGCGCGCGCTCGCGCGTGCGCTGGCAATTTGGCGTGCGCGACGGGGTCCGGATCACCCCCACGTCGCCGCCACGCTGCGCAGCCTCGCGTCCCTTGCCGAAACGCGGGGCGAGTTCGATGTCGCGGACGAACATCTGCGGGGGGCGGTCGCGATCCTCGAAGCTCGCTTTGGGGAAGATCACCCGCTGACAGTGACGGCGGGGGCGCAGCTCGCCTGGATCGAGCAGCATCGTGGGCGGTTTGCCGACGCGCGTGCGCGCTACGAACGGGCGGTCGCGATCCTCGAGGCGCTCCCGGCCGCTGGAACGCCCGAGCTCGCCACTGTGCTTGAGTACCGCAGCGAGTTAGCGATGCGTGAGGACGACGCGATCGCGGCGATAGCTGATCTCGAGCGGGCGCTGGCGATCCGTAGCCAACAATCCGGGCAGGTCGTTGAGCGCGGTCGCACGCTGTTTGCCCTGGCGCGGGCACTTGAGCGCGCGGGCGTGCCGGCGCGCGATCGCGGGGCTGAAGCGCTCGTGTTGTGGAAGGCGACAGAACTCGATCACGCCGAGATCCTCGAGCTCGAGCAGTGGCTCGCGGATCACCAGCGCTAGCGACGCGACCCCCGGGCGCGCGGTCCGATTCGTGCGCATGCACACATGGAAAGCGCGCCGTCGCGGCGCAACGGCGGCGAGCGAGCTGCATCCCTCGCCGTCGCCATGTTGTCGGTCAGCAGATTCCTCGCCATCGCCGCCCTCCTCGTCGCCGCACCCGGCTGTTCGCGCAATCCAGCCACGGGACGCGTCGAGGCCCTCGTTCCCAAACAGCCCGAGGAAATCGCCCTGGGCCAGGAGGCTGCGCTGCAGATCGACGAGAGCGTGGTGGTGCTTGACGAGGCCGAGCGCGCGACGACCCTGCTCGATCGCGTGGGCTCGAAGATCGCGTCCACCACCGAGCGCGGCGATTTGCCGTGGACCTTCACGCTCGTCGACGACCCCGAGCCCAATGCGTTCGCGCTGCCGGGGGGGTCGATCTATGTGACCCGCGGATTGATGACTTATCTCGGCCGCGAGAGCGAGCTGGCGGCGGTGTTGGCCCACGAGTGCGCGCACGTGGCCGCGCGGCACGGCGTGCGCCGGCTGCAGCGGATCGCGAACCAGCAAAACCGCAACGGCCGCTCGAGCCTCGAAGTCCAGCTGCCCGCGGTAAACCAAATCGGGACGAAGGCGCTTGCGCGCTTGCTCGAACACAGTCGGGACGAGGAGTTGCTCGCCGACGAGCTCGCCCTTCGCTACATCAAGCGCGCGAACTACCCGGCGCTCGCCCTCGCCGACGTGCTCGAGATGCTTGGGACCTTGCACGGAGGCCCCGGCCTCGAGCATCCCGGCACGCATCCCACCACCGTGCGTCGTCGGGCGTTGATCCACCGCGCGGTCGGCCGGGCAACCGGGTCGGCCGACGACGACGCAGGCTACCTCGCGGTCATCGATGGCATGCGCTTCGGGCCTGACCCACGCCAGGGCTACTTCAAAGACGACCACTTCGTCCACCCTGACATGGGCTTTTCGTTGCGGCTGCCCGAGCACTGGACGGTCGAGTACCGCGGCGGACGGGCGGTGGCCAAGAACCTCGCCAGCGACACCTACCTGGTTGTATCCGAGAGTCGAGCCGAGTCCGTGCGCGCTGGCATGAATGAGGTCTTCTTGCGCGACGTTGGCAAGAAAGACCCATGGGAGGGCCAGCTGCTCGGGTCGCCGGCCGCGATGGCCGAATTCTCAACGGTGCACGGCGACCGTCCAATCCACGCCTTCGTAGGCTTCATCGAGTTCGACGGCAAGATCATCCAGGTTGTGGCGTTTTCCAGCTCGGCACAGTGGCCGGCGAAGGAGACGCGAGAGGTGTTCAAGAGCTTCGCGGCGGCCACATCGGCGCAAAAGAGCGTTGATCCGATGCGGATCGAATTGATGGAGGTGGACAAGACGGCGACGCTCGCCGAGATCTACAAGGAGTCGCCGTCATCGGTCCCCCTGCAGGTGATCGCGCGCATCAACCATCTGGATCCCGGCGACGAAGTGGTCGCGGGTCGGAAGCTCAAGCGCGTGCGTGGCTTCAATCCGGATTTCAAGTCGGTGCGGCCGGGGCTGCGTCCGTAAGTGCCCGCAGGCGGCGGGCATTCCTACCCCCAAGCGCATCCGGTCCTCGCTCAATCGTACGCCAGCCACGGCGTGCGCGTCAATCGATCGGCATTCAATCGCGGCCGATTCGTGCCACCGCGAAAACGAACGTTCCGAATCACGTTTGGGCCGGTCGAGCGCGACCGAAAGGGCGTCAATCGGTGGAATCGCGTCGTCTTTGGATTGATGCTGGTCGGCTTCCCATAAGGAATGCCTGTCCACGCTGGAGAGCCGGCAGCGTCTTGAATCGCTGAGCTCCAGGGTCAGATGCGGTGTTTGCTATACTTGTGGCGGTTGCCGTGTCGCTTCAGGTTCGAATCAGGAAGCAGGTACGTAGCGCCACCGCCTGCGCGGCACGGGCCGCTACCCGGAGGCTGCGTAATGCAGCTACACGAGAGCCCATCGGGACGCCCGTGAGCGGGAATCCGCATGCACGATTTGAGAGGGGGCCCTACCGGCTTCGCCACCGTGGAGAAGGAAGGTAGGGTCTACCAGTAGTGACTTGCACGGTTGCGATTTGGCTCCGATGCCCATGCCGATGCTGCGATATTCTTCGGACGGCCGCGGCGCCGGTGCAAGCCAGGCAATTCGCCTATCGCCCGGTCGCGACGCTGTGCGAGCCCTGGGCTGGCAAGGGCCGCCAGGGTCGTGGGTCAACGAGGGGCACGCGGGCAGGCGGCCGCAAGATGTCGTGGCAGTCAACACGGGTGGCATATTGTGGGTCGCATCATCGTGCAGAGGACCTCCGATTTTCATAGCACCGCAGCAAACGATCGTTCACTGCGCCGCGAGTTGAAAGTCGATGCGTCGGCGATCGATCGGACGATGCAATACCGTTTGCTCCCGACAACAAACGGAGCGATTCTCCGAACCGCGTGGATCAGAACGATCGCAAATCGCCCGGATTGGCGAGGCACGGATTGAAGCTCGCGCTGGTACATGCGCTTCGCGCTGCCGGTCCACGTGGCGCTACCAAGGCCGAGCTGGTCGCGACCATTGGCAACACCTCGGCGGTGTCGGTGCAACGGGCGCTCACCGAGTTGCGCGGTGAGACCCACGAGGCCCCCATTGAGTGCACCGGCCGCGACCGGCGCTGGCGGCTGCTCCGGCCCTTCGGCATGCCCCTCGACGCGCCCGATCGCGAGGATCTGGTCGCCGTATTGATCGCCCAGGCCATCCTCGAGCCGCTGGCCGACGGGGAGCTGAAGGAGCGGATCGAGCGCTTGGTGGTGGATCTCGACGAACGGGTCCGTCGGTTTGCGCCCGAGGGGGCCTTGGGCTCGCTGCCGAGCCGCGCGTCGGTCTCGGCCACCCTCACCTTGGGCACGCCCGTGGGCGCGGGCATTCTGCGGGTGCTGCTTGCCACGTGCCGACGCAGGGTGCTGCGGATCCTGTACGACTCGCCGTGGAAGCCGCCCGAAGAAGGTCGACGCACCTACGACATCGAGCCGTGGGCCGTGCGCGTGCACGATGGTGCGGTGTACCTGCGCGCGTGGGGGCGCGAAGCTGAGGCCCCGCGGACGTTTCGTGTAGCGCAGATCGAATCGGTGAGTGAGCTCGACGTCGACCGTTGCGGCCGCGTGCCCACCAACGACCAGATCTGGGGCGACGATCACCCAGCCTTCGGGATCGACCGCGACCGCCCGGGTACCGCGCGGATTCGCCTTCGCGGCCCGGTGGCGCGCTGGGTGGCGCACGTGATCTGGCATCCCGCCCAGGTCGATCGATGGAGCGAAGATTGCGAGGGGCACGTCCTCGAACGGACGGTGAAGTACCGCAGCTGTCGTGAACTGGCCCGACGCTTGGCATCGGTCATCGATGCCGTGGTCGGTGTGCAGCCTCGAGAGCTTGCCGATGAGCTCGCGGCATTGCTGGCGAGCGGAGCACGCACGACCGAAGTTGCAAGGGGTCAGACGCGAGATGATCTGCCAGGGATCATACAGCGCGTTCGGGCTGGCACCGCAGGCAAGCACGCCGCAAGCTCTCGCCAGGCCCAGCGAGCGTGCGAACCGACGCCGACGGGGTGGTCGGATCCGTACGGCGACGAGTAGCGACAAGGGGTACGCCCGAGACAGATGGCATTTCGGCTGCGCTGCGGCCCACCCAGCGAGCCGCGATCACGAGGAAGACGGCATGAACTTCGACGACTTCTTTCGCACAGCTACCGGACGACTTCCCTACGCCTATCAAACGACGTTTGCCACGGCGCCGCACCTTCCCGATCTGCTCGAAGCGCCGACCGGGTCCGGCAAGACCGCCACGGCGGTCCTTGGATGGCTGTGGCGCCGACTCCACGGCACGCCAGCGCAGCGTGCAGAAGCGGGCGCGCGACTGGTCTTCTGCCTGCCCATGCGCACCCTCGTCGAACAAACCGAGCATGCCGCACGCGATTGGGCCACTCAACTCGGCCTGGGCGACGAGCACCTTGGCATCTGCACGATGCTGGGTGGCGCCATCGACGATGGATGGGACGAAATGCCCGAGCGGGCGAGCGTCATCATCGGCACTCAAGATCAGCTGCTTTCTCGCGCACTGCTGCGCGGGTACGCGATGAGCCGCTATCGCTGGCCGATTCATTTCGCGCTTCTGAACAATGACTGCACGTGGGTCATGGACGAGGTCCAGCTGATGGGCGTTGGTTCGTCGACGGGCGCACAGCTCCAAGCTTTCCGCGAGCAGCTCGGAACGGCGGGTACCGTCAAGACGGTGTGGATGACGGCCACTTTGGCCGAGGGCCGGCTGCGCACCGTCGACACCACGCGAGCGTTCGTCCGCCAGCCTTTCGCAGCGAGCGAGCCCGCGTTGACACGACGACTCAACGCGCGCAAGGGTCTACGCAAGGCGAGCGGCGCGATCGTGAAGAAGGGCGCACTGGCGCCCCTCGCCCGAGAGATCGCGAATGCCCATGTTCCTGGAACGCTCACCCTCGTCGTGGTCAATCGAGTTCGACGCGCCCAGGAGCTGTTTTCGCTGCTCGACGGCAAGACCGAGGCGACCGCCCTGATCCACTCTCGCTTTCGCCCATCGGACCGCCGGCGCATCCAAACCGCCGCGCTGGCGGGCCAGTTCAATGGCGTCTTGGTCGCGACCCAAGCCATCGAGGCAGGGGTCGACATCTCCGCGCGAACCCTGTTCACCGAGCTTGCGCCATGGCCGTCGATGGTCCAACGATTCGGCCGCCTCAACCGCGCCGGCGAGCATGAGCAAGCGGACGCATACTGGATCGACCTCCAGATCGAAGACGACGACCTCTGCCTTCCGTATGAGAAGGCAGTGCTCGCGCTGGCCAGACGACGAGTTGCCGAGCTCATCGACGTCGGCCCGGCCAATCTCGCCCGTGTGGCGCAGGACCCTGAACACCCAGCCCTCCCCGTGATCCGTCGCAAAGACCTGCTCGAGCTGTTCGACACGGAGCCCGACCTCTCTGGTCAGGACATCGATATCTCGCGATACATCCGCGCGACCGACGACGCAGATGTCCAGGTCGCGTGGCGCGACCTCGGCAGCGCGTCCCCTGCCGAAAACGCAACCGATCTCCAACGCGACGAGTTGTGTTCCGTGCCCATCTACGAGCTGGACAAGCTCACCAAAGACAAGCCCGTATGGCGTTTCGATGGCCTGCAACGCATGTGGGCGAAAGTCGATCGCCTCGTCCCTGGCCAGTCCGTCGTCGTCGACACCGCGGTGGGAGGATACGACGCGAAACTTGGACTCACGTGCGAGCGGTCGCACGTCCCTACGGCAGTCGTGGTTCCCGGGACGCCGCCCGATGCCGATGCCGCCGATCTTCTCACCTTCGGGGGGGAATACGTGACGCTCCAGCTACACGCAGCAGACACTGCCGAGGAGATGACGCACCTGCTCGCCACGCTCGCACAACACACCGCCGCCTTCGTCGATGCTCAGCTGTTGGTCGAGGCCGCGCGCTGGCACGACGCAGGAAAGGCGCATCCGGCATTTCAGCAGATGTTGATCGACAACCTTCCCGAAGGCGACACGCGCCGAGATGCTGGGCCATGGGCAAAGAGTGATCGCATCCACTCCGGACGCAACCCACGACGATTCTTCCGGCACGAACTCGCTAGCGCCCTGGCCTGGATGGCGTGCGACAAGCCCGACCTCGGCGCATTCATCGTCGCGGCGCACCACGGCAAGGTCCGCATTTCGCTCCGCGCCCGACCGGGCGAGGAACCACCCCCCGAGGCCCCCAACCGACGGTTTGCCCACGGCGTGCATGACGACGATGTGGTCCCCGCAGTCGACCTCGGCGCCGGAGTGGTGGTTCCCGAGCAACACATCACCCTCTCGTGCATGGAGCTCGGCGTGACAGCCAATGGGCCTTCGTGGTCGGACCGGATGGCGCGGCTGCTCGAGACGCACGGGCCATTTCGGCTCGCGTATCTCGAGATGCTCGTTCGCGTCGCGGACTGGCGCGCCAGTCGACGGCGGCAGGTGGTGACGCCGACCTCGCCGGATTCCAACTTGGGAGGCGGAGCATGACGGCTGCACGTACCTGCGCCGAGTTCGACCTTGACCTTGGTGGTTGTCGACCCGAGCCACTCGCGTCCTATCTCAAGGCGTTGGCCGTCGTTCGCCTCGTCGCCGAGCAGAGCGACGCCAGCGCGCGCGGATTCTGGCGCGGCGACCGCTTTGTCCTGCGTAGCTCGCTGAGCCGCGAAGCACTCCTCGACTTCTTCTCCCGCACCTGGACCCCGACCCCTGTCATCGCGCCCTGGAATGGGGGCAGCGGCTTCTACCCGAAGGACAATCGCGAAGCCGCCGACGGAATCTTGGCGTCGAAGGATTCGCGACTGCGGGCGTTTGCATGCACGATCGCCCTCGCACGCAGCTACATCGCCGAGCTTCGCCTCGACAAGCGGCCTGAGGACGATGCCAAGGTCGCGATGGTCGAGGCCATGCGCGCGAGGGTTCCTGACCCCGCGCTTTCATGGATCGACGCGGCCGTCGTACTGGGCGACGAGCGGTTGCTATTTCCCCCGCTGCTCGGAACCGGAGGGAACGACGGCCGGCTCGACTTCAGCAACAACTTCCAACAGCGCGTGTTGGAGGTGCTCGAGGTCGATCACCGCGCTGCCCTTTCCTCGTCCCTATTCGGTGAACCTGCACGCTCGCAGTTCAAGGGGGCGATGGGTCAGTTTCAACCGGCGGCAAATGACCGAACCAACCCGTGGGACTTCGTGCTGCTGATGGAGGGCGCCCTCGTGCTCGCCGGCAGCGCGACACGACGGCTCGAGAGCACAGACGCGAGCGCCCTGGCGTTTCCGTTCCATGCCCGGGCCGGCGCAGGCCTCGGCACGCTCACGGACTACGACGAAGGCGAGAGCCGGGACGAGGTCTGGCTACCCTTATGGTCACGGCCGGCGACAATGCGGGAGCTACGTCGCCTCTTCGCCGAAGGCAGAGCGACGGTCGGTCGCGGCGGCGGAGCGCGACGGGTAAGTTCCGCCCTCGACTTTGCGCGCGCACTCACCTCCCTTGGCACAGAGCGCGGCGTCGATGGCTTCGCCCGCATCGGTTTTCAGGTTCGCAACGGTCTTGCCTACTTCGCGACGCCGCTGGGCCGGTTCACCACACAGGCGATCCCTTCGGCGCGACTGCTCGATGACATCGACGCCTGGTACGATCGCTTCCGCCAGAAAGCATCCGGAAAGACCGCTCCAACCGCAGTGGCGATGGCACGCAGGCGGCTCGAGCAGGCGATGTTCGAAATGGCCAGAAGTGGCGTCGCGGCTCCGACCCTGCTCGCGCTCGGCGACGCCGAACGAGCGTTGGCGCGATCGTTGGCGTTTGCGACCAAGTCCTTTCTCTCGCCGGTTCCCCGACTTTCGTCCGCCTGGGCCCCGGCCGTCACCGACGGGAGTTGCGAGCAGCGGCTCGCGGCCGCGCTAGCGAGCCGCTCCGGTATGCGCGCGCGCTGGTTGCCACTCGACCGCTCGGGTCGTGGCTTCGGGCGCGACGACGACCCAAGACGCGTGTTCGGCGACAGGAGCCTGATCGAAAACCTCCATGGACTGCTCGTGCGCGAGGAGATCGAAGAGCTTCAGGCCGACGCAAGCCCCGGCGCGACACCTTCGGCGACATCTTGCTCGCTCGCCGATATCGCCTATTTTATTGACGGCCTCACCAACGACGCACTCATCGATCGCTGGATGCGTGCGTTGGTTCTGATCGACGGGCGCGTCCCACAACCCACTGTCGCTGACCCATTGATGCCGCCCGCGACCTACGCCTTGTTGAGCCTCGTTCACCATCGGCGAGTGGGCGACGAGGAGCTCCCACGCACAGCAGGCGTGCTCCAGCGCGCCTGCTCCGGCGATGCCTGCGGGGCATCGATGGCGGCCATTCGTCGTCTGCGATCCGCCGGTCGACCGTTCCCCGTGCGCGCGCTCGTCGAGGCCGTCCAACGAACGCGCCGGATCGCCGCCGCCTTGGCATTCCCGTTGAGCATGACCCAGCGTCATCGACTCGAATCACTGATCTTCGCCACCCGCGAAACCACACCGTCCACCGATTCTCAGGAGCAAGCATGAGCACCTTCGATCCTCCCGCAGGCCCCCGCCTCCTCGTCCAAGTCGGTCTCACGCCGATTCAAGGCAGTCGTTTTCAACCCACGGGGTTCCCCGACATCGGCGCAGGGGTCTACACGCTTCCGAACGGTGACGAGCAGCTCCTCGTAGAGTCCGCCCAGAGCGTCGCCAACCGCTTGGAGCTGGCGTGTTGGGACGAAGCCGGCAACGACTTGGTCGCTCCCCTTCGCGGGTTGCCCTATGTGCGTGTGCAGACGCGTGATGGAGCTCAGCTCACCACATCCCTCCAAGAGGCCCACCGCCTCAACTCGGTCTACATCGAGAAGTCGGATTTTCGCGGGCGCCTCGTAGAGGCGATCGCCTTCGACGAGAAGAAGCCACTCGATCGCGGCAAGCTGGTGACAGCCCTGGCTCGCTATGACATCGGGTGCCTGTTGCATGGCGTGTTCCTCGAGAGCATCGCCGGGGTACTTCGGGTCCCGCGCGCCTTGTCGGGCTTCATCGAGGCCGACAAGGTCGGTCGAGTGACGACCGGCGGTGTGAAGAACGACCGCGTACAGGCCACCAAAGACGAGGAGGCCCAACGCACGGCTGCCGAAGGTTTCGGCAACGTCCCCTTCCACCGCACCGAATTCGTCGCGGAACGGATCACCGCCTACTTCAACTTCGACCTCGAGCAGGTGCGGGGCTATCGCCTGGGCGACGCCATGAACCGCCTCTTGTTCGCGCTGGCAGCGTTCAAGATCCGCAAGTTCCTCGAAACGGGGTTGCGCCTGCGCACGGCATGCGACCTCGGGGCCGAGTCACCGGTCGTCAAAGCACCCGCTGGCTTCGTATTGCCCGACCTGCAGGCCATCGAAGCGGCGCTCCCAGCTCTGATCGGCGCCGCGAGCGAGCACTTCGCCAACCCGCCGATCACGGTGGCGACCTTCGACGGAGACACGAAGTCGGAGGCCTCTGAAAAGAAGGCGAAGCGGGGGAAGGGCTGACATCGTGCTGGCCATCGAGCTGCGATTTCTCGCCGGCCGTTTTCACGGCACAGGCTGGCACAACGCCCACAACGAAGCCGTTCCAGAGTGGCCGCCGTCGCCGTGGCGTGTCCTTCGATCCCTCGTGCACGCGGCCTACGCAACGGGGATCCCCGCGGCCACGGTGGAGCCGGTGCTCGCCAAGTTGCGCGGACTTCCCCGATACCGACTCCCGCGCGCGGTGGATGCGCACACGCGTCACTACATGCCGGACACCGACGACGGCAATCACAAGCGGGCCAAGGTCTTCGATGCCTTTGTCGCCATCGACGGGGGAGCATCCGATCCGCAACCGGTCACCATGGCGTGGCCCGTCGAGTTGTCGCCCAGCGAGCGCGACACCCTCGAGTGCCTGTGCGCGAGCATCACATACATGGGGCGCGCCGAATCGTGGGCCGACATGCGCGTACTCGACGTGGGCGACGACGGGCGATGGGACTGTTGGCCCGACGAGCTCGACAACCAAGCCACCGCCACTAGCCTGCTCGCGCTGGAGACCGAGGCCGAGTTCGCCCAGCGGATCGAGCGAACGCCGGCGCCGAAGAAGGGCCTCGACGTTCCTCGCCGCATCTGGGACGTCCTGACATTTTCCGGCGAACGCTATCGGACTGAAGGGTGGTCGCGAGTCCCGGGCACCCGGCTTGCCCGATACATCTTCCGCACCTCGCCCTTCGAGCGCGCGCCCGTGGCTACGCCCGTGCGACGGCGAATCGCTGCACCCACCGTGGCTCGATTTGCCATCTGCTCGCGGGTATTGCCGCGCATGGAAGATGCAATTTTCGTTTGCGAGCGCCTGCGCATCGCTGCAATGGCGCAGTCTCGCGACCTCTGCGGCGATGCTCGACCGGTGTTCTCGGGCCACACTCCGCTGCCATCCAACCACCAGCACGCGATGTTCCTCGCGTGTTGCGACGATGCGGGACATGCCGACCGCGGGGAGATCGACCATCTTCTCATCACCGCGCGCGCGGGCTTTGCCGAGGATGATGTGCGCGCGCTCCAGCGAATACGACGCCTATGGGCCAGCAACGGTCACGCACTCGAGCTCATCCTCGTTGGGCTTGGCGATTGCGAAGCCTACGGTGGGCTCGTTAGCCCGCGCACCGCCACCCTTGCCGAGAGCCGGGTATGGGAAAGCGTGACGCCCTTCGTGCCCGTGCGGCACCCAAAAACCGTGCGCGGGCAGCCCCGCGACACCATCGAGGAGCAGATCCGAACGGGATGCGAGCAGCTCCTTGGAGTCGCCCCCATCGAAGTCACTGAGATCGGCCAGCGATCTGCTTGGAGTCGCTTCCGCCGTCGTCGGCCCAAGGGCGGGGGCAGTCGCGGTCCCGACCGCGGTCACGGTGCGCGTCTGGTGTTCGCAGCACCGCAGCGCGGCCCGATCGCCATCGGCTATGGCGCGCACTTTGGCCTGGGCCTGTTCGCCGCCGTCGCGGCAGACCCCTGACGTTCACCACTCCCCGTGCCCGGCCGTTCGCAGGCCGCACAGATCGGCCGTTTCCATGCACCTTCTCGTGCGCGCCAAAGATCTCGACAGCCTCTATCAACGCGACTGCATCACCCTCGATCGGGACGCCCCCTGGTCGGCGACCTTCGACCTCCAGCGCGCCGATTCGTTGCGTCACCTACCGGATCTCCCCCAAGCGGATCCCCGACGCGAGCGAACGCGACGCCTCCATCATTGGCTTCGCCCACCCGTTGGCGGCCGCGTTCTACGAGCATCGCCCCGGCGACGAGTTCGAGCTCGACGATCCGCGCTTTGCTCGGCTCGCCGGCACCGTCGCCGAACGCACCATTGCCACGGCGGACCGCCGCCGCCTCGCCGCCATCGAGATCGCACGGGTGTCCGAGGCCGGGCGTTGCGTGCGCACCGGCGATGAGTTTCACCTGGAGCAACTCACCCCCACCGCGCCCCCATCGGTGCTCGGCCTGCCCGATGTTCGCGCCCTGCTCACACCCGAGCAGTATCGCTTGATCGCAAGCGATCGCGAGCGTCCACTGATCATCCAAGGCCGCGCCGGTTCGGGCAAGACCACGGTCGCGCTCTACCGTGTGGCCTACCTCGCGGCGCCCGAGGCTGCCGCAACCGGTGCCCCGCTCGATCCGCACCGCGTCCTCATCGTGATGTTCAACCGCGCACTGCAGCAATTCGTCGAGCGATCGCTCGCCGACGTCGAGCTCGGCGCCGCGACCATCGACACCTTTCACGGCTGGGCCCTCGCGCGCATTCGTCGGGCCTACAAGGGCGACCTCGAAATCGACCCCACACCCACGGCCGAGGCGGCCGAGCAGGGCCGCGTCACGGCGATCAAGAAGCGGCTCGGCATCCTCGCGGCGATCGACGAGTTCGTGGGCGAACAGGAACAACGCATGGTGCTGTGGCTGACGGCCGCGCTCCAGCCCTACCGAGCCGTTTCATGGGTCGACGAGTATCGCGAGAGTTCCGGCCCGGTCGTTCGCCGCCTCATGGACCTGCGCAGCAAGGCCCGGCTCGCCCGCGACGCCGCGAGCGGACCGAAGGCACGAAGGGAGGCCCAGCGCCTGACCGAGATCCACAAGGTGCTCCACGCCGCCGTCGGTCGCATGACCCAGTACAAAGACGAGTTGTTGCGACTGTTCACCGGCACCGCCCTGCTGGCCAAGCATCTCCCGGAGGTTTCGCGCACCGACCTCGCGGAGCTCGCCAACTACCAGCTTCGCCTGCAGCGGAAAGACCCCGGCGATCGTAAGGCGGGCCCGCGGATCCATTTCGACGATTTGGCCCCCCTTTTGCGCCTGATCGTCTGCAAGCACGGTGGCTTACCCGACGCCCAGCACGACGAGTCGGTCGACAAATATGACCACTTGATGATCGACGAGGCCCAGGACTTCGGTGCCGTGGAGCTCGGGGTATTGCTGTCGATCGTTCGCTCGCGCACGGGAGTGACCGTGGTCGGTGATGTGAACCAGAAGATCGTACCGGCGGCCGACTTCATGGGCTGGGATGAGCTCGCGCGCGAGCTCGGCCTCGATGGCGCCGCCGTGGCCCGGCTCGAGGTTGGCCACCGCAGCAGCGCACGGATCATGGCCGTCGCCGATACACTCACCGGCGACACCACGACCGCCCCAGGTCGCCCGGGGCCCATGCCGCGCTTGCATTGCGCCGACACGCCCGCCCGGGCCCACGAGATCCTCGTGGCGGAGGTGCTGCGCCTGGCATCCGACCATGGGCAGGGGCATGTCGCAGTGGTCACCCACGATCGCGAAGCCGCCGCTTCTCTGGCCGCGACCCTGGCCCGCGAGGTCGCAAGCCACCGGATGGCGATCGCCGTCCGCCACGGACACAACAAGCACTTCACTTTCGAACCGGGCGTCACTGTGACCAATGTGGCCCAGGTGAAGGGCCTCGAGTTCGATGCGGTCGTGGTGCTCGAACCGACCGAGTCCGCGTACCCGGCCGCGGGCGAGCAAGGGCGCCGGCGGCTGTACACGGTGATGACGCGGGCCAAGTTCGAGCTCGTGTTTATCGCCAGCGACGAACCCTCGGCCCTGTTGAAGCCGGCGATGGAGGCCGGCCTGGTCGACGTGGTCGAGCCTGAGTCCGTACCCGCGTTCGAAACCCTCGACGACGACCCGTTCTAGACTAAGCACGGACCGGCGGATCGCGAAGCCGCTCCCATGGTGGGACCGGTACGCGTTGCCAAGTGATCACAACACGATCACACCGACGAGCGCGGGCTTGCGGGCCTTGCCCAACACCCGCGACCCGGGCACCGCGTGGCCATGGATCTCGGCTTGTCCGAGATCGACCAACAGCACTTGGTCGCAGTGTTGATCGAGAACCTCGAGCAGGGCGGCCTCAAGTTCTGCGCGCTCTTGGGCGGTCAGCTGGCAGCTGAACACGCTGTATTGCAGCGGTTCACCGAAGTCGCGAACGATGCCATGGACCTTACGCAAGCGGCGAGGGTCGCACACGTCGTAGCACACCAGTACGTGATGTCGCATCGGTTCACCTTGTCCACAGGGGTGTGTAGGTGTCGAGTTCGCCAACCAAGACCTTGGCTAGGATCCGCGCTTCCAACTCGAGGAGGCGGCGGTAGCTCATGCGGTAGCCAAAGCGCGGGTGGGTGGTTTGCTCGTCAGCGCGGCGCTCGTAGGCGCGGACCATGGCGCGACGACCAGCATCGCTGAGTTCGACGCCCGCGCCCGAGGTGTGAAACTCGTGGCGCTCGATGCCTCCGGTGCCGATGAGTCGCAGCACTGCGGTGTCGACCCACGCCGCCCGAAACGGCTCCATCAAATCGAGGGCAAGGGCCGGGCGCCCGGGGATCATAGTGTGGAACAGTCCGAGCATGGGATCGAGCCCGATCCTCGCGATGGCAGCGACCGC
>CADEGN010000183.1 GCA_902826865.1 uncultured Myxococcales bacterium
TTGCGGGGTGCTTGAGCCAGCGCTACCCGACCGAGCTGGCCAAGGAAATGCCCGAGGTCGATTATTTCCTCGGTTCCGCCGACATGCTCGGGCTCGCGAAGGTGCTCGGTGGTGAAGCGCCGCGGCTCGGCGTCACAGCCCTGGGCAAGCGCGCGTACATCTACGATCACCTCACGCCGCGGCAACTCAGCGGCGCGACGCACACGGCCTACGTCAAGATCGCCGAGGGCTGTGATCGCCCGTGTGGTTTCTGCATCATTCCAAAGCTGCGGGGACCCCAGCGCAGTCGGACGATCCCTTCGATCGTCGAAGAAGTCGCACAGCTTGCCGAGCGCGGCACCGTCGAGTTTTGCCTGGTGGCGCAGGATCTAACCACCTATGGAAGCGACCTCGAGCCGGCAGCGAACCTCGAACTGCTTCTCGATGCACTCGTGCGAATCGAAAAGCTACGGTGGATCCGCCTGCACTACGCCTACCCTTCGGCGGTCACCGACGGCTTGATCGCGCGGATTGCCCAGCACCAGAAAGTGGCCACGTACCTCGACGTGCCGATCCAGCACGTCGACTCCGAAGTCCTCAAGAAGATGCGGCGCGGCTACGGTGAGAAGCGGGTACGCGAGCTCGTCGAGGCCGTGCGCGATCCAGACAAGGTGGGCAATGCCCACGTCTGGCTGCGCACCACCATGCTGGTCGGCCACCCCGGCGAGACCGAGGTCGCGTTTGCGCGCTTGGTCGAGTTTGTCCGCGAAGGCTGGATCGATCACCTCGGCGTGTTCCCGTGGTCTCGCGAAGAGGGCACGGCGTCCGCGCTCCTGCCGGTGCGCGTTGGCCAACGCGTGGCCGAAGAGCGAGCCGCGATCCTGATGCAGTTACAAGAGGAGATCCGCACGCGTCGCCACGCGGAGCTCATCGGCCGTGAGCTGGATATCATCATCGACGGGATCTCAAGCGAGAGCGATCTGCTCCTCGATGGCCGCCACGAAGGCCAGGCCCCGGGCATCGACGGCAAGGTTATCCTCACCGATGGCACCGCGCCGGTCGGCAGCATCGTGCGAGCCACGGTTACGCATGCAAGCGCGCACGATCTGGTGGCTTCGCTCGACGCCGACGCAGCCATGGCCGCGATCGCCGAATCCGCCCAGGCGTGACGCCTGGGGAATAGGTCCACCAGGTCGGCGCGTAGGGGCGGCCGAATGCAAACGCGCACACTACTCCACGCGGCGCCGGTTTTCGCGGCTTTGCTGGCATGTCACGCCAGCAGCGGGTCGTTGGCCCCACCAACGCCCGCCCCCGCTCCGACTGTTCCGGCCAAGAACGCCGTGGATCCGCCCGAGATCGCCCACGACGGCTGCTTCATGCTCGCACGCGTCGATGGCAGCGAGATGATCACGGTGCACCCGGAGGAATGTGCGATCGCAACGCCTCCGTGCTCGACGTTCAAGCTCCCCCACGCACTCATCGCCCTTGAGACTGGCGTGGTCGAGGACGCCGATGCCCCCGAACCGTGGGATGGCTCTCCGGGTTGGCTCGAAAGCTGGAACCGCGACCACTCGCTGCGTACGGCGATCCGAGAATCGGTGTTGTGGTTCTTCCAGCGCACGGCCAGGAAGATCGGACGAGAACGCATGCGCGAGTATCTGGCTGCGTTTGGCTATGGCAACGCGTCTGTCGAAGGCGACATCTCGACGTTCTGGTTGCCTGGAGGGTCATTGGCGATCGACGGCCCGTCGCAGCTAGGGTTTGTCCGCAAGGTCTTCGGCGGCGACCTTGGCATCGCCTCGCGTCACCTTCTGACCGTGCAGTCCGCCATCGCTGGAACCACCGCGGACTGGGCCGCACGCATGGGCGACGCCGGCGCTCCACTGAGGTCGAACGCATCGATCTTCGCAAAGACTGGCACGGGATCGCTTGGGACCGGCAGCGTCACCTGGTGGGTAGGCAAGCTCGATGGACCTCGCGGAAGCTGGGTGTTCGTGAGCCGTGTGCGCGCCGAGGCGCCGCCCAGTGTTGTCTCGCCCGCGGTGGTCGAGGGCATGACGGCCCTCGCTGCCGCCGGCGTGCTCTAACGCTCGGCGTCGCCCTTGCTCAAGGACGAAACGGCCCCACACGCGGGCGCATCGTGTCACTTCGCGGCGACGAGATACACCAGCCACGACTCCTGGTTCTCCTCGCGCTCGGTCGGCGAAAACTCGCCGGAGCCTTCCCCGTCCTCGTCGACACCCTCCCACCACACCTCGACCTCGCGAAAACCGGCCTCGCGCAACAACTCGCGCAGCTCGGGTACCGTCCACAGCCGCCAGTCATAGGTGAACGCCCGCTCGAGCTTGGACCCGTCGCGAAAGTCGAAGTGAATGTGGCAAAGCGTATCGTGGGTGATTGGGTTGTATTCGGCTTGATCCCACCGATAGGTGAAGTCCCCCACCGGGCGCTCGAACTCGACCTCGCGCTCGTCTTCGATCTCGATGATGGCCTCGGTGCCGCCGTAGATCTCTGTGATGAAGACACCGTCAGCGACGAGGTTCTCGCGAACGACCTCAAAGTAGCGGCGCAAGAGCTCGCGGGTCTTGAAAACGCAGTAGCTGAAGTTGAGTGCGCAGGTCAGGTCCGACTTGGGTCCGAGCCCATCGAGGACGTTACCTTGCAAGAGCTCGACCCGTTTACGCGCGGCGGCCGAGAGCGCCGCAAGATTGTGCTCGCGGCCCCAAGCCAAGGTTGGCGCATCGAGATCGATGCCAAACGCGCGGCGCTTTGGGCCGCTCTGCGCCCACGAGCATGAGAGATACGCGGTGCCGCAGAAATCCTCGCGCATCAGCTGAGGGTCCCGGCGCCGCATTTTCCGGAACGCCCGCACGAAGAACTCCACATCGGCCTCCGGCACCTGCACGGACGCCTGGTAGAGGGCGTGCCGGTCGGCGATGTCGGCGAGCCGCGGCTTCGGCGTTCGCGTGGGTTTCTTCTTCGTGATGGATTTGGGCGCGCGCACGCGAGCGGATCGGGGCATCTGCGGGCGTGGTCTACCGCTTGGATGCGGCGATCGTCAACGGAGGTGGCTCCACTGCCCGTGAGGCGCGCTGGCGCGGCGCGGCGCGGCTAGCGTTCTGCCACCACGTACGTCCACCACAGTTCTTGATTCTCGGTGTGCACCGGTTCCCAATAGACCCCGGTGCCTTCTCCGTCGGCGTCCGTCCGTTCCCACAGCGCGTGAACCCGACGGAAGCCCGCCTCGAGCAGCAACTCGCGCAGCTCCTGCACGCTCCACAGCCGCCAGTCGTAGGTGAACGCGCGATCGATCCGCGCGCCGCCTGCGAGCTCAAAGTGTATGTAGCAGAGGATCTCATTCGTCAGTGGATCGAAGCGGGCGCGCTCCCACTCGTAGATGAAATCATCCACCTTGCGCCGATCGAGATCGGGGCGCACGACGCCCCATCCGCCCCAGGCATCGAGCACGAACACCCCGTCGCGTACAAGCTTGTCGCGGGCGGCCGCGAAATACCCCCGCAAGGCGTCACGCGTCTTGAAAACGCTATAGCTGAAGTTGAGGGCGCAGCCGATGTCGGTGCGGGGGCCGAGACCATCGAGCACGTTGCCTTCGAGCAGCGTCACCCGGCGACGCAGCTCCGGTCCGATGGACTGGAGGTGGCGGCGCTCACCCCAACGTAAAGTCGGCCCGTCGAGATCTACGCCGACCGCCCAACGATGGCGATGAGATCGCGCCCAATGCGTCGACAACGTGGCGGTCCCGCAGAAGTCCTCCCGCAGGCTAACGGGTTCCCGGCGACGGAATCGCCGGAACAGCCGCGCGAGGATCGCCGTGTCGCCGTCGGGATCTTGCACCGAGCGCTCGTACAAGTCGTGGGGATCCGCATCGGAACGGCGCACGCGTTTTTTGGCGACGCGTTTGCTTCGCTTGCGTTCAAGCTGGGCTACCACAGGAGTTTCCCTTCAGTCGCCGACGTGGTGCATGAGGCCGTCGTGGGCCTCGGTAAGGCGCCGAGCGAACTCGGTGGCAGCTTTGTACTTATCTGGGTCGTTGGCGAAGCGATCGGGGTGATACTGCTTCATGAGCCGGCGATAGGCCTTACGAATGGCGGCTACTTCAGCGCCCGGCTCGAGTTCGAGGGTCTTGTACCACCGGCGCCGATCCGCCGCAGGATCTGTGGAACCATCCCCGCGCACGCCGGCACGGGCCTTCGCGGCTTCGAAAGCGCGGTCCCACGCCTCTTCGGCGGCATCCTTCACGCGCTTGGCTCGACGCCCTGCACGCGCGCCGATGCTCCCGTCCTCGCCCTCGGGTGAATCGGATTCCTCGCCTGCTTCAACGCTTGGTTGGCTCGCGCGATCGCGATCGAGCAACTCCCGATCCTCGTCGCGCTCGAACGCGCTGCGAAAGTCGAGCAGGTTCGAGCGCGCCAGATCCAACAGACGCTTGCCGATGCTCACGTCTCACCCCCCTCGTCTCCGGTGTCACCACGCGGGCCCGTGTCGCGCTGAATGTGCTTCACTCGAGTCTTGTTTGCGTCGAAAACGTCATCGAGCGCAGGCGTACTGCGCCGCGGAGCAGCGACGATCTTGGTGTCTCCCGAGCTCGGCGGGACTCGCATCACCGACGCCGGCCAGCCCGGCGGCGGCGCGGCGCGGCCAATCTTCGACCCGATCGGAGGCCCGAGCCTGTGCGGCCGCTGATGCGCAACCACGTCGCCGAGGCGGAGCACCATATCCGGTGTCAACTGCACGAACTCGACGCCGAGTCCGGCCGGGTCGTTGCTCACACGAACGACCTGGCCCCGCGCCTCGATCACCACCGGATCGTCCAAGATCACCGTGAACCGCACGGTCAGCTCTGTACCCAAGGCAAAGCGCTGATCCGTATGAACGAAGACGCCGCGCTCGGATAAGTCGCTGACGTACGTCGGGGCTGGGATCTGACCGAACTCGGCATTCACCGGCACTCGCTCGGCCCGCCGACGATCACTTTGGTCGTCATTGTCCGCCATTGCCGCCCAAAGGGCCTACTCGTCTTCGCCGTCCTTCGCCCGTGGACCGCGACCTGGCGTCTTGCCCTTCACTTCGAAGTGCTCCATGTGAAACCCTTTGCGGGCGTGGATCTCGATGGCACGCTGCACGCGCTTCACGGTTTCGTCGACCGCCGAAGACTCGGCGCCGCGCATGAGATCGGCCACCTCGGGATGGGCCGCAACGGTGATGACGTCGCCGGGAATATGGGCGGCCTCGCGTCGAATGTGGCGCAAGATCTCGTAGGCGACTGTTGCCGTGCTCTTGGTGTAGCCCTTCCCGTTGCAGGCCGAACACGAACCCGTGAGCATGCGTTGCAGGCTCTCGCGGGTACGCTTGCGAGTCATCTCGACCAGGCCCATCTCGCTGATTTTCGTGATGTGGGCCTTGGCGCGGTCTTTCCGCAGTGCGTCCTGCAGCTTGCGGTAGACCTTTCGCCGGTTGGACTCGCGGTCCATGTCGATGAAATCGATGATCACCAACCCGCCTAGGTTGCGGAGTCGGAGTTGCTCGGCGATCTCGTCGGCAGCCTCGAGGTTGGTCTGCGTGATCGTCTCCTCGAGGGTCTTGCCCTTGGCACCGACAAACTTTCCGGTGTTGACGTCGACGGCCGTAAGAGCCTCGCCTTGGTCGAAGATGAGCGTGCCACCGCTTTTGAGCGAGACCTGACGCTCGAGCGCACGATCGATCTCTGCCTCGATGCCGTAGCCATCGAAGATCGGCTCGCGCCCCTCGTACAGCTCGATCTTCGACGCATAGTCGGGCAGGAACGCGTTGACGAACCTCTGCAAGCGATCGAACTGAACGCGATCATCAGCGATCACGCTGTCGAGCTCGGGGCTGAGGTTGTCGCGAACCACGCGTAGCACCAGGTCGAGGTCACGGTAGAGCAGCACCGGCGCGCGGTGGATCCGCTCGTTGGCCTTAATATTGGCCCACAGCTTGAGCAAGTAGTCCATGTCGGCGCGAACCTGACCGTTGCTCGCGTTTTCGGCCACGGTGCGGACGACGAAGCCTCCGCCGGGCGGGCGTACCTGCTCGACCAATCGGCGCAGCCGTCGCCGATCTCGATCGGTGCCGACACGGCGCGAAATTCCGATGTGGCTGACCGTCGGCATGAATACAACGTTGCGACCCGGCAGCGAGATGTACGTGGTAATCCGCGCGCCTTTGTTCGAGATGGGATCCTTGACGACCTGAACCAGGATCTCCTGGCCCGGCCGCACCAACGTGGCGATATCGGCGGCCTTGCCTCCGCGCCGCGGCAGGCCTTCGTCGGTCTCGTCGCCCTCGGTCGGCGGTCCGTCGCTCGGTCGCGCGATGTCGCCGGCGTAGAGGAATGCGGCCTTGTCTTCTCCAATGTCGACGAAGGCGGCCTGCATGCCCGGCAGCACGCGCAGCACACGACCCTTGTAGACGTTGCCTACGGTGCCTCGCGCCCGCTCGCGCTCGAGGTAAAGCTCGGACAAGATCCCATTTTCGATAAGTGCGACCCGCTTGTCGGGGCCGTCTGCGTTTACGACGATGACGGATTGTGCCACGTGAGTCTCGGACTGTCGGAAGATGGAAGTCGTAGGGGCTCCGTCACGCGATCCGCGGTTGCGTTTGCGCTGCCGCGGATCGGCGCTCGCGCGCCCGCGACCGGGGGAGCCTCGGGTGCCGCGGAGCATAGCAGAACAGCCCCGCGGGGTCGCCAGGCCCAATGCTACGCTGCCGATGCGGTGCCGCGCGGAGCCGACCCCGAGGATGCCGAGCTGTTCGCCCCGCGGTACCAGCCGATCCTACGGGCCGCCGTGGCGGAGTTGTCGTGGCTTCTCGATCGCGGGTATGCCGAGGCATCGGCCATCGCGCTCGTGGGCAACCGTCACGCGTTGCGTCGCCGCCAACGTGAGGCCGTCCGCCGATCAGCGTGCGCAGACGCAGCTCTCGCCGGTCGCCTCGCGCGACAGGCCGACGCCGAAACCGTGCGGCAGAGGGGGCTGGCCATCGACGGCTTCAATCGTTTGATCACGCTCGAGGCGGCGTTGGCTGGCGCACCGATCTTTCGCGGTCGAGATCGGTTGCTGCGTGACATCGCGAGCGTGCACGGCAGTTGGCGCCGCGTCGACACCACCGAGGCCGCGCTGCTGAGGCTAGGCCAGGCCGTCACAGCGCTGCGCCCTTGCCACGTGACGTGGTACCTCGACCGACCCGTCTCTCAGAGCGGCCAGCTCGCGCATATGATCGGGCGTCAAGCCGGCGCCCTTGCCCAGTCGTGGCAGGTCGAGCTTGTGTTCGATCCCGACCGCGCGCTGCGCGAATGCAGCGAAGTCGTCGCCACCGCAGATGCTGCGATCCTTGATGCAGCGAGCAGTTGGTTCGACCCGCTCGCGCTTGCCCTCGGCGATGCTTCGTTCTGGCACGTCGATCTCGGGCCGTGACCGCTCTGTCCGGCCCCGAGCCACAGAGGATGGGTGCTGCATCGACAGGCCTGTGCTATCCAGCTCATCGTGCAGCTCCGCCCGTCCGTCGCCCATCACGCGTTCGATGCAGAGACGTTCGAGACCCTTCGGCGACGTGTCGTCACCGGCGAGCTGGACCCGGCCAGCAATCGCTTGCCATCGGCCCCAACGCCGCTGCGGACGCCTCCGGTGGATCTGCTCGAGGGATCACCGAATAGTGCCGCCACCCGGGAACGTCGAGCGGCGCTGGGACTTGCCGCCTTGCGTGCGGGAAAGATCGCTGTGCTCGTGCTCAATGGCGGCATGGCCACCAGGTTTGGTGGTGGCGCCAAGGGCGTTGTTCCCGTCTGCGACGGGCACCCACGCACGAGTTTCCTCGCGATCAAGCTCGCCGAGGTTCATCGGCGGGCGAGTGAGCTCGATGCGTCGATCGCGGTGGTGCTCATGCACAGCTTCGCCACGGAAGCTGCCAGCGTTGCCCACGTTGACATGCTCGATTGGGTTGGCCTCCGCACCGACGATCGCCTGTGGTTTTCCCAGTCGATCATGCCCCGCGTGCTGCCGGACGGAACCCCACTCACGTCGTTGCCCGAGGCTGCAGCCTTCGACGACGCGACCGTCTACGCCGCGCCCGGCCACGGCGACACGCTGGCGCGACTGCGCGGCAGCGGGATGCTCGCGCGACTGCGTGGGCGCGGCGTCGAGCACATCCTCTTGTCCAATGTCGACAACGTAGGTGCTTCACTCGATCCGGCCGTGCTCGGGGCCCATCTCGAATCCGCGGGATCGGGAAATGCCGTCTCGGTCGAAGTCGTACGGCGCGTCGCCGGCGATGCCGGCGGCTGCGTGGCCGACCTCCCCGGCGGACGCCCCGCGATCATCGAGGGGTTCCGTCTCCCGGCAGGCGTCGATCTCACCGACTATCCTCACTTCAACACCAACACGCTGTGGCTGGTGGCGTCGGCGGTCGACCGTAACTTCGATCTGTCGTGGTTCGCGGTGCGCAAGAAGATCCCTTGGCCAGGTGGGGGCGAGCGGGAAGTCGTGCAGTTCGAGCAGCTCGTGGGCCAGGTCACCGAGTTCGCCCCGACCACATTTCTTGACGTCGATCGCGACACGCGATTTCTGCCCATTAAGACCCGCGCCGACCTCGACGCCACCCGCGGCCGGTTGGAGGCGTTCGCGCGCAGCGTGGGCCTGCTCGAGCCCGCGTGAGCCTGTGCGGCACGGGGCCGGCCATTCGCGCCAGCGTCGAATCTGGCCTTCCCGCCGCCCCACGAACTCGATATCTTCCCCGCCGATCCCCATGGCGTTCAAGTACGAGCCCGGCATCTACCGGACCACCAAGTACCTTCCCGGCTTCGAGGCGCAAGTCGGTCCTGATCGGTTGATTCTGATCCGCACCGATGGCGACTTCGCGCCGGCGTCGGTGATGTTGCCGGTCACCAACACCAACAACCAATGGCGCTTCCAGATGCCGGGCGTGAAGATCCCGGCCAACTCGCTCAACTGGGGCGAGACGCTCGTCAAGCTTGCGCATGAGGGCTTCTACCGCCTCAAGCGTGAGTTCAAGTTCGGCGAGTCCGGTCGGTGGATCCAGAACGCGATCGTGCAACTCGGATACACGAGCAAGGGCGAGCCGATCCTGTTCATCGCCCAGCGCCGGACACCCGTGACCAACAACGAACTGTGGTTTTCGGACAAGGGCGTCAAGATCGAGTCCGAGGAGCTCGACCAGCTCATCGAGCCCCTTGCATGGTTCCAAGAGCCCGAGAAGCGCGACGGCAAGAACAACTGACGCTGCACGCCCGGCGAGCGCCGCGCCTCGGGAGCCGCGGTAGACTGCGGACGTGGCAGGGCGCTTGACGCACGGGCTATTGGCCGCGGCCGTCGTCGCGGCTCCAGAATTGGCGCGCGCCGGGGATGGCCTCGAACCACGGACGCCGGTCCTGTGGGACGACCCACCCTGCCTAACGATCGTCGATCGCGGCGCGTCGTCGGTGTTGCACATCTACTATGCGATCCCGCGCGAGGACACCGAGGTCACGGCGGACGAAGTCGAGGACAGTCGCCGTCACCAATTTGTCGCGTTTTGTCGCCAGGAATCGCCGCAGCTGCCGCTGCCGGATTGGCTATCCAGAAACGACGTGGAGGCAGCCGCCGCCAAGGGTCTGCTTGATCCGGCGAATATTGTCCCCGCCGAGGTCCTCGAGGAGAGCGCGTGGGCCGACTGCTTCGCCCGGATCAACGCCGACGCCGACCGCCGACCGATCACGTTCGCCGCTGCGACGGCAGGCGTTGCCTGGGACACTGCCGCACTCGCGCCAGGCGTGTACACCGTCTCAGGCTACACATGGCACCCTCCGTTCAACGTGTGGTCGCCGCGACCAGGCGTGGTCAAGATCGTTGACGCCCTCAAGGCCACAGACGACCCGCCAGCCGCCGCAGTGTCGAACGCCGAGACGATCATTCACCGCGATGAGGTCGCGACCATCGCTGGGTGCGTGGATGCGCTGCCGGGGTCGACGATTAGCGCTGCTTGGGCACCTGTTGGTCCGCCGGACGAGCAGGCGTGGACGATGTTTGCCAGCGACGCGCCGGTGGACGGTGATAGCTTTTCGATCGAGTTTGCGCCGCCCCTTGCGATCGTCGGGGACGCGGCCAACATCCGCGTTGAAGTCGCCGCACCGAATGGAAAGAGCTACGTCGCGTACTTGCGCGATCCCTTGACCGTGCTGGGCAGCGACGCGGGCAGCTGCGAAGCGAGCGGATTCATCGGCGGCCCCGGCTGCGCGAGCACCGGCGCCGGCGCGTCCACGGGCGACAGCGGCGCGAGTTCCTCCACTGCGACGACCGGGCCACAGGGCGACGGATCCGGCGGCTGCAACTGTGGCGCCGCGCCCCCGCGGCCATGGTGGTTTGCCTGGGTGATCCTCGTCACCGTGCGGCGACGACTTACCCGACGGGCCGACGACGCAGAATCGCTTCGCGCAAGGCCTCACCGCCAAACGGCTTGTCGAGCCGCTCGCGCCCCGGTTCGGCCAAGAACGCTTCAGCCGCGGCGGTGTTTGCGCCGCCGCTGATGAAGATGAAACGGGGGCCGAGTTCCGGTCGCACCGCACAGATGCGGCGATACACATCCATGCCGCTCGTACCCGGCATCATGAGGTCGCACAAAATGATGTCGAACTCTTCGGCCAGCGCGCGAACGATCGCACGCTCGCCATCGCCGACGGCCTCGACGTGATGGCGAGCGAGCAACCGGGCGACGGAGCTCCGTATGAGATCGTCGTCGTCCACGAGCAGGACGCGCATGGGGTCGAGGCCGAGCGTCGCTCGGCGTGGTCGCTCGGGCAACGGACTGTCGGGCGCGCACAACATCTCGAGCCGCAGGGTCGCTCCGGCGGGCGCGGTGCCGTACTCCAACCTCGCTCCGATCTCTTCACACGTCCGCGTCCATTCCCCTAGTTCGCTTCGCGTCAACTCCGGGGGCGGCAGCCCAAATTCGACCGCGACGACGTCGGAGCTGCGCCGCAGCTGAACACTAAGGGTTCGATCGGTCCCTTCCGCGAAGACTCGACCGAAAAACGCACAGAACAGGCGGCGAATCGCCGGCTCGGATACCCGCACCCGTGGCAGCGCTTCGCCCTCGACCGCCACGCGTATGTCCATCCCCATGCGAAACCGGGTCGCGATCACGGCATCGTCGAGGGCCTCACGCAGGTTCGCGCTGCTGGCGTCCTCCGCCGCACCATCCGTAGTCGGACCGTCGGGCCCGTCACCACCACGACCCTGCGTGCCCCCCGTGATCACTCCGGGCTCCTGCATGCGCGCGTAAGCCATTGCATCACCGCCGA
The DNA here is from genome assembly GCA_902826865.1 of uncultured Myxococcales bacterium. Taxonomy (GTDB): domain Bacteria; phylum Myxococcota_A; class Polyangia; order Nannocystales; family Nannocystaceae; genus Xiheibacterium. The sequence goes on from CADEGN010000183.1 coordinate 11,312, forward strand.
GCGATCAGGCTAAGCGGCAACTCCGCCGCGAACAAAGAAGCCGCAGATTCCCCACCGGGAGCCACGCTCGCGCGCCCGCCAGAACGGGCTCAATGGGTCAGCAAACAGACATCCGCCGCGTATCGATCCATCGGACAACCGACGGCTGAGCCCACGCCAGTTGTTAGTGGCCCCGGGATCACTCCGCGGCCGTGCTGGTGCACGGCCGCGACGTTCGATCGAAAACGCGCGCGGATCAGAACCGCGATCGTCCGCCGCGACCTCGGCGACCACCGCCATCGTCGTCGCGATCGTCACGATCGCGATCGCGCTCGCGTCCACGATCGCGGCCACCGCCGCTGCGATCACCACCAAAGTCGCGAGGCGCACCGCCACCGAAGTCGCGAGGTCGCGGGCCGCCTCCGCCCCCACCGCCGCGCGGTCGGGTTTGGTTCTGCGCTTCGTTGACTCGGATCGTTCGTCCGTCCAGTTCGCGCCCGTCGAGCTCGGCCACCGCCGTGTCGGCCGCCTTGTCGTCGGCGAAAGTGACGAAGCCGAAGCCACGGCTCCGTCCCGTCTCGCGATCGGTGATGATCTTCGCTTCCGTCACGTCACCGAAGCGCGCAAAAGCCTCTTTTAGCCGGTCGTCGGTGGTGCCCCAGCTCAGCCCACCAACAAACAGTTTCTTCGACATCTCTCTTCTCTCTGACTTCCTCCCCGATCTACGCCAAGCGCGGGATGCATAAAGGCGAACGGGACCGGACGCAGGATAACACCTTGCCAAGCGGACCCGCCAGCTGCCACTCGCCATCGGTCGAAGCCGTAGTCCGGCTCACGCCACGCGAGCGGCGCGCGATCGAGCTGCCACTGCCGAACGGCCGTCACGCCGGTCGCTCGCGTTCGACGCTTGGTCCGTCCCCGGGGCCCCTGTGGTAAGCCGCTAGACGCGTCCCCGCGAGCAAACTCGCCGGCACGTGGCAGCCCCCATGACCTCCGCCATCGTCAGCGTCTCCAAGGAATCGCGACTGTTCGACCCCCCGGCCGAGTTTTCGGTGCGCGCAAAGATCGGCTCGCGCGAGGTCTACGAAGGGATGTACCGGCGCAGCATTGAGGATCCGGACGGGTTTTGGGGGGAGGTGGCGGCGGAGCTCTACTGGTTCGACCCACCCAAGACGGTGCGCCAGTGGGATCCGCCGAAGGCGCGGTGGTTCGAGGGCGGCACGACCAACCTCGCCTACAACTGCCTCGATCGCCACGTCACCGCCGGCGCCGGCGAAAAGCGAGCACTCGTTTTCGAGGGCGAGCCGGGGGACATCCGCACGTTCACCTATGCAGAGCTGCTGCGCGAGACCTGTCGCACGGCCAACGCGCTGCGGCGGCTCGGCGTTTCTGCCGGCGATCGAGTGGTGATCTACATGGGCATGGTGCCCGAAGCCGCGATCGCGATGCTGGCGTGCGCACGCATCGGCGCGATCCACAGCGTCATCTTCGGCGGCTTCGCGGCCGACGCGGTGCGCGACCGAGTCAACGACGCCGGTGCGAAGCTCATCATCACCCAGGACGGAGCCTGGCGACGCGGGAAGGTGGTTCCGCTCAAGGAGCAGGTCGATCGCGCGTTGACCAGCTGTCCTTCGGTCGAGCACACGATCGTGCTCCGCCGCACGCACAACGAGATCGTGATGCAGCCAGGTCGCGATCATGAATGGTCGGTCGTGGTCGATCGCGCCTCTGATCAGTGCGACGCGGTTCCCGTCACCTCTGAGCACCCCCTCTTCATCCTCTACACGTCCGGCACCACCGGCAAGCCCAAGGGCGTGCTGCACACCACCGGTGGATACATGGTCGGCACCTACGTCACGACCAAGTACGTCTTCGACCTTCGCGATGACGACATCTATTGGTGCACCGCCGACGTCGGCTGGGTGACAGGACACAGCTATATCGTCTACGGCCCGCTAGCGAACCGGGCGACGGCGCTCATGTACGAAGGGGCGCCGAACTACCCGGAGCCCGATCGATTCTGGGACGTGATCGCGCGCCACAAGGTCACGGTGTTCTACACCGCGCCCACGGCCATCCGCGCCTTCATCCGCTGGGGTGACGCGCATCCGCGCCGTCACGACATGAGCTCGCTACGCTTGCTCGGCAGTGTCGGCGAGCCGATCAACCCCGAAGCGTGGATGTGGTATCGCGACGTGATCGGGGGCGGCCGCTGCCCGATCGTCGACACCTGGTGGCAGACGGAAACCGGCGCAATCATGATGGCGCCGTTGCCGGGTGCGATTGCCACCAAACCGGGATCGTGCACCCTGCCCTTTTTCGGCGTTGTCCCGAAGATCGTTCGGCATGACGGCAGCGACGCGGAGCCCAACGAGGGCGGCTACCTCGTCATCGAGCAGCCGTGGCCTTCGATGCTGCGCACGGTGTGGGGAGACGATGAGCGCTTCCGTCAGACATACTTCTCGCGGTTTCCGGGGCGCTATTTCACCGGAGACGGGGCCCGCCGCGACAACGACGGCTACTTCTGGGTCATGGGACGGGTCGATGATGTCGTCAACGTGGCCGGGCACCGCCTCGGGACCGCCGAGATCGAAAGCGTGCTCGTCGCGCACCCCAATGTGGCGGAAGCTGCGGTTGTCGGCCGCCCCGACGAACTCAAGGGTCAGGCCTTGGTGGCGTTCGTCACCCTGAAGGCGGACGTGAACGCGACCGACGAGCTCCGCGAGCAGCTCGCCGACCACGTCGCGGCCGAAATCGGCAAATTCGCGCGACCCGATGCGATCCGTTTCGCCGACGCGCTGCCGAAGACGCGCAGCGGCAAGATCATGCGTCGCCTGTTGGGCGAGCTGGCGTCCGGGCAGGCCCCCAAGGGCGACACCACCACCCTTGAGGATATCTCGGTGCTGGCGGCCCTGCGCGACGACGACGAGTAGCGCTGCCCGGGTCTCGCGGCCCGCCGTTGTCGCGAAGATCGAAGCCTCGCTAAACTAAGTAGTTGGATCAATCCGGATGACGAGCGAACTCCCTCGACGCGGCGACCTGTACGGAGCCTACGAGATCCTCGAGCAGATCGGCGAGGGAGCCTTCTCCGCGGTCTTTCGCGTGCGCGCGCCCGGCCACGATCGCGACTGCGCGCTCAAGCTGAGCTTCCAGGCGGTCGGTGACACCGACACCATCCGCCGCGCTCTCCGTGAGATCGCGGTGCTGCGAACCCTGACGAATCATCACGTCGTTCGCGTTCACGATGCCGGTCTGGGCAGCGATGGTCGGGTGTACATCCTGATGGACTTTCTGGAGGGCGAACAGCTCGACGCTTTCCACGATTTCGATCAGCCGATGCCGCCGGCGCAGGCGGTGTGGATGATCCACCAGGCCTGCCTGGGATTGGCAGAGGCGCACGCCAACGGCATCGTCCATCGCGACATCAAACCCGCGAATATCTGGGTCGAGCCGGACCACAACGTTCGCGTGCTTGACTTCGGATTGGCACGAGCTTGGGACATCGATGGAACCATCGGCGGCAACGTCACGGTTGGTCGCATGCTGATCGGCACCCCCCATTACACCCAACCCGAGCAGCTCTACTCGCCCAAACTTGCCCCCTCGGCAGACGTCTACAGCCTCGCGGTCGTCCTTTATGAGCTCCTCACCGCGCGCTGCATTTTCTTTCCCGATCGACCGTTTTCGGCGACTCGCGACCACCTCCACGACGATCCGGTGCCCTGGCTCACCGCCCACCGCAACACGCTGCCCGCGCCGCTGGAGAGTTACCCGCACCTTTCGCGCCTTCCGCCCGCACTCGGCGAGCTCGTGCTCCAGTGCCTGGAGAAGGTCCCCGAGCTCCGCCCGGCCAATGCCGGATCGCTAGCGAACGCGCTTGGATCGATCCTTCATTACGACCTCGGCATTGCTGTCGCAGCCATGCTGAGGATCGTCCATCCCTATGGCGGCTACGAGGATCGCCTACTCCTGCCGGGGCACCACCGGATCGGCAGCGCCCGGGATGCCGAGATTCCGCTTCCCGAGCGCGGCAGCAAGGGCGTGATGGCGGTACTCGAGTGGGATGGCCTGCCTGAACTCCCGCAGATCCGCCCGCTCGACGCAGACGACAGCGTCAAGGTTGGGGGCCGGGTGATCACGTCACGCACGAAACTCGCGCGCGGCGAACGGATCGAAGTCGGACCGTACGCGCTCGAGATCGAGTATCCAGGCGATTGACGAACCGACCACGCGCGCCCCATCCTGCGCCAAATCGTCACGGAGGCGGTGTTCGGCGAAGGGCGACAACGCACCAGCCCGGGCCGTCCAAGGTGCTCCCGCCGCGACCGAGCTAGCGTGGTCGCTCGCTGACTGGCGCCGGCACGCCAGGTGCAGCACGATGCCACGCCATTCTCGGCCGCTCGCTGCGCAACTTGATGCCCTTGCACG
>CADEGN010000184.1 GCA_902826865.1 uncultured Myxococcales bacterium
CGCACGCCCTCGCCGCCGGCGTCCGGCCACCTGCGCTCTGGCGATCGGTCACTTCTGCAGTGACACCGCGGACGGCCAGCGGTGTTGCAGAGGGCGAGACTGTAGCGGCGCAATCCCTAGGTCGCGAGCGCCCGCGCGACCACCCCCGCGGCGACGACATTTCGCCGGGGCGTGTTGCGCCGACCGAGCGCCGATGGGGCGAGCTCTCAGTCGTTCTGAAGCGCCGGCGCCTCACGCCACGGCCGCCCCCTGGTCGTCACGACTCTCGCTCGCTGAACTCGGACCACCTGCGGCGCGGCGGGGCGGCTACGTGGTTGGCAGCGTGGTGACGTTGGCGGGTTCAGCCGCCGCGCGTGGGCCTGCCCCACCGGATGCGATCGACGACCAACTCAAACTCGCGAGCTCGGCGGATGAGGGCTTGGGTGTCCTCGCGCACAAGCTTGCGTCGATCGTACTCGGGCGGGACTCGACCAGAGTCGGCCGCGGCCCACAGCTCGGGCGCGCCGCTAGGATCGGGAAATGCGGCCTCCATCAGCTTGGACTCGTCGATTTCGATCTGCGGCAGCTTGATCGGGTTCCGCGGCTTGCTGAGCAGGTCGGGATCGATCGCTGAGGCAAACGTGTTCGCAGCCGCGGCGCGCTCGTTGAGGACGTTCAGCCCGAAGCGCTTGGAGGCCGTGGCGATGATCGAAGAGTGGTCGAACAAGGTGTGGATCGCACAACCGCGCTTGACGTGCGGCCCGATGATCAAGCCCGGGACGCGGAAGCCGTGGCGTTGGAATTCGGCGCGCTCGTCTTTGGCCAATGGCGGCGGGACGTGATCGTAAAAACCGCCGCTTTCGTCGTACGTGATGACGAATAGGGTCTTGTTCCACTTGGGGCTGTTGGCGAGCGCTGAGTAGATCAGTGAAATGAACAGCCCGCCGAGCGGGAGGTTCGGTCCCATTTCCGGGTGCTCGCTACTGCCCGAGAAGCCCGGGTGTTCGCTTGAGGTGAAGAACCCGGGATCAATGATCGAGAACTCGGGCAGCGTGCCTTTTTTCGCGTCCTCGAAAAACGTATCCATGCTACTGAAGCCGAAGATCTTACCCAAGGCCGCAGCCGCCCAAGGGAGGTCGCTGAAATAGTTCACACCGTTGAGATCGGCGTCATCGAGCAGATCCCAGATCGTGTCGAGAAACGGGCGCGGGAAGTTCGATTGCCGGCCGCCCGATGACGCCGCGTGCATGTAGAAGCGGTTGGGCCACGTCGGACCGAGCAACGAGCAGTGATACTTGTCGCAGAGCGCGTAGTTGTCGGCGAGCGCGTAGTGGACGGGGATGTCCTTGCGTCGCATGTACTGCATGACTTCGCGAAACGCTTGCGGGTTCGTCTCGCCGTTGACCTTGTGGTGCTCGAGGCAAAACCCGTCGTTCTTGCCGTTGTTCCACATTCCGTGCATCGCGTCCCACGTGTGGGGCGGCGGCGACACGAACGAGTTGCTGGTCGGGAACGCCTCGACGCGCTCTCCTCCGGGACCAAGGTTGAACTCACCGCCGATCAAGCCGTCGACATCCATCCGCCCTTCTTCGAGCGAGAGCGAGCCGAAGTAGTGATCGAACGAGCGGTTCTCCATCATCAAGACGACGATGTGCTCAATCGGCGCGAGTAGCTCCGAGTCGCTCAGGTCCGAGGGCGCGCTGCAGCGTGCGGCGTCGCCGAGGTCGTCACCCTTGGTTGCCGAACCCCCTTCTTCGTCCTCGTCCTCGTCGCCCGATCCGGTGCCGCAGCCACCGATTACCGATGCTCCGGCCAGGGCACCTGCACCTCGCAGCGTCTCACGACGGCTGAGTTTGATGCGGCGTTCTTCGTCGTCGTTTCGAGACATGGTGTTCTCCTACAGCCCGCAATTGAAGTCGTTGGTTCACATCGCGCAGACGGCGCTGACCGTCGCCGACTCGTTGACGCAGATCGTCGCGTCGCCCTCGTAGTAGCCACGGAGATCGTTGCAACTCGCCAGTGCTTCCGCGCAGCCGAGCAGCGCAGTTTGTGCGGAGCCGCACTCCTCGGAGAGCTTGGTGGCGTAGTCGAGCTGAGCTGTGCAGGCCGCCTCGCACTCGGCCGCGCCTCGCACTTCACACTCGGCAGTCTTCGCGCAGATGCTCACGCACGCCGCTGGTGTTTGGCCACCGATGACACATGCGTCGTAGAACGCTTCTTCGTCGAACTGGCAGGGATAGCCGTCCGTGAAACCGTCCAGCCAATCCGCCGCCTGCCCGCAGTCGAGGCCACCAACGCACGTGAGCAAGCCCTCAAACTTCTGCACGCACCCAACCTTGCCCTCGCCAGCGAAGAAGGCGTGATCGCCCGCGCAGCCCTCTCGGCAGGCGTCGGGGGTGGCGCCGAAGCACATCTGCTCGACGGTGCATTCGGCCTCGCATGCCGCTGGGATCGGCGTCGCCATGGCGCCGCCATCTTCCAGCTGATCGCCCTTGGTCGCCGCCGCGCCGTCTTCGCCGGCCTCGTCCTCTTCCGCCTCGGATTTGCAACCAGCGCCGAGCGCTGCAACAAGCGCCGCCCAGAACCAACCGTGTCGAATTACGTCAATCAAGGTGGTGCTCCAGCCGCGATTAGAGCACTTTGAGCGGTTCGATTGTAAGCCCCGACGATGGGTTTTTTTGCGGCTTTTTTCACGCCCATCGACAACTGGGTGCGCGCCTGCGTTTTTCTTTCGCGCCGTTGCAAGAACCTGTGAACCGCGGCGCCACTTGCCTCACCTTCGCACTGAGGACGGATCCGCTCCTGAGGATCCCCCGGCTAGGCAGACCTGTTCGCCCGGGTCGGCCAGGGCGAAGCAGGTGCGGCCCCGGCGTGCCGCCCGCGTTGCCGTGCTGTACGATCGCGGCACGAAGATTCGAGCCACCCGGCGCAGCCCGGAGACTCGCCAACCACCACCGCGAGGTCGAGCCGCTGCGAGATCCCGTCGCCGTCGATCGTCGGCGCGCGAGCGGATCAATCCGTGATCGGCGTCCGCGTGCACTCGCCCTCGCTCCACGCGATCGTAGGCCCAGCGTCGATGACCTCGAAGTCCGACCACTGCAACCCCTTGAGATCGTGCGGCCCCAGGCCGACACCTTCCCACTTGGCGGTGGTGACGTCGTCGGCCGCGGCGGTGAAGGTGATGTTCCCGCCGTCAGCGAGGATCATCCCGTAGGTCGCGAGCGCGCGCGCGACCACCTGCGCGGCGGGATTGAGCCCGGAGATATCGGCGTCGGGTCGCAGCCGCAGGCGCACTGCGTACGGCGGCGCGTCGCCGGGGCCGGCGGTGGGGAACGTCGAGTGCGTGCCGGGTCGCACGTACTCGTCGGCGCGGATGTTGTCGTTGGGGAGGATGAAGCGCAGCGCGTGGCGGATCTCGCCGGCAGCGACCTCGTCGGCGGTGAACAGCAGCGCCGCGATCGGCAGGCCCGCCGCGTCGGCGCTGCTGCAGTAGTCGCCGCGCAACGTCTCGTCGTAGGCGCGATCGAGCTCCCAGATCGCGAGACAGCCGCCGCCGGTGCCAAAGCCGGCGCGCCACTGCTCGTACAGCCGGCAGGACTCGCGATCGACGACGATGAGGTGGCAATCCCCGTCGCTCTCGCAGGTGTAGCCGACCTCGCCCTCGATGTGGCCGCCCTCGGGCACGGGGATCGGCGCCGGATCGCAGTCGGGATCGAAGAAGTCCTCGGTGGGCTCGAACGACTGCCGCGGCGTGTCGGCGGTGGCCTCAAGGATCGGGATCGAGAAGTCGATCTGGAACCTCGCATCGCTGGCGACGTTCGCCTGCAGGTAGTCGATCACCGCCTGCGAATCGGCGGCCACCGGTGCCGCGCTCACGTCGATGTTCCACGCCATTGAGGGCAGCAGGAGTTGGCCGTCGGCGTTGCCGCACGCGCCCGTCGGCGTGCCGGTGTCGTCGCTCGGGCCGCTCGCGCTCGCCGTCGCGCTGTCTGCCGCGCTGGTATCGAGGGTGCTCGACATCGCCGTGGCCGACGACGCGTCGGGCCCCGACAGCGACGCATCGCTGGGGCCGCCGAGCTCGTCTCCGTCGCCCTCGGTCGCGCACGCACCGAGCAAGAGGACTAGGGCCAACGTCGGGGCCAGGGTCGGGGAGGGGCGCGAACGCGAGCGCAGCATGGATGACATCATTGCGACATCGAGCGACTAACCTCGCCAGGACTTTCACCCATCGTCGCCGAACACCCACGTACCTGTGCGACGATGCCCGGGTGGGATCCGCGGGTCGCCCTCATCACCCGCCGATCGTAGCCGCGACGACTGGGTACGTTGGCGTCATGCGACGTCGCGTCCTCGCGCTGTTGTGGCTCGGCTCGTGCGATCCCGCCGCGCCCGAGCCCGACGCGCCACCGGTGATCGCGGCCCCGAGCGCGGCCCCCGACCCGAGCGCCGCGCCCGACGCGGTGCCCCCATTGGTCGTCCCCGCCGAGCCACCGCCCCACGGCTTCGCGCTGGTGCGCCCCGGCGCCGCGCTATTCCTCGGCCGCGCTCCCGGTCGCGACGCACCCGTGCCGAGCATCGCACTGCCGACCGACGGCCCCGGCTTCGTCGTCGCCGCGGTGGCCCGCGAGGGCCAGCACATCACCGTCGAGACCCCGGTCGACGACGTGCCCGACTGCGCCTCGACGCTCGGGGCCCTCTCCGCGTTCCGACTCCAGCTCCACGTCGCCGAGGCCGACCTCGTGTGGGTGACCACCCGCCGCGTCGGGGTGGACTTCGGCGATGGCACGCGCGTGGACCTCCTCGCCGGCGTGCCGCTGCGCCGCGATGGCACCGCGTGGTCCGCCGAGCTCACCGGCCTGTCGATGTCGGTGACGCTGCCGGACGACGCCGTGGGTCACTACTTCGATCCCGGCGACCGGAGCTTCGGCGACGCCGTGCCGGAGCCGCTCGCGAGCGGCGACGATCGGCTGGTCTACGATCGCACGCACGAGCTCACCGACGCACAGCTCGAGCGGACCGGCATCGATCCCGGCGCCGTCGCGACGTTCGGTCGACGCACCGCGGCCGGCCGCACGCTCGCCGACGTCCGACTGCGCTGCGCATCGATCCGCGCCATCGTGCCGAGCTCCCGCCAGGGCCGCGTGCCGCCGCGCGAGGCGGCGCTAGTCGGGATGGTCAGCGCCGGTGCAGCGCTCGGCACGCTCGCGATGATCGGCGGCCCGAGCACCCCGAAGTGGCGAGTGCGCCGCGGCGCGAAGGTATGGTGGGGCGACGGCGGCATCGCCGGACTGGTCGAGCACGACCACACCTTTAGGGGCGCACCCGAGGTGGTCGACCCCCGGCGTTGCTTCTCCTTCGAGCTCGGCGCGGGATCGATCCTGCCGCTGTGCTTCGAGGCGTCGGCGATCGAGGACGTGCCCGGGGCGAGCGTCGATCCCGATAAGGACGCGATCCACCGCGTCGTGCAACGGCACGCGAACGAGGTGAAGGACTGCTACAAGCTTGGGCTCGTGAAGGATCCGACCCTCGAAGGCAAGGTGACGGTCGCGTTCACGATCGATCCTGACGGCGTCGTCAGCATCGCCTCGATCAAGGAGAACACGCTCGCGGATGCGAGCGTCGGCAAGTGCATCGTGACGGCGGTCCAGCGGTGGACGTTCCTGAAGCCCGTCGGCGGCGGCGTGGTCGTCACGGAGTACCCGTTCCTCTTCGCCAGGGGCTGATCTGATCGGTGGCGATCACTCCTTCACCCGATTCTCCGAGCCCACGGATCCCGCTCCCGCATTTTCCCGCGGGGGCATCGAGAGCGTGATCGCGCGCCACGGGGACTGAGCCCTTCGGCCCGCGCTCGCGGACCTGCGCCGAGCTGCCGACTCGCCAACCGGAGCCGACCGTGATCTCGAGCACAGGACCACTGGCAGGCGGCCCTGATACCGTCGCCGCCATGAGACTTGCCATGTCGCCATACACACCCACGCCACTTCCTCGAGCTGGCGCGCACACACACCGCGCGAACGCAACCCGCACCCAACGCTGGACACGGGCGTTCGTGCTCGCCCTGCCGTTGACCGCGGGACTGCTCTCGGCCGCCTGCGTCATTCAGGACACGACGGAGAACACCGTCTCGGATTGCAAGGACTCCTGCGACAAGCTGAAGTTCTTCGACTGCGCGGATGCCCAGACCCACGCGGCTTGCTTTACTTCGTGCGAGTCCGCGAGTGCCTCGGCGCGAGAGAAGTTCGTCGCGTGCGTCGATAACGACATCTGCGACCCAGAGTGTTTGGCGAACCTAAACGATGCAGCCGCAGGTGGATCGGAGACCGGGCCGAGCCAATCCACGGAGGGTGGGGTCGTGGGTGGCACGACGACGTGCTTCGACGCGTGCAGCGACTTCGCGGCCGATGGGTGCGCACCTGGGATCGACTGCTCTAGCCAGTGCGGGATGCTGTCCGACGCGCAGCAGCAGCAGGCGATCGCGTGTCTCGACGCCCGAGACGGCTGCGAGCTACCTCCTGAATGCGGTTCCTACTTCGAAGTCACAGAAGAAACCACCGGTGCCGCGGATTCCACCACCGGGGGCCCCGGTGGCAACGTATTGCAGTGCGAATCCGCCTGTGACACGGCGCTCTTCAACGAGTGCATCGACGCGCTCCAGCAATCGATGTGTCACAGCGTGTGCCAGACCGCTTCACAAGCCTCGATCGAGATCTTCGATACGTGCGTGCTGACTTGCCAAGACGACCTCTGTTACGGGGCCTTTGTCGACGCGCAATAGGGTGTCGGCCTGAGCGCGCCGGCCTCGCCGCCTCCGACCATTTGTGTACCGCCCCCGCGGATCGCCGGCTCGATCTGCAACGCGCGGCGGGCGAAGGACTAGTTGACGTGAGCGGCGGCGCGACAAGGGTGGTGCGCCCCCACGCGCCCGCCGTGCGATGTGGGCCCCTTGCGCGCGCATGGCATGCGCGGCATGCTGGTGGTGTGGGTGGACGTTATCGACTGATGTTGTGGATCGTGCTGGCCGCGTGCGGCCCAATCGCGGCGCCCGAGGGCGAGCCAGAAACGAGCGCGGGTGATGGCAGTGGTGCGACGACGTCGACCGGTGGAACGACGTCCGTGAGCACGTCACTGTCGACGACGAACGCGGCCACCACATTCGGCACCAGTCCGCCCCCGATCGACACAACCACCGCCGTCGACACCGGCCCGCCTGCAACGAGCGAGGTCACCACCGATTCCTGCGTCGACTTTATCGGTTGTCCGCCCGACGGCGGCCTCGAACTCGAATGCGACGTGTGGACCCAAGACTGCCCGCGCGGTGAGAAGTGCATGGCGAGGGCGGCCGACGGCGGCATGCACTGGAACGCGACACGCTGTTCGCCGCTGTCGCCCAGTTCAGGTCAGCTCGGCGACCCCTGTACGGTGGAAGGCTCGTACGTGAGCGGCATCGACGACTGTGGCCTCGGTTTGCAGTGCCTCTGGGTTGATCCCGACACCAATCAGGGCACCTGCGCCGCCAACTGCTCCGGGAACGAAGCGAATCCGTTGTGCTCCGCCGCGACCCATTGCGCGATCGCATTCGAGGGCACGATGATCCCGTGCTTGCCCACGTGCAACCCATTCGGGCTCGACTGCATGCCCGGCGCCACCTGTGTACCCACCTCGTCGGGCGACGCGTTTGTGTGCGCGCCCGCGATCGCACCCACGCTTGGTGAACACGAAGCGTGCGACAGCCCGTGGGACTGCAGGCCGGGGCTGGTCTGCACCGGGGGCGGGATCGACTCGGAATGCGCCTCCGGGACGTGCTGCGCGGAGTTCTGCAACCTGTTGCTGGGCGGGCAGTGTGGGGGCGGCCAGGCGTGCATCCCGTGGTACGAGGACGGGCAGGCGCCACCAGGCCTGGAAAACTTGGGCGTTTGCGCCGGCTAAGCGGCAGCGCAGATGCGGAGGCGGCAGCACGCTCGGCCTCGCTCGCAGATCGAAACGCCGAACCGTGAATCCGCCCTGCGCTCCCCAGGACGCGCTTCACGCGGACTGGGGACACCGTCGCGATCAGCAACCCTGGACGGCGGCACGTCGAGGGTGATGTCGTCGATCCGAGCGGATTCGGTGGACTCTCGACGACGAGTTCTGGCGTGCGGAACGTGCGGATTCATGACCACGTTCACCGGGGACGCCCCGGCCAGGGATGCGTACCGTTGGCAATCCACCGCACCCGGTAACTGCGGGTGTTGCGGGCGGTCGTGCTGGCTGGCCCCCGATCGGCACCCGTCGAGGTCGAGCTCGGGCCCGCTGCCAACGACGGCGATCCGGTTGGGTCGCGAAGTCGCGTGGGTGTTCGCCTGTGCGCTTGTCGTGGGTGCATGCATCCAGTTGCAAAGCGATTTGTTCGTCGCCGCGGGGCTTGCCGGTGCTGCCCTTGCGTTCTCGTGCCTCGCGTGGCAGGCGGCGGGTGTCGCCGACTTGGCCATGGGTGCACAGCTGTGGAGCCTCGCCGTCGCAGCGCCGGCGGGAATCCTGGGGATCAAGCCCACGCGGGGTCGGGTAAAGCCGCTTGGCGACCTGCTCGAAGCTCCGATCAGCGGTCGCAGCTGCATCGCGTTCTGTGTGACGGTGGCCCGGCGGGCGGCGGAAGAGCAATGCTTGCTGGTCGAGCAGCGTGCGGTGGCTTTGCAAGTCGGTGACCAGGTGCTCGGACGCGACTGCGTGTGGATGCCGAACGCACGCGGGCGGAAGCAGGCCCCCACGAGCGCTGCTTCGCGGGCGTGGTTGCTCGCACGAGGAGTCGCGCCGACCGATGATGTCGAGGTTTGGGAGTTCGTTCTGGGTGCTGACGCGGAGCTCGAATTGCGAGTTGCACCGCACCCGTGGATGCGCGGTGAGGTTCCGACGCTAAAACGGTGCACACGTCGAATTCCCCTCGTACCGTTTTGGTTGGCCTGGTGGCTGTGGTTTGCGCTGCTGGTCGTGGATTCGGCAGTGGGGTGGCGTGCCTATGGCGGGATCGTGGATGGCGCGGTGAGCGTGCTCGGACCGCTGAGTTCCGTGCTACGCTTCTGGGCGTTGTGATGGATGGCAAGTGCGTGATAGCCAGCACCCTTCTCGCCGCCGTGGTTGGCGGATGTGCGGACGGTTCCGCGTCGACCACGGAGAGCGCGACCACCGGAGCGCCGTCGATCTGCGAGGACGAAGGTTGGCAGGCGCACGATGAAGGCGGCGATGGTGCCGAAGACACGGGGCTCGGCATGGGCGACGACATGCCGTTGCCGCTGACGATCGCCGAAGTGCAGCAGGGCGGCGCCGGCCCGGGAATCTGGGTGCAGCTACAAGGCGTGGTCGCGGTGACTCCAGCGGCGCCCAGCGAGGCGATCTACGGTCGCGAGCTGTTCGTGCAGGATCCCCAGGGAGGTCCGTACTCGGGACTGCGCATCGTCGCCGCGCACATCGATCTCGGGGCGATGCTGGCCCCGGGAGACGAGGTGGACCTCGTGGGTCGGGTCGTCGCATCCGAGGGATTCGTGCTGCTACAGATCCACTCGGAAGACGATGTGGTCCGCCGCGGCGCAGCTGCGTTGCCGCAACCGACGCTGGTGGCGATCGAGGACATCGCGCCTGACGCCCCGACCGCACGGCAGTACGAGGGTGTCGTCGTGCAGATCACCGACGCGGTCGTGACCGACGACGACCCGTGCGATGGCGAGTTCGTCTTGGACGACGCCGTGCGCGTGGACGATCGCTACGTGCCCGGTCAGATCCCGGTTCCGCGCGCCGGTACCGTCGTGTCGTCGGTTCGTGGGGTGTTTGTGCGCGCCTCGGGAAGCTACGAGCTCGCTCCGCCCGAGCTCGCCGCACTCGAGTGATGTCGCCGCGGGCACTGGACGCGGGGTCTCACGGCAGGTTGGCGAGCCAGGCGTCGATCGCCGACACCTGGCGCGCACTGCCGGCCTCCAGCGCGTCCACGCGGGCCTGCCGAGCGAGGGATCGGGCCCGCGCCACGTCGAGCTCGACCCACGCGCGCGCGGCCGCGAAGCGCACGCGTGCATAGTCGCGTGCGCTCGCGCCGGTGCGTTCGAAGATCCGCAGCGCCTCGCCGAGAGCGGCGCGGGCCCGGGCGTACTCGGCGAGCTCCAGGCGCGACTCACCGATGCTGACCCACCACGGCCCCAACCGCGTGTCTTCGACGCCGAGTCGCGCGCGCGTGTGCTCGATGCCGAGCTCGAGCAGCGGCGCCGCCTCGCCGTGCTCGCCACGCCGGCGCAGCAACGACGCGAGGTTGTAGCGCCCGTCGTCGACCTGGGGATGGTCGGTGCCGAGAGCCGCCTCGCGCAGCGCCAGCGAGCGGCGGAGGTCGCGTGCCGCGGCGTCGAGGTCGCCGGCACGCATGCGCGCCAGGCCGAGAGCCCCCAGCAATGCAGCCGTGCGCGGATGCTCCTGCCCCCACACGTGGTGGGCGGCATGCAACGCCTCGCGCAGGATCCTGTCGGCCTCCTCGTGTCGGCTGGCGTAGCTGAGCGCGGTCCCGGTGTTGCCGCGGGCGATGAGCGTCGCTGGGTGGGCCGCCCCCAGGGTCTCGGTCAGCAGCCCGACGACCTGTTCGTGCAGTGCGACGGCGGTGGCGTGATCGGCATCCTCTGCGTGGGCCACCGCCGACGCGCGATGGGCGAGCAGGCGGGCGAGGAGCAGGGGGGGCTGGCCCAGCGCCTCGATCATTCCCGCGGCCTCGGTTGCGAGATCGTCGGCCTCGCCCATGCGCATGCGCTCGCGCGACACCGTGTAGACGAGATCAGCAGTGACCGCAGCCGCGGTCGGGGTGTCGGCGGCACGACGCGCCATGGCCAGCGCCCGGCGCAGCAGCACCTCGGCCTGTTCGTGGTCGCCCTCGCCGAGGCGCAGTCGCCCCGCCAGCGCCAGCGCGCGTCCGAGCAGCGCCTGGTGTCCGATGGTCTCGGCCACTGCGATCGCAGCCTCGGCCTCGGCGATGCCGCCGGTGATCGCCTCGCGGTAGGCGGATGGCGGGCCGCGCACGGTCATCCTCCCGAGGTGGAGCTCGGCGGCGGCAAGATGCCCCATTGCCGCGCGTGTGTCTGGCACAGGATCGCCATAGGCGGAGATCGCCGGCGCGTCGCCGCACGCCGCGGGATCCGGTAGCAGCTCGGCCCGTGCGACCGCCGAGACCAGCAGGGCCGGATCACCGCGCTCGCCTTCAGCGATCGCGGTGGCCAGACTCTCACGCACGTGGTCGAGGCAAGCCTGGGGCACAGCGCTCTTACTTGGATCGGTACGGGCTGCCACGCACGTTGCTGTCGCCGCGAGGGCCCAGGCATCCGTCAGTTCGTCGAAGCGGGCGACCAACCGCTGACCGCTCGGTTCGCCCCACGTGGGATCAGCCCGGCGTGCCCCGTCGAGCACGACCGCGCGCTGCGACGCATCCCATAGCTCGCGGACCGGGGTGGTAGCTGCACGACACGGATCATAGGCGGCCACCGTCGCGGTGGTCGCGAGCGCGGCGGTCAGTCCAACCATGCCCATGGCGACAGCTCGGCGTCGGCGTCGCGCGGGATCGATCGCGGCAAGCAACCCGTGCATGTCGGGCCAGCGCTGGGCCGGCGCCGGCGAGAGTCCGCGCAGCAGGGCGCGTAGCAGCCATCGCGGAGCGTTGCTCGGCCACGGGATGCTTGGTCCGTCGTGGAGCGCACGCTGGAGCGCCCCATCGGTGTCGCCGACGAACGGCTGCCGTCCGGCGATCGCCTCGAACAGTGCGACGCAGAACGCGAACTGATCGCTCTTTGCGTCGACCGCTCCGTGCCACTGCTCGGGCGCCATGTACGACGGCGTGCCGAGGATCGCGCCGGTGCGAGTGAGCGCGTGCGCGCCGACCTGCGCCGTCCCTGCCCCCAAGCTCGAGGTGCCAGCGCCGCGCGCGAGGCCGAAGTCGATCACCTTGGCGCGCCCGTTGCGATCGATCATGACGTTGTCGGGCTTGAAGTCGCGATGGACCAGGCCCTTGCCATGGGCGGCGGCCAGGCCCGCGCCAGCTTGCAGGAACACCGCGAGGATCGCCCGCCACGGACGCGTGATCCCGGCCAGCCAGCCGCGGAGATCCTGGCCATCGACGTACTCCATCGCGACGAACAGCTGACCGTCGACCTCGTCGACCTCGTACACCTGGGCGACGTGGGGATCGGATAGTCGTGCCATCGCGCGCGCCTCGGCGACGATCCGACCGCGCGCCTCGGCAGAGCTCGCCCGCATCGGCGCGATCATCTTGAGCGCGACGGCGCGCTGGAGATCGGGATCGAAGGCGAGCAAAAGTCGGCCCATTCCGCCTCGGCCCAGGTCCCTGTCGATGCGATAGCGACCAAGCGCGACCGGTCGCTCGGTCCCAAGCACGCGCGCCTCGACCTGGGCGAGCACCAGGTCGTCGGACAACTGCCATGCTGGCAGCGGCGCGGTGACCTCGTCGTTCACCCAGGGGCGCCCCGCATGCGTCGCAACTCCTCGGCCCACGCGTCGAGCTGCTCGGCCGAGATCGCCACGTCGGCCGAGCCGGGGTCTTGCAACCGTGCGACCACGCAGCTGCGCAGGCGCGCGAGCCCGCGGGCCAAGCGGCCGCGCACAGTGCCCTCCGGCACGCCCAACGCGTCGGCGAGCTCGCTCCCGGACAAGCCCTCGAAGTATTTCAGCTCGAGCACGATTTGGTCGTCGACGGGTACGTCTCGGAGGGCCTCGATCAGCGCTTGGACCTGTCGCCTCTCGCTGTGCAGCGAGCTCATGGAGCGCGGCTCCAGCTGGTGCAGGCACACCTGGGTGAAGTCGATCTCCTCGCGAGCGCGCTTGGTGACCGATCGCAGGTATTCGCGCAGCACGTTGCGGGCGATGGCGTACACGAAGCGGCGGAAGCTGGTGCGCTCCTCGAACGTACTTTTGGCCGCCACGCAGCGCAGGAACGTCTGACTCACCAGATCGGCCACGGCATCCTCGTGAAACACCTTGTTGCGAAAAAACCAGGTGATCTCGCGGCCGCGCGCCGCGATCAGCCGAGACCCGGCGTGGCGATCTCCGCCGCGCCAGGCCTCGAGTAGCTGGGTCTCCTCGTCGACCACTTCGCCGAGCATACCAGGCAAGACGAGGCTCGGGCCCTACTCGGTCGTCGATGGATCGCCGATGCGCGCGAAGAAGAGCAAGCTGCGTGCGTCACGATCGCGGATCGCGATGTAGAAGGTGCGGTCGACCACGACTACGTGCTGCGCCTCGGGCTCCTCGCCTCCGCCAGGGCCGAACGCGGCGGTGGCAGCCGCCGCCTCGGTACCCTTCTCGTCGATCGCGATCGCCACGTCGTGGAAGACTTCAAAGATCGGCCCTATGCCTTCGGCGATGCCGGGAAAGTCGCTCCTGAACGGCTCGTTCATGCCTAGCTGCGTCAGGGGCTGGCGCAGTGCCCATTTCGAAGTGATGTCGAACTTGGGAAGCGAGAGATCGACGATTGCTGGTGCCATCCGACTGAAGACGTTGTCGAGCCCTTGGGCGTCGAGATCGGCCTCAAACGTTGTCGCCGCGTTTGCGGCCGGGACGATCACCACCATCTCGAGTCGACGATCGCTGTACGGGAGGCCGACGGCTTCCCAGTCAGCATCGCTCGCGTGGGTGCCGTCTAGGAGCGGTGCGCGCATCGTCGATACCTTGATCTGCTTCCCCGAGCGGGCGGTGAACGGAAGCTCGGTCGTGAACGCCTCGGCGAACGGAGTTTGCCACGAGGCGCGGAAGTACAGCGCGTTCACGAGGATGAGCGAGACCGACACCGGCAAGGACTTGACCAGGTCCGGGATCATGTCGTTGGTCTGCGCTGCGACCCAGGCGTTGACGTGGGTGAGGGTCTTCTCGTGGTCGCGGTTCATGTCGAAGAACTCGAAGCAGACGCCGTAGCTCTCCTGCACGCGCTGCGCCCAATCGGCGTTCACGCGCGATTCGTACCCGACGTCGAAGAACGAGCGGTTGGCCGGGCGGAACACCACCGCCGGCAGCTCCTCGGTCCCCTCGACGTTGCGCGACTGCAGCTTCTGCGTGACGGCGCCGAGCACGTCATGGGTGCGCTCGCCGAGCTCAGCGAAACCGAGCACGTTCTCGATCTCCGTGCGCGACGCTCCCGAGGCCCCGGCGTACACCTGGCCGAATGCGGTGCGCAGGGACAACGGCGACAGCAACACGTTGTCCTCTTGGCTGCCGAGCTGGCCCAGCAGATCGAGCCCCACCTTGTGATCGGCGAGGGCGTTGGCGGTGAGCTCGACGTCGGTGGCGGTGCTCTCGGCACTGTTGCTGCAGGTGACGCGGACCTCGATGCCGTCATCGCCGACGGACTCACTGGCACCGCTCGCGCTCGCGTCGGACGATTCGGAACCAGCGTGTTCGTCCGCCGGATCGGGCGCGGCTGCGCAGCTCGTCATCGCCAGGATCGCCGTCATCCGCGCCCACCGCACCGATTTCGCTACCAACATGGATCAAGCTCTCCAGGATCGACATGTGACGACCCCGGGCAAACCGATCGGTCGCCAAGGACGATTTGCGTCACCAACGGCGTTCGAGTTGCGAGGGGACGGCAGGCACCGTGAGCCGGCAAACAGTTCCCGCATAGACATGGGTGGCAGCGGAATCGACAAAGCGCCAACCCCGCCGAACTTGGGCCGACGCGCGTGCGAGCCGCGACACGCCCCGGGCCCACGTTGGCGACCTTGCCGATGGTGATCGTCGCGTGTAGCCCCGCGCCCGAGAAGCAAAACCAGGTCGATGACACCGCCGCCTTCAGCTCCGCTGGGAGCAGGGAGGGGTCTTCGGGGTTGGGGCCCGAAGCGAAGAGCAGCGGAACATCGGGTAGCCCGGCCGGTGAGTCGAGCTCCGGCGGCGTGCTCAAGTACAACGTCGGTGGTGGCAGCGGCCCGGCTCCCCGCCCGTGCGATGGCCAGCCAGCGGGGCTCGTGTGCAACGACAGCACGGCCATCACGTGCGACGGGGCCGACAACGTCGTGTCGATGCAGCACTGCCCGCCGCAAGTTGCGTCGAAGGGACCGGTTGCGTTGAGTGTGTCGAGGGGCAGCTTTCCTGCTCGGGACCGCGGGTGATGCAATGCGACACCTCCACGAGTCCACCGGTGTGGGTCGAGATCGATGTCTGCAACCCGGAGGCAGGCGAGGGCTGCGTCGTCAGCAGCGGAGGCTGCGACACGTTGGAACCCGTCGGTGGCATTGAGCCGAGGGGAAAATACCTTCAGTATGCGTTTTTCGACGTCGACAGTGGAGTTCCGGGCGGCTACGACATCGACAGTTTTGGCGACCTTCTCTACATGTCAATCGCGGATGAGGAGGGGACGCGGGTCGAGGTCTATCGGGTCAGCATCGAAGACTCGGACGCTGACGGTGAGATCGAGCCCATCCGACATGACGAGCGACTTCATGGGTCAATAGCGATTCGATCCCGATAAGGGTTGGGTTCAGCACAACCTCTTCTCCTACGCGGGCTCGTGCTTTGCGTGACGGACGCGCTGGTGATGGGGCCCTCTGTCGCGTCTGGACTCGGACTGTCGCCGCTGCTGCTCGAGTCGGTACCTCCAGGCGAGGTATCACCACCGCAGCCAATGGTAACTGTTCACCGGGGCGGTTGAGGGTGAGATCGCGGGCTGGCATTCCCCGAGC
>CADEGN010000185.1 GCA_902826865.1 uncultured Myxococcales bacterium
GGGTCGGCGCGCCGCCGCGCGCCGGCGTCGACCTGCGCTCTGGCGATCGGTCACGCGTCGAGGGCGAAGCGTCCGGCCGCGCGCAAGAAAGTGTGGCCGAAGCACAGTGCGCCGTTGCGTGGCCCGTTGTGGGGCGCTCGACTTCTCGGCGACCGTCGCCGCCAGGTCGAACGCGGAGCGGTTCTGCACCGCCATCGACTTCACCGGCGCCTGGGAGACGCGGGGCGTGCCCCCGAATCATAGGCGGTCGGAGGCGATCCCGACTTCGCTGATCCCTGCCTCGTGCGCCGCTGTCATCACCCGAATGATCACTCCGTAGGGTGCCTTCGGATCGCCCGTGACAACGACTTTGTCGTCGGACTTGACCTTCTCGTTGTCCTTGAACTGCTGGACCATCTTGTCGAAGTCCGAATCCAGCGGCGTTGTGCCGAGAAGGGCTTGCCCATCATTGCCGACCCTCACCAAGACAGGCGCGTTCGGGTCGCTCGGGACCTGCGTGACCGACTCCTTCGGCACGTTGATCGCAATCTGCTCGTTGGGCGGCTTGGGCGACGCCACCATGAAGATGATCAGCAAACACAGCAGCACGTCGACCATCGGGGTGACGTTGATCTCGCAGACGGCCTCGTCGCCGCTGCCACCGGCTGCCATTGCCATGACCGTACGGAGGATAGCATTCGCCTCGAAGCCCGCCAAACGCCCCCGATGCGCCCGCGCGGCCGCGTTAGGACGGCATTCGCGACCGGCGGACGCATGAGCACGGCCGCCGCGGGCCCAAGGCGCAGCATGCCCATGGGCATCGTCGCAGGCAGGCGGTGCGGTGTGGTGCGGAGCGTCTGGGGAGCGAACGGGCGAACTGCTTGCGTCATTGCATGCGCGCCGCGGCGATACAGATCTGTTCCGGTTGATCCTCGTCGTTGACGATCCGCACGACAGCTCCGCCGGGGTGCCGCTCGGGCCGGAAGTGCAAATCTGCCCGACGGTTGCCGATCGATGTGGTGGCCTCGCGACCGCCGACGCCGAACCGGAGGGAGCGACCCGGATTGTTAGTTCTACGGCGAAGGATGAAGGCGAGAACTTCATCGCCCGGCGCGCCGAGGCGCACCGTCAGGCTGCCGCCGGCGGCAAGCCCGACCTCGATGCACCGGTAGATGTACGGCTCGACGTAGGTGAACCCCAAGTGTGGGCGCTGGTCCCCTTCGTCGCAGCTCTCGCGCACGTCTTTACCCAATACGCCTTCGCATACAGGGATGGGTCCGCGCTCGACGACGATCTCACGGCTTGCCGCGAGGTCGGCGACGAACACCGGCGGGGTAGCGCGGGCAATCCGTTCGGCGAGCTCGTTCCAGGTCTGGGCGAGTTGCTGGCGTTGACGACGAGCGACACCAACGAGTGCGATCGTGAGCAGCACCAACGTCACACCGGCCGCGATTCGCCGGCGCTTCGGAGGCAGCGACAGTGCGCGAAATCGGAGGGGTCGCCCCAAGGCGATCGCCATCGCAAGCAACGTGAATGCGATTCCGCTGATCAGCGCAAACCGGC
The DNA here is from genome assembly GCA_902826865.1 of uncultured Myxococcales bacterium. Lineage (GTDB taxonomy): Bacteria > Myxococcota_A > Polyangia > Nannocystales > Nannocystaceae > Xiheibacterium. The sequence continues at coordinate 1,543 of CADEGN010000185.1, forward strand.
GCTCTAGATCGCTCACGTGGTAGCGGAGCTCGAGGGTGCCTGAATGCGGCAGGTCGACGCCGAGGAGATCGAGGCCGCCGCTGCGAATCCGCACCGCTTGGCTTTCCAGCGGATTCCCGTCGAGTGACCAAACCCAACGCTCCGATGGAGCCCTCCCGATCACCATCCGTCGTTCGCCAGCGACCTCGACATCCCAGGTCATGCCGTCGCGATCTTCGTCGCGGAGCTCGGCGCGGCCTTCGCCCAGGGGCCAAGTGACGAACGGGCTCGGCTTGGGCAGAAACCGCGCGAGCGTGTAGTGACCGAAATGTCCGATCGACTCCAAAGCACCGACAAGCGCTTCCTCATCGTCGCCAATCGGACGATCGTGAATCACGTGCGTTACGCCGAGTCGCTGGAGCACCTGGACCGAGCGCTGCTCGACGATGTGATCGAAATTGATCGTCGGCACGTGCCCGTCGAGCACGACGTCGATCCCGAGTTCGGCGATCGAAAACAGCGGGTACAACGCGCCGCCCATCTCGGCGCGGAGGAACGCTACCCGCATGTGCTCGGTGCGACCCCGCTCGTTCGCGAGAGCATCGGCGAGCTCGCGCTCCGCGACAACGTGGCCCGTAGCTTCGAGGGTATCGATGGCGCCGACGGGTCGGCGCAGCAGGGCGTCTCGGCGCGACCACAGCTCGGTGGCCGCCGGCGCCAGGATCGCGAGGATCAGCACGCGAGTGGCGGTGCTGGGCGGCGTCCGTACCGCTGCGTGCATCGCAGCGCGCACAAGTGGGATGACAAGCGCGAGCGCAGCACCGGCGAGCGCAAACACGAGCGGCTTGCAGGCGATGGCGAAACGCGGAAACTGAAGGTTCTTGAATGAAGCCGTGACGAGGTCGAGCCCGAGCACGACGATGGACTCCTGTGATCCGAGCAGGAGCATGCTAACGAGCGCGACCACCACCAGAGTTGCGCGTGGCCGTCGCGACCACAAAGCGAACCCGACGCCAACCAACGCGGCAGGCCCGAACCACGCCCACGGGCCGGCGAAGAGGTCGCCACTGGCGAAGCGCGCGGCCACGTCACCGTACTCGAGCCATCCGACGGGAGCACGGCCGAGTTCTCCGGCGGACGCGAAGAACTTGGCGAGGCCGCCGGCCGCCGCAGCCAGGGCGGCCACCACGATCAGCGCCAATGTACGCGCACGGCCGGGGGCGCGTGCCTCGGGGAGCACGGCGGCCACCACGACGAAGGCGCCGAGCGTGCACGCAAACGTGAGCATCCCGAATGGGTGCGCGAGCAGACTTAGGGCGAAGCAGCCCGCCGCGAGCGCAATCCGGCGCGGGCTCGGGCGGTCGAACGCGCGCAATGCCCAAACGAGGGCGGCGATCCACAGCGCGGTGGAGAGCTGCTGCGGCCATACGCCGTGGAACATTAGGTAGTTCCAGCCACCCTGGCGCGCGGCGCCGGGATCAAGCAGCCATGCGCTTGCGCCGGCGCAGCCCGCCCACGCGCTGCCACGCGAGAGGCCGACGGTGGGTGCGATCTCGCCATAGACGGCTGCGGCGACGCGCCATACGCCCCACAGCGATAGCGCCCACAAGCCCAGCAGTCCCCACGCGTAGCTCGTGCGCCCGCCGATGAGTCCGAACCCCGCGAGCTCCGGTGAAAGCACCCACAGGTACGGGAGCGCGGGATAGCCCTCACCCCACGGAAATCCGTGATTGAGGCGATCGGTCCAACCACTGAGCGCGCCGGCGGGCAGCATCTCTTCGCGGAGAACCGCCATGTGAAGGTAGTGGATCGCGTGATCGCGGGTTGCCGGAGGTTCGCCGCGGATGAGCGGGGCGAGAACGTCGGCGGCGACCGCGACGAGCAATAGGTGCGGGGCGAACCGAAGCATCGTTGCGCAACGCCGGTTCGCGACCAGGTGCGGCCATAGCCCGGCTACCCCGGCGAGTGCGACTGCAACAGCCGCCCAGCGAACGATGCCGTCGCTCATCACCGCGCCCGCGGTGCCAAGGACGACTGCAACCACGAGAAGGCGTGGATCGACCGATCTGGGCGAACTGTCGGTCGAATCAGACACGGCGGGCCGACTCTAGCAGTCCGAGTAACGCGCGCATACGCGCCCAGACAGGTGCCGCCGCTGGTCGCGGTCCGTTGGAAGTGGCGCTCGTCGGGCGCTAGCCCAACCTCCAAGCCTCTTTCGCCCTCACGACTACCGGCGTAGCCTGCGACGCCGATGATCCCGTGGCAGACCCTCGATCGCGCCGACGTCCCTGGCTTTGGGGAGCTCACGCTCCACCAGCGCGGGCAGATCTTTGTCATCCGCAAAGATGGGGCAGAGTGGATGGGCAGCCACACCCATCGAAGCGAGGATCTCCTGGCCACGCGCGCATGCGAGGGACTGCGAGAACGCGATGGCGTCCGGGTATTGATCGGTGGGCTCGGCCTCGGTTTCACGCTCCGCGCCGCCCTTGACGCCCTCGCGGCCGATGCTGAGGTTGAGGTCGCCGAGCTTGCTGAGGCAGCGGTTCGCTGGAATCGCGGTCCGCTCGGTCCGCTCGCCGGACGTCCGCTCGACGACCCACGCACGAAAGTGCTCGTGGATGACGTCGCCAACGTGATCGCCGCCGCGCGCAGTCGCTACGATGCGATCATGCTCGACGTCGACAATGGGCCCGATCAGTCGCCGCAGTTCGGGAATCCGTCCCTGTATTCACCGGCGGCGCTGGCGAAGATTGCCCGCGGACTGCGCCCCGGCGGCACACTCGCCATCTGGGCGGCCGGCGAAACTCCGTCGTTCCTCGCCGCGTTCCGCCGCGCCGGCTACGCAGCCGAGCGTGTACGAACCGGGGGCCGCGGCGCGAGTCGCGGTCACATTGTGTGGATCGGGCGGCCGGTCGCACGTACCCGTTGAAGCGGACTCGACGAGCGCGCGAGTCAGGCGCGATCGGACCAGGGTTGGCGCGTCTGCATCTCGCGCACAGAAAGCTCGCCCGAGGCCAGCAGGCCGGTGGCGGCGTCGTGGATCCGCCAGCGTTGCTTGTCGCTCGCCATTGGTTGGGCTTCGACGAAGATGCAGCGTACCTCGCCTGGATCGAACCGGCACTGCGCCTGCACCGCGGTGAGGAGCTGCTCACTGTGAATGTGGCCGTCACCGAAGTTCCAGCCCAGCACGAGGCCAGCGATGATCTCGCCGTCGATGTGCTCATAGTCTTCGTAGTTGTCCACAGCCTTGGCAACGAGCAAGGGTAGCGCGCGACCGTGCAGGTGCATGAGGCGAAACGCCATCACCTTGCTCACGAGGGCGACCGAGACCGGGCGTGGATAGAACCGATCGAGTTGGTCGTACACCCAAGGGGCGCTCTTCGTCAGGCGCGCGAGCTTTCGGTAGGCTTCGCCGCGGATCAGCCAAATCCCGTAGGCCCAGTTGCCCGCGTAATAGCGCATCGACAAAAGGAACGACAGTGCGTGCGGGCGCAGGTTGCCGAGCAACGGCAAGGCGACGAGCGCGACCACCAGTAGCAGCGCGATTGGCCACGGACCGACCTCTAATACCGAGGCGTCGGGGTGGGCCCAAAACAGGGCAAAGCCGCCGTAAACGACCATGAAGTTCCATTCGATCGGCACGCCCATCGGAACGTTGCTCGTGATGTAACCGTGCAGCAGGAGCATGAGCACGATGCCGAGCACGAGCGAAGGGCCGCCGGAGCTAAACGCGAGCACGAGTGGCACAGCAAATTCGAGGGCCGCGCCGGCGTGGGCCATGTGCTCCGCCAGGTGTGACGGCCGCAAATCGTCGGGGTAGTGGCGATACATGCGGCGGCGCAGCCACTCAAAGCGCAACAGCGGACTGTTGCTCGTCATCACGCACACCACGGTTGGAAAATGGGCGTTAAGCTTGGAGACACCGGCCCAGAACCATAGCGCCAGCGCAACTGCCTTGGCGCCCGGGACCCAGTCGGTCGCAAGCCACACGCACACAAGCGTGGTCCAGTAGTGCTCCCCCCGCGCCGCGAGAAACAGCGTCTTGTCGAGAACCCCGAGGAGAGCGACGGCCACGACGACCGGCGCGACCTGACTGCTACCGATTTCGGGTGATACGAGCGCACGAACGAGTAGACCGAGCGTGATTCCGTAAAGCGCTACGTCGAGCACGCTGCGCCGCATGCCCCCAATGATCGGTAGACCAGGAAAAACTGGCAGCTTGGTGGTCCCACGGCGGAGGAAGTAGAGGATCCCGCCGATGGGTGGCCAATAGCGGCCTGTCAATGGACCGCTGCCGCAGCCGAGCCCGACGATCTCGAACAGCAGGCTCCATAGGATCGCTTTGCAAAACGCCACCGGCTGGAGCCACCAGCTCGAGAATGTGGCGAGCTCACCCATCCCCGGCGTGAATCGGCAGAAGTACATCCATCCCGCGATGTATCCGACGACCTTGAGCGCGTAGACGAGGTACACCCCAATGGGGGAGCCGTAGCCTTGGATCGCCCACGACTCGCACGCGAGACGGCCGCGTTCCGCGAATGGCAACTTCGACCAGGCGATGGCGTCGTACGGTGGAAGATCTGGGGTCAACAGTCCCAAGGGGCCCCAAGCTAATCCCTCGCGCCGGCGTGCGGTCGCGTTCCCAACGCGACGAGCAGTCGCGGGCGGATGTCCAGCGTCGCGCAGCGCGTCGTGATTTCTGTCAGGGCGCCCGAGTCGACTCGTGCGGGCCGGCGAAGGTGTGCGCGCATGAGCAAGTTCTTCGGCGTGTGGCTATCGTCGACGAACTCGAGCAAGTCGACGTTGTAGCCGAGCGCTTGCAGGATCTCCACGCGGATCGCATCCGTCAGGGTCGCAGCGAAGTCCTGACGCAACAGTCCGTGCGCGAGCACGGCGGCCGGAAGCGCGTCGACCGACCGACCGATGAGTTGCTGGGCTAGCTCGTGTTGGCAACACGGAGCCGCGAGGATCGCGGCTGCATTGCGCTCGATCGCCAGGGCCAAGGCGTCATCCGTGGCCGTGTCGCATGCATGCAGTGCGACGACGAGATCCGGCGCGCCATCGAGCGCTGCGAATGCCGCGTCGCAGGAGGCGATATCGCCGCACACGAAGGCTAGCTCGTCCCAGTCGAGCTCAAGCGCCCGCGCTTGGGCGCGCGCGACGAGGTCGTCGCGCCGATCGACGCCAACGATGCGAGCTGGGATGCCCTCCAGTCGCAGCGCCTCTGCGATCACGAACGTGAGGTAGGCGTTGCCGCAGCCGAGGTCGAGCACACGCACGAGTTGGGCGCGGCCACGGCTGCGCAACTCCGACCAGATCGGTCGGCAAAGCTCGACAAAGTGGGAGATCTGTTTGTACTTGCGGGCGTGCTTAGCGGAGATCGTCCCATCGGGGTTCATGATCCCGATGACGCGCAAGAGTTCTCCGCTGCGATCGGGTCGGAGCGCTCGGTCTTTGCCGCCCATCATGCGGCGGACCAACTCATCGTCGAGGGTGATCACGCGCGGGGCCCCGTGGCGCGCGTCGATCTGTACACGCGTGCGATCGTCGACCACGTACGTGTGCTTCGTCAGTCCCTCGCGCGCAGCCGCCTCGGCTTGGTTGAGCAGCGCCGCGATGGCTGCGTCGTCCGCCGGACCACCCGGGCCCTCAACCGTCCGCTGTTCCTCGGATCCTGGTCGAGCGAATACGGCCCGGACAAACCCCTGCCGCAGGTGTCGGCGTACGGATTTGCGCAGGCGCGCCAATGCTGCCGGTCCGACAGCCATCACAGATTCGCGTAGGGGTGCTTGCGAGCCTTGGCCCGCGCCTCGGTCGCGGCCACGAGCCCGGCCCAAAGCCCCTCGAGGCCCATCGCTTCGCGGGCGTTCTGTAGCGTCCGATTGGCAACCTCGCGGGCGCGAATCGTGCCGTCGACGATGATCTCCTCGAGCAGTCCTCCCTGATCGGCGAACTCGCGTCGGCGCTCGCGGATCGGCGCGAGTCGTCGCTCAACCGCCGCAATGATCGCGTCGTGAGCTGCACCCACGGACAATGCCCCGCTCACCAGCTCTGAGCCCATTTGCGCGGCCTCCTGGTCGCCGAGGAACGCGCGCGCAAACACGAGCAACGCTGCCCCGCTCGGAGCCCGGCGATCGGCGTCGTCATAGGTTAGCGTGCGCAGCTTCCGAGCAACGGTTTCGACATCGTCCGACAGATACACCGCGTTGCCGAGGGACTTCGACATTTTCGCCCCACTCCCGCCGATCCCCTCAGCTACGCCGGGCAGAGCGGGCCAACGCGAGATCGTCGCCTCCGTGAGGGGGAAGACCTCGCCGTAGAGCTCGTTGAAAACGGTGGCGCACTCGCGCGCGATGGTGATGTGCTCTTCGTTGTCGAGTCCGACGGGAACGACGGTGGCGCGAGCCATCAGGATATCGGCGGCCTGTAGCACCGGATAGCCGAGCAGGCCCATGGTCATGGCGCCCTCGGGCAGTGCTGCCGCGCGTGCCATGCTGTGGAGGCTCTTGACCTGTTCGAGCCGCGCCTTCGGCACGAGCATTTGGAACAGGATCGCCAGGTCGTAGACCGCCGGGACACCGGACTGCAGGTAGAACGTGACCTTGGCGGGATCGAGCCCGACGGCTAGCTGATCGAGGACAACGTCGCGAACGAAGCGCGGCAACTGGGCGAGCTCTGGCTTCTTTGGCCGCGTGGTCAGCGTGTGTAGGTCAGCGACGATGATGAAGCACTCGTGAACGTCCTGTAGCGCGACGCGCGTGTCGAGACTGCCGACCAAATGACCGAGGTGGAGCGGCCCGGTTGGACGGTCGCCAGTGAGCAGCCTGGGACGTGCAGCTGACGCTGTCATTGCCCAAGGCGTATCAGGTTCGGGTCGCCTTCACCACCAGTCGACGAGTTGGGCGACGTCGACCTCGCCGGCGAGTTTCTCGCGAAATAACCGGGCGTAGCGCCTCATCAGCTCGACATCGCCAAGCACGCGGAAATCATCGGCGATGTCAGCGGTGGCACCGTCGAGGCCACCCATGCACGCGGGCAATGCCGGTTGCAGTCGCTCCTCGACGCGCAGGGGCGCGTGCCCAGTCTCCCACGCACGAATGCGAGCAGCACCGAGGGCGTCCGGGTCGGCGACGGCGTTCCCTGCCCACTCGTCGAGGGTGTGGGCATAGTGGGTGAAGTCACCGGTCTCGGGATCGAAGAGGACTATCTCGTCGCGGTGAAGTGCGAATTGCCGACCGTGGATGTCGTCGGCAAAGAAGTAGAGCTTGCTGGCAGGGCGATAGGGGGCGCGCCAAAGCGTAATCGAGTTCCACCCCTCCAGCCCGCGGGCCGACGCTACGTCCACCGTGGGTCGCACGATCAGGGCTCCGCCGAGGGCACGAAACCCGTCGCGCAAATGGAGCAGGGTTTCGAGCTCGAGGCTGCGGTTGCGGTCGACGGTAATCGGCAGATCTTTGAGTCGTTGCGGGGCGCGACTGATCGGGTTGCCTGCCTGTGCCAGCAAGGCCGTCAAGCCGCGACGTTTCACCATGGGTACCAAGACTATCAAGGCGTGTGCGCCATTTCGCGGGAACGGCATGCCAGGAGCAAGGCTCGACGCAAGCAACGAGGGGGCTCACACGCACAGGTAGGCGGACTCGGCACCGGCTCTCCCGCCTCGATGCGCGAGGACAGCGGCGCGGCACGCAAACGGGGTTCAATGCGCTCCTTTGTCCGCCAGAGCAATGCGCGCGTGGGTCCGAGCAAACTCGCCTTGAAACCACCGTGCTCCTGCGCGAGACTTCCCGTGTGAAACTGCGCGAAACTCGGGCTTTTTGTGGCTGTCTTGTCGTGGCGTTCGGCTGTGCGACGAGTGATCCCGACGGGCAGCTGAGTGCGGGCGGCTTCGGCGAAGCCGGGCTGGGCGACTCCTCCGCGCCTGAGGACTCGGGCGGGGCCTCGTCGGCTGGCACCGCCGGCGGCGAAGCAACGGGCGGGATGGGCGCCAGTACGGACGGGACGTCCGGCGCTGACAGCTCCGGCGCGGGCAGCAGCTCTGATGGGGGAACGCCGTTCGGCTGCGGCAATGGGGTGGTGGATGCCGGCGAACAATGCGACGACGGCAACGACGACGATAGCGACACGTGCAGTTCGATGTGCAAGGTCCCGACGTGCGTCGATGGCCTGACCAATGGCGCGGAGACCGATGTCGATTGCGGCGGTCCGTGTGCGGGCTGCGCGACGTGTGGCCACTGCAACACGGACACGGACTGCGCCGCCGGGAGCATCTGCGGCCAGACGGCGGGTTGCGTGCCCCCGCCCGTCGAGATTACGGTCGACTATCGACAAAACTGTGGCGCCGGTGGCGAGTATGGTGTCGTAACTCCTCTGGCGGACGGAATGTACCGCGCGACCGCGTTGAGCAGTGCTGGCGCGGCATGGAGTCCGCCGTATACACCGCCCAGCAACGGTTGGATGTACGTCATGTTATGCGTCGGCCAGGACTTCGATCAGATGCGAACACCCCCGGGGGTCTACTACGGATCTCAGGCGGAGGCGTTTGGGGCCCTGATGGCCCCCACCCAAGACTTCTCCGTCGTCGGAGGCTCGCTCTCCTGCTACTGGGCGGACATTCCTTGCGACGACAACCTTGGCTCGGTCAGCATGAGCGTCGAGCGGTTGTGCGACCCGGATATGCCGGAACGTTGAGCCGGTGGGTGTGATCGACGCCTCAATAGGCCCTCGCAGCTCCCCCACAGGCCCGGTCATCTTGCATCACGGATTCGAGGATCCAAATGCCCTGGCCCGCGTGATTGCACCGCCGTGCCTCGGCTGCGGTGCGGCGCTGCCATTGTCGCTTGCAAGTGTCCTCGATGATCGCACTGCCGTGCGTAACCGAGGCGTCGACCGCGACGCGCTCGTGGCTACATTCGGGCTCTCGTTGCGGCACCTCGGTCAGCTTTGCAGTGCAACCACGAGCCTCGGAATCACGGCGCATGCGGTCGATGTGCGCTGCTCGGTCTGCGGTGCGGTGCACGTCGCGATGTTCGGCTACGGCGAGCTGCAGCCGGCGCGGTATGTGGCGACATTCGATGGGCTGATTCGCGGCGAGGTCGTTGCGGCGTGTCCGCCGACAATTGCGCTGGGCGAGGTGCGCCTGCGTCCGTTGCGGGCCGATGACGCGGACGCGTTATTCGCGTATCTGCAGGACCCGCGAGTCACCGCGCTCACGAGCTATCCGGAGGTCACGCGCACGTTGGTCGATGGGATCATTGGCCGCGCGCAGGGCCGATGGGCCGCGGGCGAGTTGTCGAAGTGGGCCGTCGCGCGAGTAGGCGACGATTCCTTGCTGGGAACGTGTGGCTTCAACGAATGGTCGCGCACCCATCGATGGGCGGAGCTGGCATTCGAGCTCGTCGCTTCGCAATGGGGTCGAGGGGTGATGTCCCGGGCAGTTGCCGCGGTGCTCGACTGGGTGTTGGCTGCGGGGCTTGTCGATCGTGTGCACGCGTTCGTGCGCGTCGACAACGAGCGTTCGCGGCGGACACTGTTGCGGGCGGGCTTTGTGCACGAAGGTTGCCTGCGGAGTTTTCGCGTTTGCCACGGGCAGCGATTCGACTTCGACCTCTACGCACGGTTGCTCAAGTAGGGACGTGACGAGCTCGTGCTCACTGGCCCGTGCACAGGTGCGTCGCACCCAACTTGCACGCCCTGGCGCGGAGTTTGGTGGCGTCTTGATCGGGTAGCAGTTTCGGCTCCTCGTCGACGATCATCGCGAGCACCTCGCAAGCCGCCGCGTTGCCGCCCTCGCACGCACCGCCGATGCGATCCCCCACGGTTGGAAGCGTCGCTGGATCGACGTTTGTGGTGGGACAGCTGATGCGTCGCACCTCGGCGGGATCGGGCGCACCCATGTCGCCCCGAGAGTACATCACGCTGAACGCCGATTCGCCGCACGTCAAAACGCCGGCGAGCATAGTGCTGGACTCGCCTTCAATCGTTAACGTTAGCTGCTTGAGCAGCCAATCTGGCGGCGCGGACACTTGCTTCTGATCGACGACCTCGAGGCCCGACCCTTTCATCATCGCGGCAAGTGCTTCTGGTCGTTCGAATGCTGCGCGCATCGACGTGACCCCTGGCGTAACGTACCAGCGCGCACCATCGCCCGAGAAGTATGCCGGCGGGTCGCTACCCGGCAGGTAAGCAATGGCGTCGCCCAGATCGAACGCAGGTAAACCGAGGTCGCGCGTCATCGCGCTCGATTCGTCGCCACATTGCAGCGTCGCAACCAGCCGGGCGTGGAACGCCTTCGCGCGTTCGCTCTCGGGCGCTGCCATCGTCGCGAGCGTGACGGTGACGTTGCTCTTGACGCACTGGACAACGCTCATCGCCAAAATGACCTTCTTGTCGGTCGGTAGCATGAACTCCATGCCGTAGTCGGGCGGCGCTAGGACGAGATCGGTGCCTTCGGGCACCTCGCCGGTTCCGCCTGCACCGATGGCAGCCCGGAGGGCAGCGGCGACTGGTCCGAGATCCTCCTTTCGCATGCGCCCCGCTTGCCAGCCCACCGCCACCATCGTACCCGCCCGCTTGATGATCACCCCGCCCGCCGCAGGGGTACGCTCGGACTTTGCGCGTTCCCCCGCCGGAAGCCCGATCGTGAAGCCAGGGAACGACTCGGATTGATCGAACGCGACATCTTCGGCGCGCTCGCGCTTGCAGGCGACGACGCACAACCCGAGCGACCACGCGCAGGCCATGGCCAGTCGCCGTTGTTGAGGCGAAGGATGCCGGCAGGAACGGCGGTGCGATCGCCCAACCGACCCGGGGGCGCGTAGTCCCTTGGTGCGCCCCAGGTCGGACCAAGCGCGGGCGCTCGCATCCCCGTCATGCCGTGCTGGATCAGCCATGCGTGGCAGGCTAGCAGACCCAGGGCGGCACTTTCGTCTCCGGCGTGGCCGCAGCACCCGCGTCGTGCCAGGCGGCGCGGCGCCCGAAGGACTCTCTTTCGCTGGTGCCGCCCTCGCCGCTGGCCTCGCGACGTGGTGGTTCTGGTTTCCATGTTTGAAAGGGCGCGGACGGTGGGCCATAGTCCGCTCGTGCCCCGCGCCCACGCTTTGTTGCTCGAGAAAGTCCACCGCTCCGCTGATGAGGAGCTTGCCCGCCACGACGTCGCGGTTCGACGAATCGACAAGGGTCTGTCTGAATCGGAGCTCATCGCGGCGTTGGCCGAGCTACCCGGTGACGGACCTGTGGTCGTCGGGATCCGCAGCAAGACCCGCGTGACCCGGGCCGTGATCGAGGCCACGCCCCGCCTACTCGGAATTGGAGCCTTCTGTATCGGGACCGATCAGATCGATCTCGCGTGCGCGCGCGGCTCGGGGGTTGGTGTGTTCAATGCCCCGTTCTCGAGCACTCGCTCCGTCGCTGAGCTCGTCATGGCGGAGCTCATCATGCTTGCCCGCCAACTGCAGGCGCGAAGCCGAGCCGCGCATGAGGGCCGATGGGCGAAGACGGCGGTGGGCTCCCGTGAGGTCCGCGGCAAGGTGCTGGGCATCATTGGGTACGGCCACATTGGCAGCCAGCTCAGCGTGCTGGCCGAGGCCTTCGGTATGCAGGTGATGTTTCACGACATCGTGGCCAAGCTGCCGCTTGGCAATGCGCGCCAGTCGGCCGACCTCGACGAGGTTCTCGCCCACGCAGACTTCGTATCATTGCATGTGCCGGACACCGGCTTCACGCGGGAGATGATCGGCGCGCGCGAGCTCGCGAAGATGAAGCCCGAGGCCTTTCTCATCAACGCCAGCCGAGGCAAGGTGGTCGATCTCGGCGCACTACGTGCGGTACTCGACGCTCGCAAACTGGCCGGGGCCGCTGTTGACGTCTACCCCCAAGAGCCGGCCGGCGAGAACGACCCGTTTGTCTGCGAGCTTCAAGGCCTCGACAACGTCATCCTCACGCCCCACATCGGTGGCTCCACCGAGGAGGCGCAGGCGGCGATCGGCCTCGAGGTCGCCGGAGCGTTGTGGCGATTTCTCGAGAGCGGCCGCACGACGGGTTGCGTGAACCTGCCGCAGCTCGATATGCCGCCCCCGCCAGGGCTGCGCGGCAAGCCGGGCTGCCGGCTGCTGAACGTCCATCGCAACGTGCCGGGTGTGTTGTCGAAGATCAATCGCGTCATTGCCGAGTCCAACGTGAACATCGCTGGGCAAGCGCTCGGCACCCTCGACGACGTTGGCCTTCTTTTCGTCGATCTTCCGCTCGCGCTGACTGATGCGGCGGCGACACAGCTGAGTACCGCCGTTGCGGCGCTCGACACCAGCGTTCGCACGCGGCTGGTCGCGCTTTGATCTCCTACATAACCAAGTCGCGAGGGTGCTTTGGTCCGTGCTGCCAGCGTTCCGCCTCACCAGCCTCGGCGGATGAACTCCGGAACCCAGCTGTCGAGCCGCTCGACGATGTCGATGGTGCGAAACTCGCCGAAGTAGCGAAGCTGATTGAACGAGACGTCAGCCCCTGCCCTTAGGTTGATCAGGCCCCGTTCGACCGCGCGTCGTAAGGGTTCCCAAAGCGGGCCGCCGTCCTGGGGCACGAGATCCAACCGCGCCGTGCCACCCGCCCTGTCGCCCTGTGACCACGCCAAGCGGTAGGAGCGGCCATCTTTGACGTCTTGCAGCAACGCCTCCTCCACGTCGTCGAGGAACTGCGGCTTATGCTGGGCAAGAATCTGGAACCATCTCGGCGAGATCGCTTGGTACTTCACGGCTCGCACGACCAGGTTCTGATCGGCGAGAGCGGAGGTGACGGCCGTGAACACCATGGCGGCGCGCACATAGTTCACCAGGAAAATGGTGAGCACCACGGTCGGGATCATGCATGGCGGTAATAGCAGCCTTCGCCCGGACTAGGCCAGCGCTTGCGGCCCAGGCCGCCTGTGCGAGAAACGAGCAGCGGCTTCAGTAACCGACGCCAACATGTTTTCTCATTTAGTGCCCGCGGAGCGTCGCTCAGCGGGATATCGGCCGTTTTCGTCGCCCCGGAGATAGATTTCCACCAAGCAGCGCACTACCTTGCCTGAGGCTTTCCGCTTTGTTCGGACCGACTGCGTTCATCCATGACCGAGACACAAGCTTCCAACGATGAAGGACTCGACCTCTGGATCATCGGGGGTATTGGGGAAGCGGCCATGGAATTCGGCGCGGCCCTGGCCGCCATCGCTGGCATGGATTACATCCGCATCAACGACGCGCACAACATGGTCCAACTCATCCTCCAGCGCCTGCAGCCGGACAAGAGAATCCGCAGGCTATGGATCGTCGATCACGGCAGGGCCGAGAAATTCGGGGAAGGAACGCAGCGGTTCGGCGCGACCGTGGTCAAGGCCTACGACGGCGCGCGCGATGGCATCGGACCCACAGATCTGGCGAAGGTGTTCTTTCCCCTGCGAGGACGCTTTGTTCCCGGAGGCAAGGTGATCATCGAAGGATGCAACGCCGGCAAGGCCGACATGCTGCTGAGAGGAATATCGTACGCGCTGGGCGGGGTGCCCGTGGGTGCGGGCTCGAGCCGCCAACGCGCAATCACGCCTGGCCTTGATGGCTACGTTCGTATGTGTGTGTTCGTTCCCCATGAGACGCCAACCTGTTCGACCACCAGTGAAGCAACCGTCGCGACGGCGGTGAACGATTGGTTCGATGAGTCGCTGATCGGAAGCTTGCGCAGTGCGGGGAGTCGAGTTGGGGCGTTCGTCGTTCACCTTTGGAATGGTTTCGGACGCTAGTGACCCGAGCTCTCGACGCTGCTAGCCGCTAGGAGCGTGACCTCGTAAGGGGTCACGCTCCTCCGTGCCCGTGCCCGTGCCCGTGCCCGTGCCCGAGCGGCAACCACGCAGGTCGCG
>CADEGN010000186.1 GCA_902826865.1 uncultured Myxococcales bacterium
CGTTGTCGCCGCGTTGAACGCCGAGAAGAGGTACCGGGCGGCCTTGAAGCACTGGGATGCCTACCAGACCTGGCAGAGCCAGCGAAACCCGGCGCGCGCCGAGCTCGAACGCCGACACGGTTACGACACCAAACACGCCATGCACCTGATCCGCCTCATGCGCATGGGCCTCGAGGTCCTCGCGTCGGGCGACCTGCGCGTGCGTCGTGACGATGCCGACGAGCTCGCCGCGATCCGCGACGGTGCGCTGTCATTCGACGACCTGCTGGGGGCTGCGAGAGGGCTGCAAGACGCGATGAACGAGGCGGCGGCGACGACCGCCCTGCCTGCGGACGTCGATCGTGACGCCGTCGACCGGTTGGCGCTCGCCATGGTGTTGTCGCCCAACTCGGAGTCAGTGCCTGGTCGTGCCGGCACCAGCAGCACGGTCACGAGCTGCGGCGAGTAGTTGACGCGCTTGTGACCCGCGCTGGCGTGGGCGGGCATTTGCGACGGGCGACCGCGGCCGGTAGGCCGCGATCCACGCAATCCCGCCGCCTTCACGCGAGCTGAAACGTGTCCGGTTTTGCGGGGGCAACTCCATCAATACTGGAGAACCCACCGCCGCGGCGTCCTCGAATACTCTGGTGCGGTGCTTCGCACAAACACGACCATTTCGCGCGTCGGGCTGGCTCCGGCTGAAAGCCGAAGTAACCGCTTCTAGTCCATCATCAGCTGCCCGCTCGAAGACGCCTCGCTTAGGTGTTGTGCCCGCGGAAACGCGATGGTTACCACCGTCCCTCGGCCAAGCTCCGACTCGATGGCGATCCTCCCCCCATTATCACCGACAATCCGATGCACGATCGCGAGTCCGAACCCGGTCCCGTGGGGTTTGGTCGTGAAAAACGGATCGAACACCGTGTCGATCCTATCAGGCGGAATCCCGCGACCGTCGTCGCGAATGAGAATCAGCGCTTCATCCTCGTCGGCCGCAACTTCGACCCTGATGCGCCCACGTCCGTCCATGGCCTCGGCGGCATTACGGAGCAGGTTCCACATCACCTGACCGAGCTGCACCGGGTCGACTTCGACCTCCACTCCAGGGTCGCCATCGAACACGACGGTGATCCCGACATTGGTCGGGTCGGCTGCGAACGCCTCGGTGGTCTCGCGCACGCCGCGGTCGAGATCCACGCGTATCGGTTCTGGGTGCCGCGGCCGGGTGAAAGCCAGCAGATCCGAGACCATGTCGGACAGCCGCGCGCTCTCGCGGCGGATGATCGCGAGCAGCCGGCGGTCTTCGTCGTTGGCCGCACCGCCGACGAGTAACTCCGCCGAGCCCGAGATAGCCGCCAGCGGATTGCGGATCTCGTGGGCGACCGACGCGGCCAATTCGCCGACGGCGGCGAGTCGCTCGTTGCGCCGCACTCGCTGGGCAAGATCATGCAGCCGCGTGACGTCCTGGAAGTTGATGACCTCCCCGATCGGCAGGCCGTCTGCGTCGCGGAGCGGCGTGCGCGTCAGGCCGATGTGCAGCGCGCGGCCGCTCGGCGCGATGTGTTGGATGTCGATTCGACCTGCGGTTCTGCTGCCGCTGACAATTCCGGGCAGGATCGCGAGCAGCTGGCCGCCGATCTGTTCGTCCCGGAGCTCGAGGATCTGGCGCGCGACAGGGTTGAAGTAGAGGAGTCGTCCATCTCGATCGACGGTGAGCAGGCCCGAGCTGAGGGACCGTACAATGTTCTCGTTGAGCGCCCGCAGGTTGCCGACCTGTGACACGCTGGACTGGAGCTGACCGGCGAGGTACGAAGAGAGGAGCGCCACGCCAACGAGTGCCGCCATCGATCTCACAACGATGATCGCTGCGTCGGCCGTGTTCGGGGGCAGGTAGTCCCCGGACAGCGTGCTTGGGCGCAGCATTTCGCCGACCTCAAGCGCACTGGCACTGACGTAGACAGCTGCCGACGTGGCCGCCGCGGCCCATGCGAGTCGCCGACCACCCATCGTCGCGGCGCCCAGTACCGAGATCAAGTAGAGCAGCACCAGGCCAGATTCGAGGCCCCCGGTGAACTGAACGGCGGCGGCCGAGAGCCCGATGTCGATTCCGGTCTGAATCCACGCGATCACAGTGAGATCGCGAGCGCGTGGCAGCAGACGTGCGTAGGCGATCGTTGCCCCGTAGCCCACGACCAGCGTGACCCACACAGGTAAGGCCTTGCGGCCTTGGAGGCTCGAATCTGAAGTCACAGCCAGCACGCCCGCCAGGACCGTGAAGACCGTCAGCATGCCGAGCCGAAACAACATGAAGTAGGCGATGCGGCGCTCGTGCGCCCGCCGAACCGAGTTCGCCGGGGGCCCGGAGCGTGGAGTCGTCGATGATGGTGCAGACACGGCGCAGGAGCGCGACAGCGCTTATTGAATGCTGTTCGCGACCTCGAAGATCGGCATGTACATGGCGATCAGCATGCCGCCCACGATGCCGCCGAGGAACACCAACATCACCGGTTCGAGTAGCGACGTCATCGCCGACACCGCGGTATCGACCTCGTCCTCGTAGAAGTCGGCGATCTTCTGCAGCATGTCGTCCATCGCGCCGGTTTGTTCGCCGACGCCGATCATCTGCACCACCATCGGTGGAAACACAGCCGTTTCGAGCAACGGGGTGGCGATGTCTTTGCCCTCACTGATCTGGCCCCGCGCATACTCGATTGCCCGGGATACGACCTTGTTTCCGGCGGTCCTCGAGACGATATCGAGGGCCTCGAGGATGTTCACGCCAGAGGACAGAAGCGTCCCGAGGGTGCGGGTGAAGCGGGCGACCGCGATCTTGCGCAAGACCGGCCCGATGATCGGCAACCGTAGCATCACGGCGTCGAAGGCGTAGCGCCCACGCTCGGTCCGCAGGAGCATGACGAACCCGACGATCAGTCCGATCACGCCGACCGCGAGGAACAACCCGTACTCGATGACACCATGGCTGATCGCGAGCACGAAGCGAGTCGGCGCGGGAAGGCTGCCGGCCCCGAGGTCCTTGAACATCTTCTCGAACACGGGCAACACCCGCGTGATCATCACGAGCACCACGATGATGCCGACGAGCATGATCACGGCCGGGTACACGCTGGCACTGCGCACCTGGCGGCGGAGCTTGGCGGCCTTCTCGAGGTAGGTCGACAAACGGCGGAAGATGACGTCGAGCACGCCCGACGCCTCGCCGGCCGCGACCAGGTTGCGGTAGAGGTCGTCGAATACCCGCGGGAACGTGCCCAGCGCCTCCGACAGCGACTTGCCGGTCTCGACCTCATTCTTGACGCCGGCGAGGACCTTGCGGAACCGCAGGTTCTCCGACTGCGTCGACAGCATGTCGAGGCACTGCACAATGGGCAGACCGGCGTCGATCATGGTCGAAAACGTTCGGCTGAACACGACCATGTCCTTGAGACTGACGCCGGTGCCAATCGTCGGCAGCTGGTATTCGGCCGCCTTCTTCTTCACCTTCGCGACGGTCATGCCCTGGGCGCGCAGGCGCTCAGCGAGGGCGTCTTCGTTGTCGGCAAAGAGGGTCCCCGAGCGCACCAGGCCGTCCTTCGTCCTTGCTTCCCAGTTGTACGTCGGCATCGGAGTTCGCCTCGTTTCCTCCGGTCAGCGCCGGTTGTGCAGTACGCCCTTGCCGGACTCGAGCAGTCCGCGAAGTTCGTTCGGCTCACTTGAGCGTCGCATCGCCACGTCGGCCGTGACGAGGCCGCGGCCGACTAGGTCGGCGAGTGACTGGTTGAATGTCTGCATCCCGTGGGTGGCCTGACCGAGCTGCATCTGCGAGTAGACCTGGTGGATCTTTGCGTCGCGGATGAGCGCGCGGATGCCATCGGTGGGTACCATCACCTCGACCGCCAGCGCTCGGCCGCCATCGATCTTTGGCAGCAGCGATTGGCACAGCA
Source organism: uncultured Myxococcales bacterium (assembly GCA_902826865.1). Lineage (GTDB taxonomy): Bacteria > Myxococcota_A > Polyangia > Nannocystales > Nannocystaceae > Xiheibacterium. The sequence continues at coordinate 3,918 of CADEGN010000186.1, forward strand.
CGCCTTCAAGCACGAAGCTGAGCTGTGTTCGCACCTGCGAGTGACGGTGTGCGGGGAACATGTCGATGACGCGGTTGATGCTCTGCACCGCCGAGTTGGTATGGAGGGTCCCGAACGTCAGGTGACCGGTCTCGGCCATCGCCAACGCTGACTCCATCGTCTCCCCATCCCGCCTCTCGCCCGGCCGGAGGGCATCGGGGTCCTGGCGCAGCGCGTGCTTCAGTGCATAGTGAAACGACTTGGTGTCGGCCCCGACTTCGCGCTGATTGACGATGCACGTCCCGTGCTGATGCAGATACTCGATCGGATCTTCGATCGTGATGATGTGGCCATGAAGTTCGCGATTGATGCAGTCGATCATCGACGCCAGCGTCGTGCTCTTGCCCGAACCCGTCGGTCCGGTCACGAGAATCAGTCCGCGTGGCTTCTGCGTGAGCGTGCGGACCACCGGCGGGAGGCCAAGCGCGTCCAAGGGCGGGATCTCGTACGGAATCAGCCGAAACGCTGCCGATGTTGTGTTTCGCTGCTGGAAGATGTTGGCGCGAAACCGGGCCAAGCCCTTGACACCGAACGACAGGTCGAGCGCGAGATCCTCCTCGAAGCGCTGCTTCTGCTTCTCGTTGAGGATCGAGTAGCAAAGTTGTTTGGTTTCGGTGGGGCCGAGCTTGGGCACCTTGAGCGGGACGAGATCGCCGTCGATGCGGAGCATTGGCGCCGCGCCAGTGGTGATGTGCAAGTCGGTCGCACGCGACTCGACCATCGCCGCGAGCAACTGGTGGAGGTTGACGGTCATCGAAGCACAGACGATCGCATCAGCATCGTAGCGAAATCGTCCTTGTGGCGCGAATCTGCAGCGCACAATGTGGGCCGCGGAAGGACCATCGGCCGCGGGTACGGAGGCTGGCCCCACACGCTTCCGCGCCTACCCCCGGCCCTGGCCGGGACGCGCCGCGCGTTCAGTCGGCGGCCGTAACCCGCACGATCTCGTCGAGGGTCGTCATGCCCTCGGCCACTTTGTTCAGCCCGCTCCGGCGCAGGGTCGCCATGCCGAGCCGGATCGCCTCGGCCTTGAGCTCGGCGGTCGAGGACCCGCGCAGGACGAGGTCCTTGAGCGGATCGGTTAGGGCCATCACCTCGTACAGTGCCACGCGGCCTTTGTAGCCGGTGTTGCCGCACGTCCGGCAACCCTTGCCGCGGCGCGGCGTGAAAGCCTTGACCTCGGCCGGGCTCATGCCGGCGTCCACGAGTGCGTCCCCACCGACTTGGGCGTCCTCGGCGGAGCAGTCCTTGCAGATCTTCCGCGCCAGGCGCTGGGCCACGATCATATTCACCGACGCCGTGACGAGGAACGGTTCCACGCCCATGTTGAGCAGACGGTTGATGGTTGAAGGCGCATCGTTGGTGTGGAGCGTGGACAGCACCAGGTGGCCCGTGAGTGCCGCCTTGACCGCGATCTCGGCGGTCTCGAAGTCACGAATCTCGCCGACCATGATGATGTCCGGATCCTGACGCAGAAATGAGCGCAGGGCGGCGGCGAAGTTCAGGCCGATGTCGTCGTGCATCTGCACTTGATTGACGCCCATCAGGTTGTACTCCACCGGATCTTCGGCGGTGGAGATGTTGACCTCCCCCGAGTTGAGTTCCGATAGCGCGGAGTACAAAGTGGTGGTTTTTCCGGACCCCGTGGGACCGGTGACGAGGCACATCCCGTAGGGCCGATTGATATTGTCCTTGAACAGCTTGAGCGGCGCGCCCTCGAAGCCGAGCTTGGTCATGTCGAGCTCGAGCTTGTCGCGGTCGAGCAAGCGCATGACGATCTTCTCGCCGTAGAGCGTCGGCAAGGTGGACACGCGAAAGTCCATCTCACGATTGCGGCCGATCTTGAGCTTGATGCGACCGTCTTGGGGCAGGCGCCGCTCCGCGATATCGAGCGACGCCATGATCTTCATGCGGCTCGTGATCGCGTTGCGGAGCTTGAGCGGAGGCGTCATCTCCTGGTGGAGCACGCCGTCGATGCGATAGCGGACGCGGTAGGCCTTTTCGTACGGCTCGACGTGGATGTCGGAGGCGCCCTTATTGATCGCGTTGAGAAGCACGAGGTTGCAGAGCTTGACCACCGGGGCTTGCTCGGCCTCGGCTTGACTGTCGAGGGCGTTGAAGTCGTCGTCGAGCTCGTCGGCGAAACCAATCTCCTGCATGTCGAGGTCGCCCATGACCTCGTCGTAGGAGTTGAGCTTGTCGGGCTGATCGTAGTAACGGACGATTGCTTCTTCGATCGCCGCGTCGGTGGTTACGACCGGCTCGATGTTGAGGCCGGTGAGGAATTTGAGGTCGTCGATCGCGTAGATGTTGGATGGGTCGGCCATCGCCACGATCAGGGTCGATCCGGCGCGCTGGACGGGAAGCACAGTGTGCTTGGACGCAACCTCTTTCGGAATCAGCTGGATCACTTCGGGATCGATTTCAAACTCCGACAGGCTGATCGCTGGCACGCCGTACTGGCGCGCCATGAAGTCCGTGAGCTCCTTCTCTCCGAGGATGCCGAGCCGTGCGAGGCTATAGGCCAGGCGTTTGCCGGAACTGCGGGTGTCGGCCTGGGCCTGCCGCAGCTGATCGGCGGAGATGATGCTCTCGCGGACGAGGATTTCGCCGATGCGGTCGTTGGCCATCTCGCGGGATCCGTAGGGCTCCTGCCCTCAAGCCCGGGGCAGTCGGGAGCGATGCGGCCCGGGGGCCCTCGCCGGAGGTGGAGGGGTTCCATCGTACGGTTCGGCAGGCGGGCGCGCAAACCAGGTCGGCGACGAGGGGTGCCGGCGTGGTGGCAGCGCGGCGGGCAGCGCACTTTGCCGCGCGGGCCCGATCCCGCTATGGTCCGCGCCACCAACGTGGCAGCGAGACAGGGCGGAAGCGACGAATACCGCGGCGGGCGCGGGCGACGACCGTCGGCGGGGCGCGCCGGCCCGCCGCTGCGGCGCCGCAGTGCCGATGGCGGCGCAGTGAAACTCGCGGGGCCGGCGGTGCGTGGGCTGTTATCGGGTCACCCGTGGGTGTTTCGCGACTCGCTCCTGCGCGACCTAGCCGACGTCGCGCCGGGCACCTGCCTGCGGGTGGCGGATGATCACGGCGGTGTGGTTGGCTGGGGTCTGTTCGAGCCCGAGGGAGCGATCGCGCTGCGCATCGTCAGCCGCGAAGAGCACTTCGCGTGGGATGCCGGCCTGATCGAGGATCGCGTCGCGAAAGCGGCCGCGTTGCGCCAGCGTCATCTCGGCGAGGGCGTTCGCAGCGCGTGCCGACTCATCCACGGAGAAGGCGACGGTCTGCCCGGGCTTTCGGTGGATCGACTCGGCGACTTCCTGCTGATCTACAAGTACTCGCGCGCGGCCGAGGCCTGGCTCGACACGCTGGTCCCGATCTTGGTCAAGCAGTTCGAGCCCGCCGGCATCTACCTCCAAGATCGGTTGCGCCCGGTCTCGGCCGATGATCGTCGCCCTCCGGCGTTCCACCTCGCGGGCAAGACCGCACCGCCCGAGTTCTCGATCGCCGAAGATGGCTTGGTGTTCGTCGTGGATGTCACCGCGCCGGTGTCACCCGGGCTGTTTCTCGACCTCCGCGAGGGCCGGCGCATGCTCGAGTCCCTGGCCGCCGGTCGCCGTGTGCTGAACCTGTTTTCATTCACGGGCGCGTTCGGGATGCGAGCGGTTCGTGGCGGGGCCACGGCCGTGTTCAACGTCGATGCGGCCGCGCGCTCGCATGCGCGTTGTCGGCAGAACCTCCAGGCCAGCGGACTCGATCCCGGTGCCTGCACGCCGCTTGACGGTGATGTGTTCAAGCACCTCGAGCGGCTACGTGTGCGGAACGAGCGCTTCGATCTGGTGGTGGTCGATCCGCCGCCGTTCTCGCGGGTGGGCAACAAGGTCTTCTCGGCCCTGCGCAACTGGGAGGATCTTGTCCGCGCCATCGTCCCAGTACTGGCGCCCGACGGCCTGCTATTGGCGATCAGCAACGCGAGCAAGCTCGCCGAAGAGGAACTACTCCAGGCGATCGGGCTTGGGGCCGTCGCCGGCGGTCGCGATGTCGCGATCATCGGGGAGTGCGGCCTGCCCCCGGATTTCCCGGTGCCGCCGGCGTTTTCCGAGGGGCGCTACCTCAAGGGTAAGCTCCTGACGCTCATCTGAGGGCCCGCGCGCTGCCGGCTTTCAGGTGCCCGCGGTCGTGGCACCCGCAGTCGTCGTGCCATCTGTGGTCGTCTCCGACGTGGTTCCTGGCGCACCGGTGGTCGGGTCGGTTGTCGTGGTTCCGGGTCCGCCCTCGCTCGTCGAAGCTCCGGTGCTACCGCCGGCGGTTGTATCCGCCGCGCTGTCGCTCCCGCCGGTTGTCGTTCCAACGGTCGTGCCTGGGCCGGTCGCCGGGGTCGTCGTCGCCGCGCTCGCACCCGTGGTGGCGCCGAGCGTCGCCCCGTTTTCGGCGCTGGCCTCTATACCCTCGGTGTTCGGAGAAATCTCGGCGCCGTCGTAGGGTCCACCCACCCGCGCGCAGCCGGTGAGCCACAGCAGGGGTGCGGCCACGCACGATAGCCGAGCCGGCATCGGGTCCTAGGGTCGCCCGCGCAGCCGCAACGCGTCAAGGCACCAAAGCGGACACAAAGGCGGCTCTCGGCGTTCTTTCGCCGTCCCGGCCCGTGGCCCTTTTCCCGACAATGGCGTCCTCGCGCGGCCGCGTTCGCCTTTGGGGCTTGGGTGCGACCTTGTCGAGCGGTCGCGCAGGCGCGCGCAGGGCGACACTGATGCTACGGTAGACAGGCATGAACGAGATCTTCGATCGCGTGCTGCAGGCCGCGCGGAAGCTCGGAGCCTCGGATGTCCACCTCAAGGTTGGGCTTCCACCTGTGTTCCGCATCCGCGGTGTGCTTCGCACGCTGAAGGATGTCCCGCCGATGACGAGCGACGTTGTGATGACGTTCGCTGTCAACATCATGAACGAGGCGATCCACGAGAAGTTCATGCGCGACCACGAGGTCGACCTGGCCTACGCAACCTCGGATGGTCTGCGCTACCGCGTCAACGTGTTCCGCCAGCGCGGCGAGACCGGCATGGTCATGCGCGTCATCGCCGCGGACGTACCGCATTTCGAACGGCTCAACCTGCCAGCTCGCGTGCGCGAGCTGGGGCGCGAGGCCCGTGGCCTCGTGCTCGTTACAGGAATTACCGGCTCGGGCAAGTCGACCACGATGGCGTCGTTGCTCAACCTCATCAACTTCGAGCGCGCGGCCCATATCATCACCATCGAAGATCCGATCGAATACGTGTTTCGCGATCACCGTTCGGTGATCAATCAACGAGAGCTCGGGTTCGACACCAACACTTTCAGTTCCGCACTGCGCTCGGCGCTTCGGCAAGACCCCGACGTGGTGTTTGTGGGCGAGATGCGCGACCTCGAGACCATTCAAACCGCACTGCTCGCGGCCGAGACCGGCCACATGGTGTTCTCGACCCTGCACACCCTCGACGCGCAGGAGACCATCAACCGCATCGTGCAGATGTTCCCGCCGCATCAGCAAAATGCCGTGCGGTTGCAGCTCGCGTCGATCCTGAGCGCGGTCGTTTCGCAGCGCCTGCTTCCGCGGGCCGATGGACGAGGGATGATCCCGGCCGTCGAGATCATGATCAACACGCCGCGGATCCGCGAGCTCATCGCCAACGGAGCCCGCGGGCACGAGATCACCGACGCGATCAAAGAGAGTACCCAGCCCTACGGGATGATGACGTTCGATCAGTCGTTGGCTGATCTCGTCCACCGCCAGCTGGTGACGTACGAGGTTGCGCTCGGGGCGTCGACGACACCCGATGACTTCGCGCTGTATTTCCGCGGCGTGTCGGGTGGCGGGGCGTTGCCCGGCATCGAGGTCGACAACTCGTTCCCGTAGCGGGGGCGTATCGCCGGTCGGAGGTCGCGGGCGCGTCCGAATCCGCCGGCTTGGCCCGCAGGGGTTCGCGCGGCCGGTTCTGGCCCCGGGCAGCCCGCGCGGTACGCACGCGCTATGCTCCGCGGCCGAGACCGCCATGGCGCCCTTGTCCGCTCACACCATCCGCAGCCGGTTCGTCGAGTACTTCGCGACGCGCGGGCATACCCACGTGCCGTCGAGTTCGCTCGTACCGCGCAACGATCCGACGCTGCTGTTTGTCAACGCCGGGATGAATCAGTTCAAGGACGTATTCACCGGCCGCGAGCGTCGCGAGTACACCCGCGCCGTGACGGTGCAGAAGTGCGTGCGCGCCGGCGGGAAGCATAACGATCTCGACAACGTCGGGTTCACGCCGCGCCACCATACGTGGTTTGAGATGCTCGGGAACTTCTCGTTCGGCGACTACTTCAAGGCCGACGCGATCCGTTGGGCGTGGGAGTTTCTCACGGGCGAGATGGCGTTGCCCGCTGCACGCTTGGCGGTCACCGTGTTCGATGGCACCGGCGAGAACGCCCCGGCCGACGAGGAGGCCGCTGAGCTCTGGCGCGAGTTCGTGCCCGCGGATCGAATCTACCGCTGCAGCGCGGCCGACAACTTCTGGGCGATGGGCGACACCGGGCCATGCGGGCCGTGCTCGGAGATCCATTTGTTCCGCGACGCCGAGGCTCCCGGTCTCGCCGGGGTGACTGGACGCGGTCCGGCGCACGAGAGCGACGCGTACGTGGAGCTGTGGAACCTCGTATTCATGCAGTACGAGAAGCACCCCGACGGATCGATGACGAAGTTGCCCAAGCCAAGCATCGACACCGGCTCGGGACTCGAGCGCGTAGCGGCCGCCGTGGCAGGAGTAGGATCGAACTACGAGACGGATCTGCTCTCGCCGTTGGTCGAGCGCGCGCGTGTGCTAGCCGGCGCGCGGCGTCCGATCGACAAAGGAGAAGCCCCGCTGCGCGTGATTGCCGATCACGCGCGGGCGACGGCATTCCTCGTCGCCGATGGGGTGTTCCCCGACAAGGCCGGGCGCAGCTACGTTTTGCGTCGGATCATGCGGCGCGCGATCCGGCACGGCACCGAGATTGGGCTCGACAAGCCGTTCTTTCACGAGGTCTGCGCCGAGGTCGTCGCCCGCTTCGGTGACGTCTACCCCGAGCTTCGCGATCGGGCGGCGACCATCGAGGAGGTCGTGCGGGGCGAGGAGGAAGCCTTCCGCCGGACGCTCGACCGCGGGCTGCGGCGTCTGCGGATCGCTATCGAGCAGCACGATCCAACCCGTAGGGGATTCGACCCTGCGGTCGCGGCCGATCTGTACGACACCTATGGCTTCCCGCTCGATCTGACCGCGGTGATCGTTGCCGAGCACGGTCTTGCGCTCGACGAGACTGCGGCCGAGGTCGCGCTGCGCGAGCGCCAAGCCGGGGGCGCAGGTGACGGGGAGCTCGGCCAAGAACGGGCGGTGGCCGATGTGTACTTCGCGCTTCACGCCGACGTCGGTGACTCACAGTTCCTCGGTTACGACGTGACGTCGGCGCCGGGGCAGGTCACCGCGCTGGTGGTCGGCGGGCGCCGAGTCGAGACCGCGGGTCCGGGTGATGAGGTCGAGCTCGTCCTCGACCGTACGCCGTTTTATGGGGAGAGCGGCGGTCAGATCGGTGATCTCGGCACGCTCGAGGCGGGCGCCGCAGTTGTCACGGTGACCGACACGATCAAACCCGTGGCGGGGATGCACGTGCATCGTGGCCGTCTCGCCGGTGGGCACGTGAAGGTCGGCGACCGCGTGGTCGCGGCCGTGGATGTGGCCCGTCGCGATGCTATTCGTCGCAACCACAGTGCTACGCACCTGCTGCACCACGCGCTGCGCAAACACCTCGGCGAGCACGTGCTGCAGAAGGGCTCGCTGGTCACGCCCGATCGCCTGCGCTTCGATTTCAGCCACAATCGTGCCGTGACGGCCGAGGAACGCCGCCGGATCGAGCTCACGGTGAACGAGATGATCCTCGCCAACGTTGCCGCCGATGTGCGCCAACAGACAATGGACGAGGCCAAGGCGCGAAACGCCATCGGCTTGTTCGAGGCCAAGTACGGCGAGCGCGTTCGCGTGGTGCAGTTCGCCGCCAGTACCGAGTTGTGCGGTGGTACCCACGTCGATCGCACGGGCGACATCGGTTCGTTGGCGATCGTGTCCGAGGGCAGCGTGGCCCAGGGCGTGCGCCGAATCGAAGCCGTGACAGGAATTGGCGCGGTCACCTACCTCCAAGACATCGTGGCTCTGGTCGATCGCGTGCGCGATCAAGTGCACGCCCATGGGATCGCCGAGGTTCCTCAGCGCATCGAGAAGGTGCAGGCCGATCTCAAGGGCAGCCAGAAGGAGATCGAGCGACTCCGGCAGAAGATCGCCATGGGGGGCGGCGCGGGCGACGGCGCGGCCGTCGTGGAAGTCGCCGGCGTGAAGCTGTTGGTCCGCCAGGTTGAGGTTGCGGACGCCAAAGGGCTGCGCCCCGCCGCCGATGCGCTGCGCGACCAGTTGAAATCTGGCGTCGTCGTGCTCGGCGCGGTCGCGGAGGACAAAGCGACGATCCTGGTGGCCGTCACCAAAGACCTGGCCGGCCGCATCGACGCCGGGAAGCTCGTGTCTATGCTCGCGCAGCACATCGACGGCAAGGGCGGGGGCCGTGGCGACATGGCCCAGGCCGGCGGCCCCAAGACGGCGGGGTTGCCCGAGGCGCTGGCCGCGGCCGCGCCCGCGATCGCGGGCCTGCTGGGCTGAGCGCCCCGCTGGCGATCTCGGGATCGTGGGTCCGAAGTTGCGACGATGTTGGGCGCCCGGGCCGTGGCTCGGCCCAGCCTCGACAATGTGACGGTCTGCTGAAACAACCCCGACGGGTCGGTGGTCAGGAGGTCGCCGCCGAGCCGGGGACAACGGCGCGGCGGCGGTCACGACCCTGGGATCGCGGCGGCGGTGCCCTCCGTCCGCCGCGGCCCGGGGCCCGTGGCGCTTGCGCGCCAGCACCAAGCTCGCTCCCGCGAGCGGCTCGGGGGTATGCTCGGCACACCATGGAGCTCGACGAGCTGTTGGCCGCCGAGGGCGTGGACGCCGACATCGATCAGGTCGTCGCGTGGGCGCGCGCCCGCGCGCATGACGTGACCAGTCGGGGTCTCGAGGCGGAGTTGGCGGGATTGCTCGGATCTCGCGAGATCGTGGTGGCGCGCAGCGGCGGCGGGGTTGGCCGGTCCTCAAGGCCTGGTGCCGACCAGACCGCTCCAGGCGTACCGTTGCCGTCGCCGACGCCGCCATCGGGCGGCGTCCTCCGTGAGCGCGTTGCATTCGCCCACGGGCCCATCGATGTACCGATTGCCTCCGAGCAACCGCCGCCGTCGTGGGTCGAGACCGCGCCGCGGTTCGCGATCGAACTGGCCGCGCCGCAGGAGCCTGCCGCCGCCGCTGCTGCCCTGGCGAGCGAGATGCCTGGCGTCAGCGAGTTGCTGGACATTCCCGGCCGGACCGGGACGACGCTTGTGTCGACCGAAGCCCCGCAATCGGAGGCGCAGGACGTCGAGGATCTGGAGCTGCTCGACGAAGAGGATCTCGAGCTCGTCGAGGAGGAGGAGGAGGAAGGACCCGAGGCCGGCGGTGACGCGGGCGCGAACGGGGATGGGCAGGAGGTCCCGGAGTGGCAGCGTGCGCTTGTGGACGCCCAGGCCGTCGAGAGTGAGTCGCCTTCCCGGACGGTCACCGAACCACAGACCGTCGTGCCCGGACCACCCCCGAGTGATGCCGACGACGGCGACGACGGCAACGACGGCAACGGCGACGACGCGCCGGCGTGACGTTCACGCGCCTTGGCCGGGCGCCGTGCCGCGATCGTAGTCCGCCATCAGTGCGTCGGCGAGCACGCGGCCGAGGTGGAGGTAGCCCGGCTTCGTGAAGTGCAGGTGATCCGCCTTCGCCAGCTGCGCCACCACCCACGCGTCCATGCTTCCGGGTCCACCCATGAACGCGCGGGTATCAAAGAAGCCGCACTTGTGTGCGGCGGCGAGATCCCGCTGCACGTTGATAATCGCGTCCAGTCGCGCGCGTGGGACCCACTGCTTGGTCGCTGCGTCTTGCACGGGAAAATCGACCGGGCCCACCAAGAGGCAGCTTGCCCCGGGCAGGGTGGTGGCGAACCGGGTCAAGACGATCTCGAGGTTCGCCCGATAGGTTTCGATCGGTTCTTCCTCGTCGACGCTCTCGTTGGCGCCGTAGGCCAATATGTAGAGATCGGGGGGGTGCCGGCCGACCGCGGCTGTCCACATCGTCTCGTCCCAGGCCAACATGTTGGCTGCCCGGGTCCCGCCGACGCCGAGCGTGTCCACGACCACACCTGGTTCTGGGCGCTCGAATCGTGCGCCAAGCAGTCGGACCTCACCGTCGCCGGTGAGCCGGACGTGCAGCGGACCGCCGCCGGACAATGCGAGCACCTCTGCCGCGATCGCGTCCGAACGCGTGCGCACAGTGGTCGCCTTATCCTTGCCGATGGCCGCGGTGAATCCTCCACCCTTGGGTTGGCGCAAGTAGTGGAGCTCGACGGCGGTGTTCTTCGCGAGGGGCGTGAACCACTCGCGCCCGGCCTGGCCAACGGTGGCGCTGACCTTCTTGCGCGACGCCACGGCGACGGCGCCGAGCAGGCCTGCGTGTCCGCCCTCGCGGAGGTTCTTCTTCTGTACGTGTTCGATGGTCCAGCCGCGCGAGGCGGCCAGACTCACCTCGTTGTGGCGGTGCCACTTCCACAGCGGCACCACGGCGACGAATCCGATCCCGCCGTCGCCGAAGCGCGATTGCAGGTATCCACGCAAGTAGCCGGTGTAGCGGTCGACAGCGACACTCGACGAGCCGTAGGCGACGACGCGAACCTTGCCATCGGCGTCGTCACCGGCCGCGAGTCGGCGCAACGCGCCATGGAATCCGTCGAGGGCGTGGCCGCTCGGGTCGACGATCGCTGTGTCGTGGACGAGCTCGGACGCGGGCAGTTGGCCGCTGAGCAGGCGCGCCTGGACATGCGCGTGCGCGGCTGCGCTCGCGGGCGTGACAACGGGAAACGCGGGCGCGGCGGCCGTTGACTGCGCCGCCGCCGGCGTCGCTGCCGGCGTCGCTGCCGGTGTGGCGGGAGCCTGGGCTGTTTGCGCCGGTTTCGGGGGCGTTGACCCGCACGCGAACGTGAACACCGCAACGAGATACCGAGCGATTCGCAACCGAGAGCACCGCACGTCCATCTCAACATAGCGTGCCCGTGCCGCTTGCGCCGCAATTGTCGGGCTGCGTCAAGCGGCCGACGCCGGGTCTGTCCCACCCGCGGCCGGGGTGCCACCGGGAAATCTGCGGCCCCGCTGTAATCGGCGGCGGCCTCGTGCGCCTCACCTACCGTACCCGGGCGATGGCGCTCCTCGTGCTGCACGAGCGCGCCGCCGCCAACGGGCTGGT
>CADEGN010000187.1 GCA_902826865.1 uncultured Myxococcales bacterium
CCGAAGGCGCCAGCCTCGGCCCCCGCGAGGCAATCCTCTGCTTGCAGCGCTCGGGTGGAAGCACGGTTGTCCCCGCGCTCGGTCCGGATCGAGACCGTCCATCCCGACGGCCGCGACGCGATGAACTCAGCGACGACCCGCCACGGTGGGCGCGCCCTCACCGCGGAGCGCGCCAGCAGGCCCGCGATCTTCGGTGCCAATGCACCCTCGCCACACCCTCCATGCTGCTCCACCGTGATCCCCACCGTCGTGAGCACATCGAGGTTGGGCTGCGGCGGTTCTGATGAACGTACCGAACCGCGCACACCAAGCGCGGCGACGTAGGACGCCACCAACATCCACGCCATGCGGAACACGCTGCCGCAGGGCGGCACGGGTTGTCAATCGCTCATCAGGTGTTTTCGAAGAACGAATCGTCCGACCAAACGGCGCGCGCGAACCAGAGCAGGTTGCCCGTGTCGACCGCCAGGGTGCTTGGGGCGAGGGGTCCGCCGCCGCCGTCGCACACCAACGATGATGAGGGCGGTGACCGCCACGAGCGACCCGAAACCCCGCGTCCTCGTATCCGTTGCGCAGCGACAGCCATCGTCGGGCGCGGGCATCAAGGCCGGCTCGTCCGAATCCCCGCCAGCCGTGCTCTCGCCGTCGCCACCGCTGCTCCCGCCGTCGCCACCGCTGCTCCCACTGTCGCTGCCGTCGATCACGCTCACAGTGATACTGCGATGGGTCTCGTTGCCGGCAGCATCGATCGCTTCGACCCGTAGCTCGAACTCGCCGAGCGGAAGCCAGATTTCGCGATCCTGCCGCCCGTCCGCAACGACGAGCTGGGCGCCGAGCGCAGGGACTTCGATGCGGCCACCGGCGCGCGCAATGTTGTCCTCGATCTCGAGCGCCACCGTGACGGCCTGCCCGACGACAACCGAGTCGCCGTCCGCCGGGGCGTGCAGCGTGAGCCGCGGTGGTTCGGTGTCCGGCGTGCGGGCTCCGAACCGCGCGAGCAACTCGGCGTGGCTGTCCTGCGAGCCAGCGTCGCAGAACTTCGCGTGCGCTTCTCCGCACAGGATCTCGCCGGTTTCGTCGGACAGCGGGAGGCATCCTCCGCCCAACGCGGCCGAGTCGGCGTTTGCGAATGGTGACATCACCGACGCTGGATCCGAGACATGATCGAGTCCCCAGGTGTGACCGAGCTCGTGGACCGCGGTCACGGCCAGCGTTGCTTCGTCATCGTCGAACGCCAAGGTGAGGTCCACGCTGCTCGCGTCGCCGCAGTCGACTTCGCAGGTGAACCCGAGCGTATGCTCCGGGAATCCGAGCTGCTCGGCCTGCGCGCCGAGCATCACAGTCGTGTACGGCAAATAGGCGGGCGGGCGATCGAATGCGTAGACCTCGACCGCATAGGGTTCCAACAGCTCTTGCATGCGCGCCACGATGCCCTCGGCCTGTGCGAGCTCGACGGGCAGGCCCGGCATGACCGCGGCACTGGTTGCGCAGGGCGAGGTGCCCTGCCTGCCGTCCTGCCCGGGCCCAACTTCGCCGCCACCGAACTCCACGAACACCGCGCCCGCGCGTGGGGCGTAGGCCGCGATCGTGACGCCCGCGCGACCCATCGCCGGCCGCGGGGCAGGACTCGCCCAGGGGGCATCCACGAGGGCCGTGCGTGGACGAGTGACGATGGGTGGCGCCTGCACTTGGGCCGGGATCCGGAGCGCGGCGATCCAAGCATCCTGGCCGCGCAGCGTGCGGCTCTGGAAACCGGCCAGCACCACCTGCTGCCCTCGATCGAGCAGGCTCGACGCCGAATCGCGGAGGTGATTGGGCCCGTCGAACAGCGCAGCCCACACCAGTTCGCCGTCGGGGTCCGAGACACCGAACCACGCGTCTTGATCCCAGGGAGCCTGCACGGCAAGCGGCTGCGTGAGTTGCATGCCCGCCATGGCGATCTGACCGCTGTCAGCCAGCACCGCCACGTCGTAAACACGACTGGTCGCGACCTCCTTCGACCACTCGAGTGCGCCATCGGCCGAGAAGCGCAGCAGCACCGGGACGAACGGCCAGGGTCGGCCACCCGTCCACGTCTGTCCCAGCACGTAGATGCCCCCCATCGGGTCGACCGCGAGATCTAGCGGCTCGACCGCGGCCGACACCTCGGGCATGTCGACCACGCCATCCTCGCCTACCCCGATCAGCCGAAGCGGTGCAGCACCGTCGAACACCGAAGCCGCCACGATGACCCGGTTTCTCGGTGGATCGAGCGCGATGGCCCGTGACTCGCCCGGGACACCGTCGCCGAGGTTCATCGTCCATGACAACGAGCCCGAGTCGCGATCGAGCCGCGCGAGCCAAGGGTCGTCCACCGGAGAGCCAGCGATGTCCAACCCACCAGCCAGCGCGATGTCGCCGTCGCCCAACGCCACCGCCGCCCTCACCCTCACCCTGCGCGCCGCGTCATCGAGCCTGTGCATCCACGCGGGGCTTCCATCTTCGGAGAATGCCGCGACCAACGCCTGGGGTGTTCCGTCCACCAGCGTATGCCCGACGACGATGATGAGCCCATCATCCACCAGCAGGTCGCTCATCTCGGTCGAGGCCCCGCTCGCGATGGCGCGTTCCCAAATCACCTCGCCAGCGGGACCGAAGGCCGCGAGGAAGTACTGCTCGAACTCGAAGCTCTCGTTGGTTTTTGCGCCGAGCCCGACGAACCCCGGGCCGAGCGGCGCGATCGCCAAGAGCTCCTCCCCTTGCGGCGCGTGACCCTCGATCGCCTGCTCCCAAACCGGAGCCGCTTCGAGCTGGCACTGCCAGCACCCATCGAGCGCGGTGCCGTTGCCGTCGTCGCAGGCCTCCGCCGGGGCGCGCAAGCCGTCCCCGCAGACAGGGATCGTGCACTTGGACGTGCAGTCGCGGCCCACCGTATTGCCGATGCCGAGATCGCAGGCCTCCTCGCCGCCGACGATGCCGTCACCACACCAGATCTGCGGCGCGCCGCGCGGGGCAACCGACATCGAGTCGGCGTGCGGCGCCGATCCAGCATTCGCATCCCGCAGCCACAGTGCCAGCGCCAGGGCGGTCGCGCGCCTCGGCAACGCCGCGCATGAAAGCGGGATCATCGACCGGCCCCGCATCTCGCAGCCACCGTCGAACTCGTGTGCGCGCAGCGCAACTGGGTCGGGGCGACTACGGAATCGCGACTAACCGTTTCGACCAGCGAACGGCGCGCTGGCGGTGGCGAACCGGGGCTGCGTGCTGCCGGGATCGAAACGTCGCCCACGATCACTACACGGCGCATGCAGCGCGAGCATCCACGGCACATGGCGCTCCTTCTTTGGATGCACGCCGGTACGAACGAGCGCGGCGATTTCCGCGTCGCTCCACCTACCAATGCCTGCGCCGCGATGCGCGGTGATGTTGGCCGACCACAGGGGTCCGAACGTGGGCGCCCACTCGACCAGCTCGCGACCTCGCCAGGGCACTCGCGAACCGTCTCCGTGGCAGCGGCCGCAGATCATGCCAGCAAGGCGGCGGCCCCGGGCCACCTGCGCGGGCGTGGTTTCGATCGCGACCTCGGGTAGCTCGACGTCGTAACCAGGCAAACCCAAGTGGTGGAATGTGAACGTAGATGCCCCCTCTCGGGTCGAGCGCGAGATCTAGCGGCTCGACCGCGGCTGACACCTCGGGCATGTCGACCACGCCATCTTCTCCTACGCCGATCAGCCGAAGCGGAGCAGCACTGCCGAACACCGAAGCCGCCATCATCCACCAGCAGGTCGCTCATCTCGGTCGAGGTCCCGCTCGCGATGGCGCGTTGCCAATCACTCGCGTGTGGGACCGAAGGCCGCGAGGAAGTACTGCTCGAGCGCGAAGCTCTCGTGGGTCTTGGCGCCGAGCCCGACGAGCCCAGGGCCGAGCGGCGCGATAGTCAAGAGCTCCTCCCCTTGCGGCTTAGGGGGCGCGGGTGTCGCTGGCAGGCGAACGCCGCCAGGGCAAGCACAGCGCGTCATCCTGGGCGCGCAGGGGCCCGAACAGGCAGCGTGGCCGACCGGGGTGCCGTGGCGTAAGCTGGTTTCCGTGACCGCCGCGGCCAAAAAGATCCTGGAGGACGCCCTCGCCCTCACCGATGACGAGCGCCTGGAGTTGATGGCCGCGCTCAGCGACAGCTTCGAGCCCCAACCAACCGAGCTTTCACCGGAGTGGAAAGCCGAGATCGAGGACCGCATCGGGCAGTTGGAGCGAGGTGAGGTCGAACCCGTCGCGTGGGAGCAGGTCGAGGCGACGATCCGCGCGACGCTGGCCCGGCACTGATGCGGCTGCGCCTTCATCCCGCAGCGTTGGTCGAAGTCGACGAGGCCGTGGACTACCTCGAAGAACAACGCAAGGGCTTCGGCGCGTTGTTCTTCGATGCGGTCACCCGAAGGATTGCTCAGGTGGTCGGTGACCCCGCAGCGGTGTTCCCGTCTCAGGCTTCGTAGAGCGCCACGACGTTCGACAGTTCGTGATCAAGCGCTTTCGCTACATCGTCGTGACGGCCATCGTCCGGGACGAACGGCTCGTCGTCGCGTTCGCCCATACGAGTCGCCGGCCGGGGTACTGGCACGACCGTTTGAAGTAGCCCGCTCAGTGTCGGCGACCAGGAACCTCGACATGGGCGTCGTCGCCCTTGTCACGGTCAACCTGGTTGAGCGGGTGGGTCCGGGCGTGGACCTCTTGGAGCCTCACGAGCGAGACGAAGCTGTAGATCTGCGTCGTGCCGATGTCGGCGTGGCCGAGTTGGGCCTGGACGTGCCGGATTGCCCTTGCGCACGGTCAGAACTCCACGCTCAGCGTCGATGCTGTCGAGCGTGAGGTTGCAAAGTTCAGAGCGCTGGATGCCGGTCGCGTACAGAAACCTCCAACATCGCGCGGTCACGCAGCCCGGTCTTGGTACGTACATCGGGCTGGTCGAACACCTGATGCGCCTCTGTGGCGTTGTCGTGGTCAGCGCAAGTGCGGAGCCGCTTTGTGCGGGCTATCCGCAGTTGCGTTGTCCTTCGCCACGAATTTGGTATCTACGGGCTAACCATGAATGGCACGCCATGACCCGCACGACGACGCAAGTACTGGTTGCCGCGCTGGCTGGGCTGGCTGGGCTATCGCTGTCGTGTGGCGGCATAGGTGAATTGGTCGGGGTGCTGCTGTACGACCGTCTGCCGGCGGAAGTGCAGGAACCGCTTCGACAACTGCACGCATCTCTCGTGGTCAAAGGACTGGTGCTGATCGTCGGGGTCGGAAGCCTCTCGATCGGTCTGATGATGCTGAGTTCGGTGCGTGGTGTCCGCCTCGGCACTTCGGCGGCAGTGGTGCGCCTTCGATGGGCGGCCTGGTTACTCGTCGGCCTGATCGTGGGCAGCCAGCTCGTGCTGAGCGCGACGCTGTTTCCGATGCTGCTAACGTCGGCGCCGGCAGAACCGTTTCCGGGCTTCTGGCTGACGACAATGATCGGTTCCGCGATCGGACCGATCGTCCTGGGTGGGGTGATCGTGTCCCTGTGTGGGCGACTGCTGGTCGGTTCTTCGAAATAGCCCGCGGTCCTTGTCGAGCGCGCGCGCGGCTGGGTGCGTCCACGCGCGACGGCCCTCTGGGAGGCGGCCAGGAGACGATGCGTGGCCCGCCAGAACTTGCGCGCGACGATGCCCGGCGTGCACCGGCAGAAGTAGGTCGTGCAAACCGCCGTGCGGTGCCGCCAGATGCCGCACTTGCCGCCGTCGAAGTGGGGACAGAGGTACTCGTTGGCTTGGCCGAACTGTTTCGCCTTCACGATCTCGCGGTAAGCATCGTCATCGATCTTCGACCTGCCGACCCCGAACGGCGTCACCGCGACCCGACTGAGCTCGGCTGCGACGACACCATGGGCGCTGGCGTCGTCGCATCGAACCACGGAACGCCATGCGGAGTCGCAGCAGGAACCCGCTGGATTTCGTCGACCGACCCTGAGTTCGCGGAGTCTTTCGAGTGTGCGGCGCTGATCGGCGCCAACTCGTTGTGGCAGTGGCCGATGGCGGCGATGACCAACGCGATCTCCGCGCAGATGGTCGGCCCGGGCGGGTGCAACGAGGGGTTCTTTGCGTGACGACGCAATCCTCGTGGAGAGGGCAGACTGCCCTGCCCGCGGCTCCGTCAGCGGGTGCCACCAGTCAGCGATCGAGCGAAGCCCGCTACCGCGCGCAGCTCGTCGTCGTTCAGCACGCCTCGCCAGCTCGGCATACTCGTACCGGATACCTCGCTTGCTGGATCGGCGATGAACGCAGCGAGGTCCGTGTCGGTCACAAAGCGATCGAGCGGCCCGAGATCGACGAGGCCGCGGCCATCCTCTCCGTGGCAGTAGTGACAGCCAGATCGCAGCCAAACATGGCGACCGAGGTCCGTGCGCGGCCCGATAACGCGATACTCCGACGCCCGCGCAACGGGTTGCGCAACGCCGGGGACCTGGCGCAGATACGCGTAGATCGCGGCCAGCTCACCGTCGTCGAGGCCGGCGAAGCGCGGCATCGGCCAACGCACCAAGCTGCCGTCGGGGCGGAATCCCTCGACGAGAGCACGGCGAAAATCGGCGAGCGTCCACTCGCCGATACCGCTGCCTGGATCGAATGTGATGTTCGCGCTGAGGATCCGCTTGCCATTGCTGTCGGCGAGGGTAAGTCCACCGCCGAGGTGTCCAGGTCGCTCGTCCGGGCGATTGACGCCCACGCTATCCGCATCCGCCGCGTGGCAGCCACCGCATGCGAGGAGGTCTTCCACCAGATAACGACCGAGCGCGGAGGGGTCGTCGACCGATGGGCGCGCGATGGGTCCGGCCGGGAGCACCGACGGCGACCAATCTGTCCATGCCCGCCACTTGACCGCCCAAGTCGCTTTGTTCGCATGGGACGCGGACGAGTCCGGCATCACCCACGCATCATCTGACCGCAAGAACGCTAGGATCGCCGCGAGATCTGAATCGGCGATCCTCGGCAGCGCGAGCATCCACGGCACATGGCGCTCCTTCTTTGGATGCACGCCGGTACGAACGAGCGCGGCGATTTCCGCGTCGCTCCACCTACCAATGCCTGCGCCGCGATGCGCGGTGATGTTGGCCGACCACAGGGGTCCGAACGTGGGCGCCCACTCGACCAGCTCGCGACCTCGCCAGGGCACTCGCGAACCGTCTCCGTGGCAGCGGCCGCAGATCATGCCAGCAAGGCGGCGGCCCCGGGCCACCTGCGCGGGCGTGGTTTCGATCGCGACCTCGGGTAGCTCGACGTCGTAACCAGGCAAACCCAGGTAATGAAATGTGCCGAGCGCCCCGGTGACAAGTGTGATCACAAGCAACAACGCCGCGGCGAGAAGCTGGGCGGCGAAGCGTCGGCGTGCGCGCTTGGTCCGGAACGGACGTGCCACGGGCGAGAGTCGGGTGTAGGGGTTGTCACGCAATCACGCAAGCGCTTCGCGCCACCAATGCACTTTCCCCCAGGATCCCGTCGTTCGGGCCCGCGGTCCCACACTTGTCTCGCGGTCGGGCGGCGTTGTATTGTTTCGTCGCGAGCTGTTACGGTCTTTGGCGATGCGTTACTCAAACGCGCCTCGCCGTTGCAGTACGGCGATCGCACTTGCCCTCTGCTCGTGCTCCCGCCTGACGCCAGCACCAGCGCAACCGCTGGCGCCGGCGAAAGGAAGCAACCCTGCCTTCAGGCCGGCGACGGAACCGGCGGCGCCGACGAGTACGCGTCCGTGGCGGGCTCAGCTAGCGGCCGATCGTACCGCGATTCGCTTTCCGGATGCCTCGCCGACGCGAGGGGCAACCTCACCGCTCGTCACCTCGGTGTTGTTCGGCGACTTCACCGACCCGCGCAGCGCGATCAAAGCCACCGCCCTCAAGACCGCACTCGACCGCTGGCCCGATGACGTACGAATCGTGTTCGTGCAGCTGCCCAATCCCCAACGCAAGGTGGCCCGGACGGCCGCCGAGACGTCGATCTTCGCCGGTGGAACGGCCGCGTTCTGGAAGATGCACGACCGCCTGTTCGCCAACCCCCCCCGAGACCAAAGCGATCTGCAACGCGCGGTTGTCGAGCTCGGCTTGGACGCCTCAGCGTGGCAAGCGGCGATCGATGGCAAGATTCACCGCGGGTGGGTGGAATCCGACGCGAAGGCCGCGCGGGAACTCGGGGCGGTTGTGGCCGGCACGCTCTACATCAACGGACGCCTGGCGGACGCAGGCACTGAAGTCTTGCAGCTGATCGCCGACGAGCGAGAGCTCATGGCCAAGCTTGTGGCCGACGGCATGCCACGTGACGAGGTCTACGCCGAGATTCTCGCGATCGCGCGTCCACCGACGGCTGCCCCCACGGGCAACGATCCTTCTCGGCCGGATCCGAACGTGAACTACGCCGTCTCAGCGGCAGGCCGGCCCGTTCGCGGGCCCGTCGACGCCCGCGTCACCATCATCGCATTCCTCGACTTCCAGTGCCCGTTTTGCGCGCGCGTCCAGACAACCCTGGCCGCGATCTTGCTCAAGCACCCCAAAGATGTGCGAATCGTCTTCCGCAACCTTCCGCTGGCCTTTCACAAGAACGCCCGCGAACTCGCCAAAATCGCGTTGGCCGCCGAGCGCAAGGGGAAGTTCTGGAAGATGCACGACGCACTGTTCGCGCGAAAAGAGATCAGCGAGGCGGGGTGGAAGCCGATTGCGCGGCGATTGGGCCTGCGCGCCGAGCAGCTGGAGTCGATCGCTGCACGACCCGAGATCGAGGAGCAGATCCGGACGGATGAGGCCATCGCAGCCGCCTTCGGCGTGCAAGGGACGCCGACTTTCTTTGTCAACGGACGACTGCTCGGCGGTGCCCAGCCACTCGAAGCGTTCGAGAGCCTGATCGAACAGGAGCTCGAGAAAGCCAACGAGTTTGCGGCCCAGGACCCGGGCGGCGGTGGGATTTTCTACGATCGGCTGATCGAAGGCTTCGCACCGCCCATCAAAGGCGACCCGGCGGAGGTCTTCTTCGACTAGGACGGATCGTGTCCGTCACTGCACGACCACGATTTTCACTTGCTTCGTACCACCTCGCTCGTAGCGGATCTTGAACACCTTCGTGTTACCGAGCCCGAGATAGAGTCCCACCGCTCCCATCTCGTCGGTGAGATCCTGTCCGTTGATATGGGTGATCTTGTCACCGGAGTGAAAGCCGAGCTTAGCAATCGCGCTGCCGGGCTTGATCGACTTGAGCTTGTAGCCGCTAAACACATCGTCTTGAATCGCCGGCACGATGTTGGCCTGGGACTCGATCGAGCCCGATGCGACCAGCTTGTCGAAGTACGCTTTCTCGATGGTGCAGCGACCCGCGCTCTCGCACACCACCGCGCTGCTCGTCGACGGTGGAGTCCCACCGCTCGGCCGCGGTGTCGTGCCTCCGGACGGCGGTGTGGACGGCCGGGGATTCTCGCGCGCCGGCATGCCCGACCCCGAGGGTTCGGACCTCGGTGAGGTCGAGCCGGTCGGGCGATGCGTCGGTACCGAACCGTCGGGCGCCGCCGCAGACGGCGGGGCATCTGCGAGCTGCGACGCGCCGTCTCCTCCTCTCGCTACGTCCACCGCGACGACGGCAGACCCGGGGTCGATCGCCGCCAACAAGGCCGGCCACGCCACTGCCTGATCTAGGCGATAGCGATTCACGATTGTCAGATCGTCGCGAAACACCGAGACGTCGACACGGTTTTGTGCGCCATCGAGCGCAAATCCGATCCGATCGGGTCCAGTGAGCAGAACGCGGTTCACACCCTCGATCACGTCTCCATCCTTGAGACCGAGTCGCGCCCACAGCGATCCCGGGGCGATACCAGTGACACGATACCCCCCGGTCGGCCCGGCTGGCACCGCATCGACGCGGGTAAACGTGGGACCCTTGCCTGCGCGGAGGCGTTCGTAGACGAGGGCAGCGACGAACGGATCTACGATGTACGTGCCGTCGCTAACAGGCGGGACGATCGCACGCTCGAGCACCGCGGCAAGCTCCGGGTCCTCGCCAGTGGCGACCGACGCTGACGGCTTTGGTTCGGCGGGGGCAGTGCTCGCAGGGGCCACGGTGCTTACGGGAGCGTTCGCGTGGTTGCTTCCACGCTCCGCCGCGATCCGTTCGTCCCGTGCGTCGATGATCCGCTGGCAGCCCTGGCCAGGCGCGGTCACTCCAAGCGTGAAGCCCAAGGCGGCGATGTTCCGGCGTGCCGCGTTGCGCAGATTCGTGCGCGCTCGCTTCGGTTGCGTCTCTGCGCCCTTATCGATGACCTGGGCGACGCCCTGTCCGACCGTCTTCCCAACCGTCCGCATGAACACGACGGCGATGAGGGCAAACAGGCCGGGCACGAAACTCACCGCTGCGACCACCCAAAGCGGCCACCACGTGCCGCGGCTCGCGAGGTATCCCGCGCCGCCCCAGAGGCTCAGACCGGCAACAATCGGCCACAGCTTCATCCCGCGCGCCATTGACCCGACGATACCCCAGCCGTCGGCCGGGCGGCGCCTCCACCTCTACTGGGTGCAACTCAATCACGCCGGCGCCGGCGAAGCAGCAGCGGCAGAAAAACGAGCGGAACGACCGACGATCCGCGCGTTCGGCAACCACATCCTCCCCCGCCTTCGGTCTCGGCGCCGGCGGAACCACTCGTGTCGAGCGCCGTTGTGCCCTCGCCGGTCGCGGTAACCGTCGTACTGGAACCGCTTGGCGCACCGCTGTCGGTGCCACTGGCAGATCCGGTGTCGTCGACCCCCGAAGAACCACTCGACGCCCCGGAGCTGCCGCTATCCGTGCCGGCAACGGCGCCAAACCCAACGATCGGGATCTCGACGACGTGCTCAGCCAAGGTCTCCGGGACCGCGCCGCCGGCGACCTCGAACAGCTCGGCAACGTGTTGGCCCGCATCGCCGCCAGCCCCCGCCAAAAACGAGATGTACTCCGGTGTATTGATCAGGTAGCGCAGCCGCACCGTCACGACCAAGCGATCTTCATCGGGATCGTCGGGCGTTACATCGGCCACGTTGGGCGCCGCAGCGAACGTGTACGAAGTCTCGTCAAAATTCGGCCAGGTCTCGTCGGGCTGCAATGTGTAGCGATCGCCGACCGGATCGGTCTCGATATTCGGGCGGAGCCCGAGCGGTGGGATCCGCGAGTCGATGACCCAGTGGTTGTTGCGGAGCAAGTGAAACTGAGTCCCGTCGCTCCAATCATCCCCGATGGCCTCATAGGTGTGGAGCTGAGCGTCGGTTTCGAATCCGGCGGCCTGATCCCAAGCTCCCGAGCTGTAGATCCGCTGGCCCGCGTATTCCGCCAACACCTCGATCCACATGACGCGGCCCTCCGAGTAGCCGGTCGGCAACTTGTGGCCGGTGTTGTTGGTGACGCGGACAGTGATCGACTCGAGGCCTTCGGTAAGGTCGACCTCTGTCGGAGTGGCGACCTCAAGCGTGGCGGAGGTGGCGAGAAACTCGTCGTATCGGGCTTCTGTCACGTCGTAGAAGACATCGGCAACGCGGTTCGATCCGGCCGATCCGTATTCCGCCTTGAGAATCCCGATCATGAATCGATTCGCACCCACGAGATCGTGACGGCGCCCGCCGGTGGGGTGGCTCTGCAGATTGACGTGCTCCGTGCAAGCAGGCATGTCCTCGACGGCTGGCATGTGGCAGTCCTGGCAGCTGCGAAAGCCGGCGCCGGCCTCGGCAAAGGCACTGCCCAGCCACTCGCTGTACGTGCGCTGCTCGTTGAATGCCACGCCCAGGCCAACGCCGGCATCGTCGACGCGCTCCGCCGGCGTGCTGACGTCATGACAGGTGCCGCACAAGCGCGAGCTCCCGGTGTACGGGTCGTGAATCCACGAGTGCGGCGGGGGATCAACGCCGTCCGTGAAGTCAAACGGCCCGCGGCGAGGGACGTTGGTCCCCACCACCACGTCATCGATCTGGTATTGGGCATTCCCGGCCGGCGTGTCGAGATCCTCCATCGCTCGGTGACACACCTCGCACTCGACACCCGAGCGCTCTTCGTCTGTGAGTTCGTCGATACTCGTCACATCCCCGTGGCCATCGAGGAATGCGCGCGGCGCATGGCAGCGGATGCACAACTCCGTCTGACCCGGTGCGTCGGCATCTGCGACCGCCACGCCGGCCCAAAAAACCGGGTCGCGGGCGCTATTGGCCATCATCGTCCCTTGCGCGGTGCGAAACGGCGAATAGGGCGGGTCCGCGACCTGCACGACCGCGTTGACAAAGAGGTGGCAGTTCTCGCAGGCGACCGTCTCGACCAACGGATTGGCGAGGCTGTTGGGCTCGGTCGGTGCAGCCGCGGCGTCCCGCGGCGCGAGCGTGCCCACGAGGGAGAAGACCGCTCCGCGCCACAAGCGTGTCATGGGCGTGTCTGACTCCGACGACGGCGGATCCATGGCGCCACCACAAGCAGCATGAGTATCGAGGCGAGGCGGTTGGAACGATCGACGTCGCAGCCGCAACCACCCTCGCCATCGGCGGGCGCCCCGGAGGTTCCGCTGCTGGGGTCGACGGTGCCATCGCCAGGGAGGGTCGTAGCGCCGCTTCCTCCGCTCGTCTCGCCCGATGTCCCCGAGCCGGTGTCGAGCACGCCCGAGCTGCTGGCTGCGCACTCCGCTGGATCTTCGTCGATCATGCGATCGCAGTCGTTATCAGCGTCGTCGCAGATCTCTGTGTTGCTCGGGAAGTTGTTCGGATCGGCGTCGTCGCAGTCGTTGCTGTCGGCCACGTACCCAGCCGGTGCGATGCAGGCCTGGACACCCGCATTCGCGTCGCCGGCCAGGTCGCCATCGACATCGGCGTACCACATCGCAGGGCACCCCTCCGTCACCGGGATGACGCTGTCGATCGGGGGTTCGGGGATCGTATCGACGGTGCCGGACGGCCAGCGAACCACGATCGAGTCGATCGTCTCGTTCGCACCCAGGCCGAAGTGTCGCAACGGCGAGACCGTGATGCCGTACCCCTGCCCGGCCCGCACTTCGCGGATCTGTGTGACGCCGCCAGAGGTCACCTCTACACGAGCCCCTGCACCACTGCGATTGCTGGGGCCGCCGGTGAGGCGGACATCGACCCAATGGTTGTCATTGCCCGGGTTCAGCAACAAACGATCGTCGATGCCACTCGGCTCGTTGAACCCCACCGCAAAACCCACGACCAGGTCGGGAAAGCCGTCCGCGTTGAAGTCCCCGATGGTGGCGCTCTGAATCCCGTGATTGTTGGTCGGGAACGGATCGGTGGGCGTGAAGGCGCCGGTGCCGCCTTCGTTCATGAAAAGTCGATGTTCGCCCGAACGTCCCGTCACGAGCAAATCGATGAAGCCATCGTTGTCGAAGTCCTCGAACATCGTCTGGATCCCCAGGCGGATGTCGTCGAGGTCAGCGATCATGTTCGAGTCTTCCGTGATGTCGACGAACACACCGAGAGCGCCGGGTCCATCGTTGCGATAGAGCTTGCTGGTCACGTCGTGGGTGACGAGAAAAGCGTCGAGATCACCGTCGTTGTCGATGTCCCCGAAGTCGGCTGACCACGACTGTGCGAACGGACGTAGTCCGGCAGGGACAGCGACATCGGAGTAGTTGTTTGACCCGTCGTTCTGAAACAACAGGTTGAGCCGCCGCCCATCCTCAGGATCGTTCACGCCCAGGCGGCACTTGGCGATGTACAGATCGACATCGCCGTCGTTGTCATAGTCCGTGAAGATCGTCCCGTAGTTGCCCGAGTTGTCCGATGGCACCGTTGAGGCAGCCACGAGCAGCTCCGGCGAGTAGTTTAGCTCGCCCGCACCGTCGTTGACGTAGACGGATGCGATGCCGTCGTCGTGACAGACGAACAGATCCAGGGCACCGTCGTTGTTGATATCCGCAAGATTCGAGCACTGGACGAACACGGCGGGACCGTTGAGCTCAGCAAGATCGAAGTAGGTGCCATCGTCGCTCGCCATCAACACTTTAAGGCCGTCATAAGCACCACCGGTGAAGATGTCCGCGTAGCCGTTGTTGTCGATGTCCCCAATCGAGAGACTCCACGACGATCCCTCGATGGCTCCCAACTCACTTCGGACAAACGAGCCGTCGGGTTGTTGGTACTCGATCTCGAGGTTGACGGTCCCATCCATTCGGATGATGTCGTCGAGGCCGTCCGAGTTCATGTCCCAGGCCCCAAGGGCAACCCCGCTCGACATGTCCGCGTTTTCCAGCAGGTCCGTGGCATTCACGAAGGGATCGAGGGCGTAGGCGGCCGGCTCGGTGGCGCCGAGGACGGCGAGCGCGGCGATCCAGGACGAGGCAGGGCGGGCGAGCAGCGTTCGCGCGGGCATTCGGCGTCTCCGGGGCAAGAATCGAGGCCCGACGATAGCTTGATGCTCCGCGGCGGGGTGGGCGCCGCAACCACATGTTCACAGAGAGTGGTGGGATACTTTGTTTAGGCCGTAAAAATAGTTATTTTTGTATTGTAAGTTTTTCAGAGACTGCTAAAACTTACTTTTAGCCCCCTATGGGCATCTGCATCGCCCGTTTCGCGGCGCATTGGACGCGCTGGCGGGATCGCGCACGGGTGGCTTTGCACCTTCGCGGTTCGACCACTGCCGGCGCCTATGTGGAGTTGGCCCCGAAAAGAAGGATCCAAAATGTACGGTCGAATCATCATTGGCGTTGGTGCGGGATTCCTTGCTCTGGGCGGCTGCGCTGCGCCCCCAAAAGCGCAGTCATCGGCGAGCGCAGGCGAAGCTGAGGGTTCCGGCGCTAACGCGCAGGAATCGGGCGGTGAAACCACAACCGACGGCGGCTCCGGTCCGCTGCCATCTTCTTCGAGCGGCGAAGGCGACTCAAGCACCAGCCAGGGTTTCATCATCCCGCTCGATGTGCCCGGCGACTTCGAGTGTTCTCCTTGGACGCAAGACTGTCCGTCGGGCGAGAAGTGCACCGCGTTTGTGAACGACGGCGGCCAGGCGTGGAACGCCACGAAGTGCGTACCGATCTCTGCGAACCCCGGGCAACCCGGCGACACGTGTAGCGTCGACGGCATTGGCAGCGGTTTCGACGACTGCGACGCCCGCTCGATGTGCTGGGACGTCGACCCCGACACCAGCGAGGGCAGCTGCATCGCGTTTTGTACCGGCACCGAAGAAAATCCGGTGTGCGACCAAGCGATGACATCGTGCATCAGGGTCAACGACGGTGCGCTCAATCTCTGTCTGCCCAACTGC
>CADEGN010000188.1 GCA_902826865.1 uncultured Myxococcales bacterium
GAAGCGATCGCGTCAACCGCGAGTTCGCTTCCCCCTCGGCCTCAAGCTCAGCGTACTCGCTGCGGTCCTGTTGCTCTCCAGCATCGTCGGCGTTGGCCTCGCTGCGCTCGCGCTCGATTGACACTTTAGGTGGCGTCCCTTACCCCGATAGCTTCAGTGGCTCGGACCGGCTGCAGCTCGGCACTCGGCACGCCCCCGTTTCGCAGATCGAAATGCTTAACCGCGTAACCTTGCTGGTCGCGCCCTCGATCACCGTCGTCGAGTTCGTCGCCGACCAGGTAGGTCGGCGATGGCGCGCCGTTCTTGTAGAGGGTGCCGCAGCCGCCAGCGGCGAACTCCTTCTCGGGATCGCACTTGACGTCGCAGCTCGAAGCTTGAAAGGGCAGTCCCGGCTCCGGCGCCCCGGGGTGGCGATTCACAGTGGGCAGTGGCGGCGCACGATTCCGTCCTGCGCGTGCGGGCCGAAGCCGTCGACGTCCGCCCAGCTGTAGGTGACGAGATAGCCCGTGGCATCGATCGCGAGCCCCTCGGTGAACTGAAACCTGTATGTGGCCTCGTCGTACCGAATCGACGCGATCAGCGTGCCGGATAGGTCGAGAGCCCAAACCCGCCCATCGGTTTCGCCCGATGGTGGGCGTATTGCCGCGGTGCCCGAGATGAGGATCCGATCCGTGGGGGAAACCGCGACGCCGAGGACCTCGACGTAATCGAATGGGGGCGAGACCCAGTGCCACGCCGCGATGCCACTCGCGTCGTATCGATCTGCGACCGCGGTGCCGCTTTCCGTCTCGTCGTCCCACTGCGAGCCGGTTGCGACCACGGCCCCATCGTTGCCGAACGCGACCTCGTTGTAGCCGAAGGAACTCTCTGGGCCATCCGTCTTCCAGCTGAGC
Source organism: uncultured Myxococcales bacterium (assembly GCA_902826865.1). Lineage (GTDB taxonomy): Bacteria > Myxococcota_A > Polyangia > Nannocystales > Nannocystaceae > Xiheibacterium. The sequence goes on from CADEGN010000188.1 coordinate 894, forward strand.
GCCCAGCGTTCGTTGTACAGCGCCACCCATGCCCGGTCCATGCCCGCGTCGTCGCGGGTGTAGCCGACCAGCGCGAGCTGGCCGCTCTCGGAGAGTGCGGCCGATCGAAAGGAATCGCTGCCGGCGAAAGTGTTGTGGTCGGACTCGACGCCGTCGGCGTCGAGTTGGAACGCGCAGGCCTCGAGCGTCAGATCACAGTGACCGATCACCAGAGCGGAGCCGTCGGCCCGGGCAAGGACCCGGACGTCGCGCACGAACTCGTCAGCGGGACGGTGCGTCCACAAGAGGTTGCCGTCCGTGTCGGCGGCCATGACGACGTCGCCCTTCGCGTCGTCGCCAGCCATGAACACGAGTCCCGCGTTCGTCACGGCGACATGCAACGCGCGGCCGGACAGCTCGAGGTTCCAAGCCTCGGTCCCATCCGGTCGCAAGCTCAGCAATCGCGATCGCAGGTCACCCGGGTCGTAGTCGCGAAGGCCGCACGCCACATAGATGTTGCCGGTCGCGTCGGTGGCAACGTGCCCGACGGATCCGTCGGTGAGCGCGGTGCTCCAGAGGATTGGAATCGGGTCATCCGGATCGTCGGTCGAGCACGGATCAGCGGAGTCGCCGGTTTCCCGAGGCACATCGTCGCGAGTCTCGGGCGCATCGTCCGCGGCGCTCGTGGACGTCGACTCCCCTCCGCCACCGATGGAATCGTCGTCGACCCTCGACGGGCCGCAGGCACAAAGAGCCACGCAGAGACGAGACACCCGACCAATTGCCACCGACCATACCGGATCCGAATACCCAACCATCGACACCATCATAACAGCGTCGCAAACGCGGCGCCCGCGCACGCCCCCGTTTCGCAGATCGAAATGCTTAACCGCGCTGCCCATGACGATCTCGCTCACAGAACTCGTCGCCACCGCCAAGAACCGATGGCGAGTCGAGCGCTCCCACGAAGACCTCAAGGGTCAACTCGGCCTCGATCACTACGAAGGTCGTTCCTTCGTCGGGTGGCACCACCACGTCACCGTAGCCCTGGTTTGCTACGCGTTCCTCGTCGCCGAGAAGGCCAGGCTTTTTTTTCCCCGCGGCCGCCAGGTCGTGTCCGCACAGTTCGCCCGCGTACGCGGCCTGAGCGTCACTTCAACGACTCCCTGATCACGATGAGGATCGCCCTTGCCAGGACGATCCTCGTTCGCTGGTTGCCCAGGTGCCCTTGCCCGCGGGCGCGATCACCGATGCCCACGTCCTGCTGGCGTGGATGCGCGGCCGTCGGCATCTCACGTCGGCACCCCGCTGGCTCCGCGACCTCGGCCGCGAGAGCGAGCTCGAGGACGTGCAGCGGCGGATCGCCGAGCGCGTCGCGGGCGAGTATCGCGAGAGCAGTCCGGCGCAGGAGGTGGCGTCACCGTGAGCTGGGCGACTCCGTACATCGCCGCGCTGGCCCGCGGCGAGACGGTCAGCTTCCGTCCCCGTGGCCACAGCATGCGCGGCCGCGTCGCCGATGGCGAGCTCGTGACGGTGGTGACCACGGACGTGCGCATCGAGCTTGCGGAGCCCCGACAAGGTCGAGATCGTGGCCAAACCGCCGTCGTTGACGCGTGATGCACGAAGATCCAGCTCTCGCAGTGCCGAGAATCCGGCTAGTCCATGTCCAGTGGTCCCTGTCTGCTGCGCCCTAAGACTCCGAAGACTGATCGACCCGAAGCTCCTCAGGCCGACGTCCCCCACTCCGTTGAAACTCAGGTCAACGTGCGCAAGACACGGCAAAGACGCAAGATGTGACAGATCAGAGTCGGAAAGGCACGCGCACGCGAGGTTGAGAGAGCGCAGGGCCGTGAGGCCCGACAGCGTCTCGACGCCTGCGCCTCCGAGTTTCGAACCCTGTAGCGAAAGGGTGTCCAACTGACGGAGTCGCGCGAGTGGTGCGAGGATCCCGGCGTCAACACCGGTACCGGTAACGCGCAGCTTTCGGAGGCCGATGAGCTCGCCGAGTATCGTGCACGACGCGGCCGTAATCGGCGTCCGATCGAGCGTGAGCTCTGTGAGATTAGGCAAGAGGGCGAGCCGCCGCACGTCGGTGACGCAGGTATCGGACAGGTCGAGATGCCGAAGCCGAGTGAGTCCACCGAGCCCTTCAAGTCCCGCATTCGTTATCTTCGTCCGGCCCAGTCGCAGCTCAGCGAGCGCGATCAGAGGGGCGAGGTGTCCGAGTCCTACGTCGGAGATCTCGGTCCTCTCCAACGATAGGAATTCGAGGCCGGTCAACCGGGCAACTCGTAGCAATCCCTCGTCGGACACAGCAGTCTCGTCGAGGTCGAGGTATCTCAGCGTTTCCAGCGTTTTCAGCTGGGAAAGGGCGAGATCGGTGACACTCGAACGACTGAGGCCGAGGGATCGCAGGTGAGGCAACATTCGGATCGCGTCGAGCCCGAAATCGGTCATCGAGAGAGCTGCGTCCAGGCAGCGTAGCTGTCCGAGCAGACCCAGCGTTGCCAGCGCAACGTCGCTGAGGCCGCCGTCGCGAAGCTCGAGACACTGAAGGTCACCGATTGCGGTGAGAGCGATCAGTTGCTCATCGAGGATGTTGGTCACCTTCACCCCGGTCGGCCGTTGCGCGGCCCGCTCCGCCAGTCGTGTACGGAAATCCGAGTCGTCGAGCTCGCTGCCGAGCAGCGACAGCATCAGCGGGCCCGGCTCGCGCCACGCGTCGGCAGCCGCCACGTCGTCCCCGAGTTGCAGGTATACGAGGCGTCGATCATGTTCGATCCGTCCGCCGAGGGCCTCGAGCTCCGTCGCAGGTGGTACGTCGAGAGGCAGCCACGTCGGGCCGAGGCCGTCTACTGGTTCCCGACGCCAAATCGCAGCGGGTCCACTGGCATTGTCCGGGGAATGCGACCGTCGTCGCCGAATGACTTCACCACGCGGCCCGGCGGGTTGGTCGGACGCCGGTGTCGAGCGAGCCCGCGACACGGCAGGGGTCCACGTATCCGGCTGCTTTAGGCCGGCGGCGAGGAACGCCCGTCGCAGGGCAGCGAACGGGAACGTCGAGTTGCGGTGGTGTCGCTTGGTGTACAGCTCCGCTGTTGCCCTCGGCAGCAGGATTCCACGCCCCAGGTCGCGCCATTCCAAGGTCGGAACCGTAGGTTCAAGCTGAGCGATCGTGGGCGAATCGCGAAACCCCAGCACCTCCCAGGCTTCACGCACATGCTGCTCGACCGACCGAACCTCGAGGCTGTCCCGCAGAACGGTGAACGGGGTGAGCAGCACGTGGGCGAGGGCTGCCATTCGGGCCCCGGAGCGTCGGCCGACTGCCTCGGCGACGGCGCAGTGCTCGGCTAGCGAGAGCGCATGGGCTGCGAACTCCGATTCCTCCCAGCTCCCGAGTTCGCCGTACCGCCACTCTTCGAAGTCTACCTGGTAGGGCCCGCGGAGGTACTCCTGCCCGGAGGGAAGCCTGGCGCTCGGGGTGTCGCGCTCGATCAACGACAACACGTTGACGACAAGTGTGCTGCTGGTCAAAACCACGAACCCGATGTCGTCATCGAGCATGAGAAACACGACCTGATCGTCGAAGTCTTCTGATTCACCCCACGGCCCCGCCTCGGGCACGGCTTCAATGTCGCAGGTGACGAAAGCCCGGAGAACATCCGGATCGCGGAACATGACGGGCACATCCGGATCGGGGGAGGGCGCGGACCGCATGTGCGCAAGCTTTACCAGGTCTGGCCGCGTTGCAGAATCAAGCAGTGTCAATGGGCGGCAGGACTTGATCCGCGTCAGCTCGGCAGACGTGATCGCGCGAACGGACATTGCCGGAATCGGGCATCGTGCCGCGAATCGCCGTGCTGCGGTCGATCGTGCGCGGCAAGCCACGCGTCCAGCTCGGCAATCTCCTTGGCTTTCCCGCCGGATTCCCGCCGCAGTTCGCGCGCTGCGTGGGCCTGCTGCTCCGCGCGCACGTGGTCCCCGCCGGTGGCCGTCAGGGTCTTCGCGAGTCCAAACTTCGCCGAAGCCTCGGCCGGATGCGTCCCCTGGGCGCCCTCGAAGATGGCGACGGCGCGCTCCAGCACGCGGTAGAGGAAGGACTCTCGCTCGGTAGCCGTATGCCTTGGAGATCTGACACGCTCCAACCAAGCGCAGCGATGGACGAACGATTCTCCTATCCGCCGGTCACGTTCCTCTTCTTCCTAGCCGACCAACCCGATGACGGCGCCAGAGATGCGCTGCGCGCTTCTGCTGCGGATTGGAACGCTACCCACACGAGTCGGTTCATCACCAAGAACGACGAGGTCACGTTCACAGCGGGGGCCGGTGAGTTCGTCATCCAGCACGATGAGCTGACGATCACACTGGCGGGAGGCATCCAAGACCCCGAGCGAGAGGAGCTCAAGGGCCTCTTGGAGCGCCTCGAACGCCTCCACGGTTGCCAGGGAATCGAAGCGGTCGAGTCGCGCTACGATCGTGCGGAGGCATACGAGACGGCCGACTTCGTGAAATTCCTCGGAGACGCTGCCCCGGCGGGATTCGTTGCCAATGCGATTGAGGCGCTCGGACCGCGACAGGCCTGCGAGGTATGTGGCCGTGAGGGGAGACGCGAGGACCGACGGGTGGTCAGCCCGCTTCGTGTGAACGAGGACTTCCTCGCACGAACCCTCGAAGCTGCAGGGAGCCCGCGCCCGGATCTCGTGAACCTCGAAGGCGGCGGGTTCTTGGTCTCGAAGCGGTTTGCGGACGAGCTGAAGTCCCGCGGCGCTTCGGGCTTCTGCCTTGGGGAGGTTCTGCGCGTCGATTCGGGCCCGCCTTCAGACCAGTATTTTCTCCTCGTGGCCACGACCTCCATCGTCAACCCATGCCCCACGCACACCCCAATGACCGGCGAGCCATGCTCCGTTTGCGGAGCCGGGGGAGGAGATCGGCTAGGCGAATTGCATGTCGAGGACGAACTTCTCGAAGGCCTCGACCTTTTTTCCAGGCACCGGTTCGGATTGGATGCACTCTACATGTCGCAAGGTCTCTACCTGCATCTCAGGGCGGCGAACTTCAACGTCACGCCGTGCGGTGCGGTCGATCGGTGCCGGCACCCCCTGGCCGCGGACCGATTGCAGGCAGCGAGGAGAGTCGCCATGCCTTCTTCGAGCACACCCACTCCACGGCCGCTGTGTTCGGTCGAGACGTTCATGCAGCTCCTTCGGTCACCGCATCCCGCGGTCGATTGCGGCCGTTGCGGGCGAAGCGATGACCGCGCGTCGGATCGCACGTTCGAGCTGGAGCACCTGATCGAGCCAGGCGCCCATCCGGCGGAGCTCGACATGCTCCAACGGCGCTTTGCAGACGTCGCGCATCTTCGGCCTCTAGCCCTGCAGGCCGACGGCATCCTTCTTGGATACCAAGTGGGACAGCGTCCCTCGACGTTTCCGACTCGCGCAGCGATCGATGCCACGATGGGCGAGGTCGATGTGCCGGCCGCCATCAAGTTCGAGAAGGCATGCGATTGGCCGCCTCTCCATGAGGAGATGCTCAGGGCGTTCGAGACAGCCGACGAAGCTTCTCGGCGATCCATGGGCTCCTTCCTCGGCGCTCACGGTGTCCCCTTTGCATCGATCGTTGGAAGCGGTGACCGCCTCGTGTGCGCCGACGGACGCATTTGGTACTTCGCGTCCTCGGGCTCCAATGGCTTCCACAACCAGGTGATTGCCGGCAGTCTGAGCGAATTCCTCGGACTTGTGACGACGAGCCTCGCGACGTTCCTCAACGAGTCCGCTTCCGTTACCCGCTACTACGAACCCGAGGGAGAGCAATACTTCCCGCGCAGGTTTCGCTGGGGAACGTCTCCGGCCGCGGCTAGCGCCAACGAGGTGAGTGGACACTCCCTAGGATGAGCCAGCTAGCGTTACGGGTTAGTGACAATGACGTTGTCGATGTGGAAGGACGTCGCCGCGTCGCTCGCGACTCGAGCGTTTTCGGGCGCACCTACGCGTTGTCACATGACCCACGCGCGCTGCGCCCGGGCAAGCCGCGGGCCACGTCTCGTGTGACATCGACGAAAACTTGGCTTCGGGTTGGGCTGGCACGTGATTAGAGTGCCCGCATGAGCAAGATCCTCGCTGCGTTCGCCGCGTTCTCGCTCTTCTTCTTCCTCGCACTACTTTTCCCTCGCGCGGCATTCGCTTTCACGCCTCCGCTACCGAACGGAGCGGTCACCGATACCGCGGGACGGCTTTCGCCGAGTGATGACGCGCGGCTCGAGGCCAACATCGCTTCGTATCGCGCGCGGACGCAGCATCAGCTCGCCGTGCTTGTCGTGGCTTCGCTCGACGGCGAGTCGATCGAAGACGTCGCCTACAAGACGTTCAACACGTGGGGGATCGGTCGCAAGGAGTACGACGACGGCGCGCTTATCGTGATCGCGCCGAACGAGCGCAACGTCAGGATCGAGACGGGCAAGGGAATCGGTGACCGGATCACCGATGTCGCCGCCTCGCGCATCATCGCCGAGAAGATCGTCCCCGAGCTGAAGCGCGAACGCATCGCCGACGGCGCGCTCGCCGGCCTCGTCGCGATCGAGAGCGAGATCGATCGCGGTGGAACGCCGAACGTGCTTAGGCATTTCGATCTGCGAACGGGGCGAGCGTGTTGCGGCGGGTCGCGGGCGTCGACAGGAGGTTGAGGCCATGGGCGTGACGTGAGTTACGCGAAACTCAGCACTGAAGGGAGACTGCCAGTGCCCACTCGAGCGAGGCGGGCCGGGTGTCGGTAGGCGAGCGTCGTGGCTGGGTTTCACGCGGGGCTAACGCGCGCGGGGCCGTGAGCCCGGCGAGTACAACGGGCCGGGTACGAACTGGCCGGAGGTCGGTCGCCCGTCCGCGGGAGGTCCGCGGGGGTCATGCGAACAGAAGTTGTTGACCGTGGGGGTGTGGCCTGGGCGGAGGGCGAGCCCCGTGGAGCAGACGGGCAATCTCATCGGCGTCGGTGATTGCCGCGACGACGCGAAGCTTGCCGCGGCAGCGTCGACAGACGGTGACGTCGATGGAGAACACGCGGGCGAGAAGTCGAGCCCACGAGATGCGCGAAGGGGTGCACCCGCTCGTGGTCGCGTCAGCCGAGCGAACAGGCGCGAGGCCTGCAGTGTCGAACATCGGGTGCTCAGAGATAAGGACGCGCTGCCACCGCTCGCGATCGGTCGTCAGCGGCGGCAGATCGACTCCGTCTTTCCGAGAATCGTTCCCGCGCCGACTGGGTGACTGATCTCGGACCCGAGGGCACCGCGCCGACTGGGTGATCCTCCTCGCTCGAGCCACCACCCGCCAGCCTTCATCCATCGTTGACGTTCGATTGACATTTACCTGGCGTCCCTTACGCCGATAGATTCAGTGGCTCGGACCGGCTGCAGCTCGGCACTCGGCACGCCCCCGTTTCGCAGCTCGAAATGCTTGACCGCCTCGCAGATCGAAATGCTTAGCCGCCTCGCGCACGCACTCGTGGGCATGGGCGAGGCACAGCTGGTGCTGGGCGAGCCCGCGACTGCACGCACGGTGCTGGAGGAGGCGGAGCAGATCCTCGTGCGCGCGGGCTCGAACCCGGAGGAACTGGCTCGCGCTTGGTTCGCTCTCGCACGCGCGCTGGCCGCCTTGGGGGCGGAACGATCGGAGATCGCCCTTCGGCTCGACGCTGCGGCGACCGGCGCCGCGGACTTGTCCGACGACGGCGAACTGTCGCGGCAGATCGACACGTGGCGCACCGAACACAGGTGTTGAAATCGCTTCGGTTACCTGATCTTCTGGTCGAGGAAGCTCGGATCCTGCGCGGCCCGCTTGTTGATCCGGTAGATGTTGTACGCGTCGCCCGCGACGTACAGCACGATGACCACCAGCGGAACGATCGTGTACGCGCCGGGGTAGCGCAGCGCGAGCGCGAGCAGCACGACGACAGCCACGCACAAGAACTTGACCGAGTTCCGCGACTGCTGGAGTGCCGTCCGTTCCTTCATGTCGGATCGACCGCTGCGGACACACGAGCGTAGCTCACGCCCCAGTCTCTGTCGAACCTCGAATGCCGAGATCCCGTGCGCTCGATCGCCGACAGGCCCTTGTCGAACCTCGAACGCCGAGATCATGTGCGCTCGACCTCCGTCAGGCGCCGGTCGAACCTCGAACGCCCAGGTCTGGTGCGCCCGATCGAGAGCGTTCTTCAGTCCGGCGAGAGCACGAACGGATAGTACACCACCACGGAGATGCTGCTGTTCTCGTAGAACTTCCAACCGATGGCGGTGTTCGCGATGCACTCGCCCACGGTCGCGTCTGCGAGATCGCTGGATCGGAGCGTGGACGTCACGACGCGGCCGCTCTTGCCGATCGTGAACGAGATGACGACGCGGCCCTTCAACGTGGGGTCGCGGGCCAGCCCCTCCTCATAGCACTTGCGCACCTCGCCCAGGTGGGAGCGCACGATTCGGCGGATGAGATCTTTGTCGATCGAGCTCATCGCATCCCCCTGCGCGACCGGTGGCAGCTCGCGCACGCCGTCGTCGCTCTCGAGCATGATGACGAGCGCGTGCGCACTGCGCCAGGCGAGCCATGCCATGCACACTAGACAGCGCGCGCATGCCGAGGTTCCCGGCCACGGCCAAGTGCGTTCTGACGCAAGCTCAGCGGTCAGCGACGCGGTACGGCGCGAACGCGTAGTACTTCGGGCGGCCGTCCAGTCGAGCGTGCAGCCACGCGACGCCGCCGCCCGCAGTGCTGAGCCAGAGCGGCTTCGAGCCGAGGCGACGCGCGGTCGCCTCGCCGACCGTCCGCCACAGCTCGAGTCGTTGCGCCTGTGGAGCGTGGCGCACGAACGCCGCGATGTGCGCGTAGGCAGACGCGTCCGCGATCGGTCGCGGCACGACCAGCATCGCGTCTCCGCCGAGGTTCGCGAACGCGAGCACGTCCGATCCGGTCTCACGATCGAAGTGCTCGTTGAACGGGTCCGCGTCCGGTTCGCACACCAGCTCCGGACTGTCGACCAGGGACGAACTCGAACGGTTGGTCGGCCGTGCGACCGGTGACCGGCGGCGTTTCCCAGCGGAACTCGGAGAACGGCGCGCGCGCGAGCACCCCGTCGAACCACGCGCAGAAGTCCCGCGATCACGGCGTGGTCGGCGACGCAGTCGCAGGCCGACGCACTGGCCGTGCTCGAGAGCGCCGAGGTACCGAGCGGGCCGATCCTCTCGATCGCCGAGATCGCTCGCGACCCGCACTACCTCGCGCGACGGATGTTCGAGCGCGTCGTGCTGCCCGACGGCACACCGCTGGCGGTGCCCCGGATCACCCCGCAGCTCTCTCGCACGCCCGCGATCACGACGACCGCGGTCCGGATCTCGGCGCGCACAACCACGAGGTGTGGTGCTCGCTGGGGCTGAGCGACGTGGAGCTCGCGGATCTGCGCGCGCGGGATCGTGTGAGCGACGAACGGTCCGCTCAGAGCGGATCGCCGCAGCACGACTCGTTGCACGCGGGGCAGATCGCCGTCAGCGTTTCCCGCCCGGCTCCGGCTTTGTCGCTTTGCCGGACCCGGCACTTGGCGTCGGCACAACCCGCTGGGCCCGCTTGACTTTCGACGATCGTCGCGTTGCCGCGTTGGAGCCCGGCCTTCATCGCGGCGACCAGTTGGTCGCGGATCCCCGGTGCGGCGTCGCCCGCGATTTGTGGGCCAACAGCACGATCTTGCCGCGCGTCATCGTCTCGACGCTCTTGTGGTCGCCGGGCTGCGCAAGTGCCGGTGGCTCCCCTGCCCGAACCGCCTCGTTAGACAGCACCAACGCGCGACCATGCCCGCACCGCCAAGGCGAGTGGCCCGGCTAAATCGCGTCGGCGCGCGCATCCGCGTTCGCGGATGTTACCAGGCTTGTAACGAACGCGTGCTATCTTCGGGCCGTGCGCGCACGTTTCTGCGCAACCGCGCTCCGGGCCGCCGCGCGCGGGGCTTGTGCGCTTGGCGTTGGGGCTTGCGTGCCCAACCCGTGCTTTGATGGTGAAGGTAAATCCGGCGCTTGTGCGCTGGCGAGTGCGGGCGAATCCACCAACGCCGAGAGTATTACCGGGTCGTCCGCGGCCGAGTCGACTTCAACCAGTACGAGTTCGACAGGGCTTGAGTCGAGTGACAGTACGTCGAGCGACGCGGATTCGGCCTGTGATGCCGATCCCGCTCCGACGCGGACAGACCCGACGTGGCGCTTGGTCGACGATGTCTCGCCAGGTCGCGAGACGGCGCGCGACGTCGCCGTGCTTGCCGACGGATCGATCGCCATCGCCGGCGGCCGTGGTGGTGCGGGGCCGCTGCAGGCCGACCTCGAGCGCTTCGATCTTTCCGGCAACCCCATCGGCGAGCCATTTCTCTACGATGGCGGCGGCGTGGGTGCACTCGCGTGGGGTGTCGCTGCGTTCGGCGATGGCGCCGTGATCGGTGGAACGCTTGACGACGGGCGCGGCTTCGCGATGGCAGTCAGTGACAACCTCCCGGTGTGGACGTTCATCGCCGAGGGAGAGGTTTTCGACGTCGTGACCGACGGCAAGGAAACTTGGCTCGCGGGCTCGGCCGCCGACGGCACCACCGAAGTTTGGCGGATCGCCGCCGACGGGTCCGCGCTGGATGCGACCGCACTCAACACGAATCTTGGCACCGAGCTTGGCAGTTTCTACGGTGCTGCTCGCGGCAGCGGTGTACTTTTGCTTGCAGGCGCTCGTGGTGAAAATCAGAGCGTTTCTTGGGTCGTGTTAGCCGCCGTCGGATCCGGAGCGCTGCTTTGGAGCTGGAGCATCGATGAATTCGCGAGTACCAGCGGCGCGGCGTATGGCGGGACGTTTAGTCCAGGCGGCGCCCTGCTCGCGGTTGGTGACTACAGGGTCCAAAACTCGGCGCCCAAAGGGTGGATCAAACGCCGCGACACCGGTGGCACGGAACTGCCGGCATTGTCGCAATGCGCCGAACTCGGCGGCAACTACCACGCGATCGCAACCACCCCCGACAGTGGTTTTGTGGTGGCCGGCTGGACCCTCACCGGCGTCGGCAAGCGGATCGCGGTCGTCAAATACGCCGCCGATGGATCGGTTGTGTGGATAGCCGACGATAGCGGCGATGCTCCGTTTGATGCCGAGAACACCGGCTGGTCGATCGCTGTCGCCCCCGACGGACTGGTGATCGCCGTTGGCGAGGTCATCGTTGGCGAGTCCTCGAGCCCGCCCAATATCGCGCGGTGGATCGCAGCCTACGAGCCGTAGTCGGCCCGGCTACTGAAGCGGCTTGCGGAACTTGGGCGTCATGCGATCGCTTTCGCCGATCGGGCGATACTTTTCGCGGTCCTGGTCACCGCCGTCGAGGCTCGGCGGCAAGCTCCACACACCGTTGGGGTGGTCGCGCGTGTCCTTGGGATTGGCGTTGATCTCGGATTTTTCCACGAGTTCAAAGCCGACGGCCTTAGCCGCGTCGATCACAGTGGCCTCGGGCAAGTAACCATGCTCGGCGGTCTTACCGGGATCTGCCCCCTCGGCCGCGCGATGCTGCTCGACGCCGAAGATGCCGCCGGGCTTGAGTGCGGCGAAAGCCGAGGCGTAGATCGGCCCGATGGAATCGCTGCGCCACCAGCCGTGGCTGTTGCGGAACGTCAGCACCACGTCAACCGTCCCGGCCGGCGCGAGTTCGAAGGCCTGCACCGCGATCTTCTCGACCTTGCCGTCGGCGCCGAGCGTGACATCTTGCTTAACGACCGCCGTCTTCACCTCGCCAAAGACATCCTTCGCCGCCGCTAGACGATCGAGCAGCTTCTGGCTTTGGGCGGTGCCGTAGTAGGCCGCAGGTCCTTTAGGATCAAACACCGTGACCGTCAACTCGCCTTGCTCGCGCAGATAGGGCGCGAGGATGTCGGTGTACCGGCCTCCGCCCGGCCACAACTCGACCACGTTCGACGTCGGCCGCACTTCGAGAAACGCCAGGGGGCGCGGGGACGGGGTTCGTCATGTTCGTCGTATTGGGGACGAGTTCGTCACATTGAGACGGGACGGTCGCGTGGGGGTAGGCTGTGGCCCGTGAAGCTCTCGGACTTCGGTGCCGATATCTCGCTCCCTGCACTCTCGGACGAGGACTGTTTCGTGTTCCGGCGGAGCTCGTTTCCGTCGCCGCCCAGGCAGCTGGTGGCACCCGAGCTTCATGTCGTGATGGGCGGCCACTGCTACCACCCCGGCAATCTCACCTACCCGGTCGTTGCGCTGTGTGGGCCGAAGGGCACGTTTCGCGGGCTCGGGCTGGTGCTGTTGGCCTCCGTGTTCCATCAGGCGCACCAGCGGATCGAGATCGACGTAACGAACATCGACTCGGTGGAGAGCACGAAGACCCGTGTGACGCAGCTTCGCATCCAGCTCGATTGGGGGCGACGCGACGAAGAACCAAACGCCGGCCAGATCATCGTCGACCCCATCGCGTACAAGTATTTCCCGCGCTCGAGACGCAAATGGCCGTGGTCCGGTGACGAGATTCCGGCAGATCTGTCGCACCTTCCCATGGCCTACTTCGGCGACGACGAAGGCTTCGAGGTCCGATCCGACAGGCCCGCCTTCGTGTACGGCTTCGGAGGAATCGAGGGGAGCATCCGTATCGCCGAGCTATTGCTCGACGTGAGTCAGGAAGGGAACGCGGAGTTCGAGTTCGACCTCGAGTCCGAGATGGGCTGTCGCGGTGTTGCCCCCGGAAGCGCCGAGATCAGCATCAACCTACCCGGCAGCTTCCGGTACGAAGGATGGGTGCCACCCGAGTGAGCGGGTACGCCTCCCTCCGCGCGCCTGTTTCACGCTCCGACCGCCGCCCGCGAGCGAGCCCTCCGGCAATTGACTAGGGCAGGTGACGCCGGGCGAAGAGCGCCAGCTCGGCGATGGCCGCGCGCGATTCGGGGAGGTTCAGCAGCAGGGGGAAGGCGTGGATCATGTCCGCGTGTTCTTGGAGCTCCACCTCCGTGCCGTGCTCGCGCGCCCGTCGTGCGAGCGTCCTGGCATCGTCGAGCAGACCCTCGGCACACAGCAGCACGCCGTCGCGAACAATGCACACGTGACCGTTGCCGAGCCCGATCTGCTACGCGCTGAGCGGCGCGGGCGATGTCGATGCCGATGGCTTCGCGGACCTCGTCCTCGGAGCGCCGTACAAGTCGACCAACACAAACAGGTCGGGGCGCGTCTACGTGGTGTTCGGGGTGCCCACTGGGCCGCGGTGACACAGCGTCCCCTTCGCCGGGCCGCTCCGTCCATCTCCTCTTCCGCTGTTAGCGACGCGCCTGCGCGGCGTTGATGCCGGGTGCACGCACTCGGGCTCATCCTCGCGCTCATTGCCGCTGCGCCCACGCCTCCGGTCGCGCCGTCGAAGACCTTCGCGATCGAAGCGGCTAAGCATTTCGATCTGCGACCGGGGCGTGCCGAGCTGCCGCAGTCGATGTATCTGACGGTCGCGATGTTCCAAGACCTCGAGCGCGAAGCCGCCGACCGAGGCATCTCCATCTCGGCGGTCGTGCAGGACCGCGTTCGGCGCGCGTGGTCGTCTCTTTCCGCGTCGGTGTGATCGGCTGGCATCGACCCAGTGCCGCGGTGCGACCGCCCGTCAGACGGCCATCCGCGTCGTGCTACTCCCGGCGTCATGAAGTTGGGCAGACCGATTCGCTGGGCGCTGGTGCTCGTCGTCGTGCTGCTGGTGGCGATCGCATGGCGGGCGACCCGCGAGCCACGGACGCTGCGTGAGCTCGACGGCGCGCATGCACCGAGCGGACAGATCGAGGCCACGAAGCTTGGGGACGAAGGTCAGCCCGCCGCGGTCGCGCATGCCCAACAGGGCGCGCAGCGTCGCGCGACCGCACGAGAGCTCGACCGCGCACGCCGCGATGCGCTGCGCGAGCGGCTGCTCGAGCGCGAGGTCCAAGCGATCCGTCGGGCCGCCAACTCGGCACCCCACCGCTCCGCCGTCGGAGAGGGGGTCGAACGCCCGCTGGGTCCGGGCCTCACCGATCGGATCGGTGGACGCGATGCGCTGAAGGCCGCACTCGATCGCGACTTCCTCCCGCTGGTCGACGAGTGCATCGCCGCCGCGAACGAAGCCGGCCCGCCGGTCGCGGGCATGTTGGCGATCGAGCTCGAGCTCCTCGCCGATCCCGAACTGGGCGCGATCGTCGAATCGGCGAGCTTCCCGGACACCAACGAGATCCACCACGCGGAGCTGCTCGACTGCGTCC
>CADEGN010000189.1 GCA_902826865.1 uncultured Myxococcales bacterium
GAGCTTGTCCAACATCAGGGCGTTGAGCATCTTGCCGAGCATGAACATCGCGTTGGGATAAACCACTTTCCGGCGGGCGACCGGGGTGTGCGGGGCGATGTTCTCGGGATCATGGCGCAGACCGATGACGAGCAGGCGGTCGGCGCCGAGGTGCATGGCGGGGCGAATCGGCGGGTTTTGGCGCAGGCTGCCGTCCACAAACAGCTCGTTGCCGACCCGCACAGCCGGGAACAAGACGGGGATTGCCGCCGATGCGAGCGTGTGGGCGGCGGCGATTTCCGTGGGTACCACCACCTGGCCCGGAATCGCCGGCCAGCGCTCGATAGTGCCGGTGGGCGTTTGCACGAACACCGTCGTGATGCCGGAAGCGAGCTCGGTGGCGCTGCAGGCGAATCCATGCAGGTTGCCGGCGCGCATGTTGTCGGAGATCCCGCGCCAGGGGATGCGGTTGCGTACGATGTGCTCGATCGCGTGCGGATCGACAAGGCCTCCGACGGTGTGCCCGTGGCTTTCGGCGGGCAAGTTGCGTCCGAACAACACCTGCGGAAGGTTGCGGAACTGCGACCAGCCGAAGCGATAGATCTCGTCGAGCTGGAGCTCGTTCCACACGCGCGAGAGTAGACGGGCCTGCGCGCGCGGCCGATCGCTTGTGGCCGCGAGATAGGCGCCGTTCACGGCACCGACACTGCTTCCCGTGATGACGTGAAAAGGCAGGGCGCGCTTGAGGCGTTCCCGCACATACCGCAGGACGCCGACCTCATACGCCCCACGGGCACCACCGCCCGAGAGCACGAGCCCCACTTTCGGGATTTCCGCAGCAGTTGGCGCCATGCGGCTCGTCAGGGGCCCACTTGATAGCAAGGGCAATCGGGGTTGCCCACGCAGCTCGCCGGTGGAACGGGGTTTCCGGGCAAGAGGCTAACGTCGCGATTTCCAACGACGCGGCCATCCTCGCGCGGGTATCGGTCGATCTTCGATTGGATGAACGCGGCGTCGGTGAATCTCGGCGCGATCTCGGCCATGTCGGCGTTGCTCAGGAAGGGGATCTCGAACGTCATCGAACCCTTGACTGGTCCGCTGCCGAGCGTCGTCGCGATCTGAATGTCGATCGGTGCGTCCAGGCCGACGCAGCTCTGCCCGTTCATCGTGTCGAACGTCCCAAACGCGTCGGCCGGACAACCGGCAGGGATCGAATCCGCCTCGACGTAAATCGCCGCCCAGGCGTTGCAGCGCGAGCCTTCGCAGAAGTAGTAGTGCTGGTGGTGGAACTTGCCCTGCTTCAAACAGGGGTGGAAGCAGGGTTGGATGCTGACCGGCACCGGCTCGCCCGACTTCACCTCGTGGGGCATACACACGGTGCCGCGGAACATGGGCACGGCCTTGCCGGCAAAGCTCATCGGAGCAGGGGTCTCGGTGCTGGTGGTGTCGACCATGGCCGCGACACACTCAGCCATGGCCGGCTCGCAGACCTGGCCGCGTTCGCAGTCGTCATCCGCGCTGCAGCCCTGGTCGGCGATCGGGGCGCATGCCATCAGCCCGGGGCCGGCGCCGACCGCGAGCGCCAGGGCCACAATGGCGGGCGAAATTGCCGTCCGCGGGCGAGCATTGCGAGCACAAGACATGGCCGAAACTCCATGGCGAAGGCGAGGGCCCTGCAGGGCGAAATCCGCCATAGTGAGCCACTATACACCACTTTGGCGCGGCGCTGAAGAATTGGGGACGCGGTGGGTGGGGCGGTGGATTCTCGCTTGTAGGCTAGCTGAGGGGCCGGACGTCGGTGAGCGCACATGGACGAGGTGCCGTTCGGTGCGCCGGTGCCCCGTGGGGTGTGGCAGCTTCGCTGGAGTTTCTGGGATCTGCGAAATCGGCGACCGCCTTTTGGTGGGCCCAGCAGTGGACGGACGATTGGAGACCTTCATGAACTCGACAAGGCTTACGGGGTTGCTCTCATTCGGTGCGCTGATGCTCACGGCGTGCGTGACGGCCACCGTCGACGACACCGGCGGAACGACGACCAACGGCACGATGACCAACGGCATGACGGCCGCCATGACCGACGAAGGTGGCAGCGACTCCGAGGGCGGGACGGCCGACGACGCGCCTGCGACGGGGTCCAGCGGCGGTGACGCCAGCTCCGGGGGTGCGGACGCAAGCACGGGTGGGACTGCGTGCACGCCCCAGGATCAGTGCATGAGCGACGAGCAGTGTGACGGAGGGACGTGCCTCTCGGATTGCACGTGCTTTGGCGGCGGCGATGAAACTGGCGCTGTCATGAGCACGTACGGGCCCTGTAACATGTGCGCTGCCGGAGAAACGCAGGTGAGGATCGAGGGCCTCGAAGGGTTCTGCGTGTGCGCGCCCGCTTGCGAGGGTATGGGGTCGCCGTGCCCGGATCCAGGGACAGGAGTCGAGGCTCAATGCGCGCTCGGTATGCCAGGGGGGACGATGCCGACGCTCTGCGCGATCGTGTGCACGAGCGCCGATCAATGCCCAGAGGGTGTCGGTTGCGAAATGGTCCCGGGTCAGCCGGTAAGCATCTGCATGGCGCCGGGCTGAGCGAACGACGCGAGGCCCAGCGCGGTGCACAGGCCCGCCCCGTAGGGCGAAACGCCCTCGCGTGTTCCGGACGGATCTGGGCAGTCGTTCCGGCGGCACTTGGGCAGTCGTTCCGGCGGCACTTGGGCACCGATTCCGGCGCACTTGGGCAGTCGTTCCGACGCACTTGGGCACCGGTTCCGGAGGATCTGGGCGGCGTGACCGCTTGACAGCCGGGGCGTAGCCGTGGGTGTCGTCAAGCGACGAGGGCGGTGGCGCGAGCGACCGCGGACGACGTGACCCGTGGGTCACCGTCGCCGCAGATGAAGCGCACCGACATGCGGAAGATCCTCGAAGTACTACGACTGCGGCACGAGCTGAAGCTGGGCCACCGTGCGATCTCGGCGGCGACGGGGCTGTCGAAGGGCTCGGTCGGCGACTACCTCGAACGCGCGCGCGAGGCGGGCGTCACGCTCGAGGTTGCGCGCGAGCTCGGCGAGGTGGAGCTCGAAGCCAAGCTCTTCGCCGCGCCTGGCCGCAATCTCCCGCTCGAGCGCGTGCCGATCGACTTCGAGTGGGTGCAACGCGAGATGCGGCGAGCGCCGGCGAGAAGCTCTTCATCGACTACTCCGGCAAGCGGCCGGTGATCCACGACCGCAAGACCGGCGAGCAGAGCGAGGTCGAGCTCTTCGTCGCGGTGCTCGGCGCGAGCAACTACACCTACGTCGAGGCGACGCGGTCGCAGCAGCTCGCCGACTTCGTGGGCTCGACGATCCGGGCCTTCGAATACTTCGGCGCCGTGCCACAGATCTGCGTACCCGATCAACTGCGCAGCGCGGTCTCGCGGCCCGGCCGCTTCGACCCAGAGATCAACCATACATACGCGGAGATGGCGACGCACTACGGCACCGTGGTGATCCCGGCGCGGCCGGGCAAGCCACGCGACAAGGCGAAGGTCGAGGTGGGCGTCCAGATCGCCCAACGCTGGATCCTCGCGCGCCTGCGAAATCGTGTCTTCTTCAGCCTGGAGGAGCTCAACGCCGCGATCGCGGAGCTGCTCGAGGAACTCAACACGCGGCCCTTCCGCAAGCTCGACGGCTGTCGCCGATCTCAATTCCTGGCCATCGATCGCCCCGCGATGCGTGCACTTCCGGCCCGCCGCTACGAGTTCGCGCAATGGAAGAAGGCGACGGCGAACATCGACTACCACGTCGACTTCGACTGGCGGCTCTACAGCGTGCCGCACACCCTCGCGAAGCAGGAAGTCATGGTGCGCGCGACGGCATCGGTGGTCGAGATCTTCCATCGCGGCCGGCGCGTGTCGTCGCACGCACGCAACTACGGAGCCAGGGGCACACCGATGACCGACCCGGCGCACCGACCGAAGTCGCATCGCGACTATGGCCAGTGGCCGCCGTCGCGGATCGTCGAGTGGTCGGCGTCGATCGGTCCAGCGGTGCAGGAGGTCGTCGTGCAGATCCTCGCGACGCGTCCGCATCCCGAGATGGGCTACCGCTCGTGCTTGGCGCTGTTTCGTGATGCCAAGGTCTTCGGCGCGGTGCGGACTGACGCCGCATGTCGGCGTGCGCTCGCGATCGGGTCGCCGACACGCAAGAGCGTCGTCGCGATCCTGCAGGCCGGCCTCGACAAGGTCGCGCTCGAGCCCGAGCAGCAAGAACTCCCCGTCATCGAGCACGAGAATGTGCGCGGTGGCGACTACTACAACACCGGTCGCGATGACCACACAGAAGAGGAACGCAGATGATCGATGAAGAGACACTCCGAAAATTGATCGAGATGGGCATGGTGGCAATGGCCGACGCGCTGCGCGAGCAGCTGGGCAAGCCCGGCCAGGACCTCTCGTTCTCCGAACGCATCGGCGTGCTCGTCGATCGCGAGTGGACCCATCGCGAAAACCGGAAGCTCAGTCGTCTGCTCCGCTTCGCGAAGCTCGGGGTCGACGCCGCTCTCGAGGACGTGTGGTGCCAACCCGAGCGCGGCCTCGCCAAGGCGACGATCCGCGATCTCGCGACGTGCCGGTGGATCAACGACAAGCTCAACGTCATCGTCGTCGGCAAGACAGGTTGCGGGAAGACGTACCTCGGTGCTGCGTTCGCCCAGGCCGCGTGCCGTGCCGGCCGACGGGCACTGTGCACCCGCGTACCCCGACTCGTGCACGAGCTCGCGATCGCTCGCGCCGATGGCTCGTACACCCGCGTGCTCGCCAAGCTCGCCAAGACCGACGTCCTGGTCCTCGACGACTTCCTCATCGCCCCGCTCAAAGACGCCGAGCGCCGCGACATCCTCGAGGTCCTCGAGGACAGATATGACAAGTCCTCGACCGTGATCACCACCCAACTCGGCACGACCAAGTGGCACGCCGCCCTCGGCGATCCCACCGTCGCCGATGCGATCTGCGACCGGCTCGTGCACAATGCCCACGTCATCTCCCTCATCGGACCCTCGATCCGGGAGCTCCAAGCAGCCAAGAAGAAGAAGCCCCAACCCACCACCTGAGCCACCTCCTCGTCGCTTCGCTCCGATCATGCCCAGATGCCCCGGAACGCCTGCCCAGATCGCGCCGGAATCGGTGCCCAGATCCACCGGAATACGCACCGTCATCGACTCGAACACGTCGGTCGGTGGTTTGCACACAGGATCCGAACCGTCGAGCAACGCGATCAGGGCTGGGTCGCTAAACACGGGCACCGCCGCGGCCAGATCGGCATCGGAGATCTCAACCTCGGTGATCGTCTTGGTGACGTCACCAAATTGTTCTACGCGCAGCGGACCGCTCGCTTGTAGCTCCACGAACCCGTCGCAGTCCTCGCCCGGCGGGCAGGGTCCAGCGCCCGCATTGAGCACAAAGCGTTCGAATTCGCCGACGTCGACCCCGGGGCTCGAACCGCCATCGCTTGAACCTCCGCCGCTCGAACTACCGCCGCTCGAACCGCCGCTCGAGCCGCTGCCATCCGCCGTCGTGTCGAGCGTGCCGCCGGTCGCCGACGTCGTGTCGCCATCCGCCGTCGAGGTACCGCCCGGGCCGGTGCTCGTCTCGGCCGCCGCGCTCGTGCCAGTGTCGGTGGTGGAAGCTATGCCGCCGTCGTCGTCCCCACACCCCACGGCCACGCTAGCGATAATGATCGAAACCCAAAGTAATGGCTTTTGCATCGCTCAAGCTTGAGATCCGCTCGCTCGCACGTCAATCGCAGGCCGTGCTGACCCGCGCGCAGATCTGAAACATGAGTCGGCCTCAGGTTGCGGGTCGGCACGACCGCGCGAATTCTGACGCGCCCATCAAGGTGCATTTCCCAGAGGAACCCGGCAAAGCCATCATGGGTGCCAGTCCCCCTCGAACGTGAAGCCGATCAAGAAGTACGGAACGCCAGCCGACACATCCTGACCGGCCCGCCAACGGTGTTTCGCCCACCATTGCACCAGCATGAATGCCGTGGGGTTGTACCACCGCTTGCGCGACAAGCCGGTCCGCTTCGCGGCCTTTGCCCGCCACTTGGGCGGGGCATACAGAATCGCCGGACCGACGCGGTGCGTGTCGTTGCGATTCTTGGTGCTTTCGCCCGGGAGATACATCGAATCGCGGTAGAACGCATGGGTATACGTGTAGCGCGCGCCAACCCTGAGCCCGAAGTCGAAGAGGTACAATAGATCCAGGTCGTTGGTTGTAGTCCACGACTGATTGGGCTGGAGAATATCGAGCGTCTGGTCGTAGTAGACAGTATCCGCGCGCCCGGATACCGGGTCGCTCTTCAGGTCGAAGGCTGCATAGTAGAACTTCGGGTTATCGCGCAGGGCAACCCGGCCGACCTTCGCCTGCAGCAGCGCGGACAACGTGACCATGTGGCCCAGCCCCGGGTAGCTACGATCGGTCGATTTCTCGAGATCGCTGTCGGCGTAATCCGCGGCTGGGCTCTGCAACGATTGCAGCTGATCGAACGTCTTGAAGTAGCCAACTGCGCTGTAGATGACCTGGAGGTTGAGCACCGCCAGCGGCTGGAGCTCAAACATCGGACCCACCCTTCCGAACGCGGGCGTCAGGAAGGTGTGGGCCTTGAGAGCCATATAGCTGTCCTTGAACAGCGTGGTGTTCTTGTTGACGAGCTGCATGCGCCAACCGAACGTGAACTCATTGATGAGGCCGAGCGGGTTGTAGCGGGCGGCTGTGAGGTTCTTGTAGACGAGGCGATGGCGTTGAAGCCCCCTTGGCTTTCCGCCGGTGGAGACGGCAGTCGCAGCGCCAGTCGAAGCGGTCTGTTCTCCGCCCTCAACAACCGCGGGGGAATGCGCCGAATCGTCGGCCCCTGGTGCGACGACCGCGGTGGGCCCTTCTACCGGCCGACCTTCATTCTCCACAGGCTCGGACGGATCCGCGTTTTCGGACTCGGGGCCCAGCAGGACGGCCGCAATGACGGCGAGGATGTACATCGGCCGCGACAATAGCCGAATTCGGGCCACGGGCGCCCCACGGTGTCATCACCGGCCGGCAACGGCTTCCGCCGGTGTTCCACCCTACGCCCTCATCACCCTGGGCGCCCACCGGAGCCCTCATCGACGTCGTTGGCCAGCGAAGTTGGCAGTAGCGGCGAGCGCGTTCCCACGGACAGCAGCCACAACTGGTACGCCGCACGCGTCGCACCGATATGCAACAGATGCCGCGACTGCACATGATCCGGGTAGTTCGTCTTCGTCGGTTCGAGCAGCACGACGTAGTCGAATTCCAGGCCCTTGACTTGGCGCACGTCGGTAACGTCGATGCCCGCGGTGAAGCTGAAGTCCTCTCGCCGAACGCGGCGTAGCCGCGGGACCTCAGCCACGCGCAGGGCTTCGTAATATACGTCAGCTTGTTGTGGATACCTGGCGATGAGCGCGACCGAAGCATTCGGTTCGCGTTGCATCAGACCGCGCAGCGACTCGCCAAGAAACGCGACCGCTTCACCCGTATCGGTGAATTCGAAGTACGAGACGGGTGCACCATCGCGAGCGACGATCACTTCTTCTTCCGACAGCGGGCCAAGCACGTGGCGAGAGAATTCCATCACTTGTCGTGTCGACCGATACGTGATCTTGAGCGGCTGGATCGCAACGTGAGGCAGACCGGCATCGGCGAGCAACTGCGGCCAGTCGGTGAAACCGTTGTCGAACACCATCTTCTGGGCCTTGTCACCGGCGATCGTGATGCTCTTGCCCTTCGTCGCCGAATCGAGCAGCACTCGAACCTCGAGCGGGCACAGGTCCTGCGCCTCATCGATCACGATATGCTCGTACTCTAGGCGCTTTCCGCCGACGTGGATGCCGCCGAACTTCACCTGGATCAGTCGCAGAAGGATCGCATCGTCTTCGGCATCGAGCCCGGCTCCCTCCGGCGGAAGTTGCTCGGCCGGAAGCTCAACCTCCAGATCCGCCTTGCGCGCGCACCAGCGGACGATGGTACCGATCTCGCTGTCGGTGAAATCAGCAGCTGCGTGCTCGCGAATCGCCGAGCGGATCCGCGATTCCGCTGTATTGAGCTCGAGCCAATCCCCAACGAAGTCGCGAGCCTGCTCCTTCGCCGCGCGCAAGATGGTGCCAGCGGCGGCCTTGAGCTTCGGCGGCAAGTCGTTGCCCCGGCCCTCGGCCATCCACTTCAACATCCGATCGACGCGGAACGCCGGCGAAAGGGCTGAGAAGCTGTCCCACGCTGTAAGCACCGGCGCACTCGTGGTGCCGAGCCGCTCGGCCAGTTGCGCGCGCACGTCGGCTTGCTGTTCGCTCACCAGTTGATCGATCATTGCGATGACCACCGGGTGCTTCTTGAACCGACTCACCACATCAGGCGTGGCACCGGTGTATCGCTGCTCAATCCGCAGTTTGAGCTTCGCGAGGATCTGCGCGCTCCACTTGCGGTAGGTGGTGACATTGACGCCCTCGATGCCAAGCGAGGGCAAGACGTGGCGGATGTACTCCACCAGGCCGTCGTTGAACACGACGATCATCATCGCTGATGGCACGAACCGCTTTGCGTCCTGGAATGACAAGTACGCAACGCGATGGAGCGCCACAGTTGTCTTGCCCGAGCCGGCTCCGCCCTGGATGAGTACGATGCCACTGTCCGGCTTGGTGATTAGGTCGAACTGTTGGCGATCGATGAGCGCTGTGATCTCTTGGAGATGCTTGTCGGCGCGGAGGGCGTTCTCGTCGCCGTGTACACCAAGTTGACCAGTCGGGACGCGAATCGCGGAACCCGCACCGCCTTCGAGCGTGGGCTTGGCGGCACCGACGGTTTCACGGAACGCACCGCGGCCGTCGCGAGCAAACGTGCCCTGCGGTGCCGCCACACGCCTGAGCTCGCGCTCTTGGACGGCCAGCGATCGGCGCAATAGCACGCGCCCCGCGATCGTACGGTCGTCGAATTCCTCCTCGTAATCGTCGTCCTCGTCGTAGCGGTAATAGAGGCGACTCACTGGCGCATTGCGCCAATCCACAATAGTGAAACCGTCCCCTCCATCGAGCAGCGTGTGCTTTCCGATCAGCACGTCACGTACGCCGCCGGTTCTGGCCTCACGCAGACGCAAATGTCCAAAGTAGGGGTTTTGGGGATCGACAGGGATGCTGCGGCCCTGCCCGCGCTTCCTGCTGAGGGCGGCGACTTGATGCATCTGATCGATAAGCGAGGGAACATCTTCTTCCTTCGCTTCGGCAATCGCGTCACGCAGTTCGATCAACTGGGCGTCGAGATCCTCGATCTTCTCGGGATCGACCGATGCATCGCGTTCGAGCCGGGCGTGGACCCGCCGCAGGAGCAACAGCTCGTCTTCGACAATTTGCCGCCCCTCGGGCGAGAGCATGGACAAATCGGGCGCGGCCCTGGATCCGTCGCCGGCGTCTGCAGCCATAAGTGCTATCGGATATCAGAGTCCGCGGAAAATGCTACCAGGCCTTCGACCTTGGAGACACGTGCGCTGGAACACACAGATGACACGCGTTGCTTCGAAGCGCGACCCCTCGGGGCGCATCCGCGGGGGCGCTTCCAAAGTGTCCTGTGCCACGCGCACGGGGCATGATGCGACTCGTGCGACCAAAATCGTGGCCGTTGGCACCCAGCCACTTGAACGACGCGGGCTTCCACCGGCGGGTGGGGCGAACGCCGCCTCGGCCCGGGCGCCGCGCCGTTGCCAGGCTGGTCGTGGCATGGCTGGCCGTGACCGCCGCCTGCCGGCAGTCGGCGAGCGTCACGCCGGCGACCGAAAGCCCTGCAACCCGGCCGCAACAACCCGATCACGCAGCCACGGGTGAGGGCCTCCCACGAATCGACTCAACCGCGGTTCACGCCCTGCTGACGGCGCTGGCCGGCGATGACCTCCGCGGGCGTGCCACGCTCTCGGCCGACATTCGCCGCGCAGCTGCTGCGCTCGCAGGCAACCTACGCGACACCGGCGTGAAGCCGGTGGGCGACGATTTCATCCACGACTACGCCATCGTGACGGGCGCGCGGGAGAAGGCACCGACCCGCGTCACCCTGGGCACTGGTGACCGGACGGTGCTACTGCCCACAGATTCGTTCGTCGCCCACAGCGCGAGCAGTAGCGCCGAGGTCGAAGGCGAGCTTGTGTTCGTGGGGTACGCCGCCAATAGCACGCCGGATTCGCCCGCCTACGACGACCTCGCCGCCGTGGAAGTGAAGGGCCGCATCGCGATCGTGCTCACCGAGGCTCCGCGACGCCCGCGGACCGAGGACCTCATGGGTGCCCTCCGTCGCGAGGTCGACCACTACAACCTCGCGACCACCGATGCGCGCTTGCGAAAGGACATTCGCGCAGTCGAGCGCGGTCAAAGGTCGCTGCGAACGGCGATCGCGAAGGTGCTCGCACCCTTCACGTTCGGACGACCGCTCCCGGCTTCGGTTCCGGTGATGCCGGTCGATCCATTTTCTCCACTGGATGTGTCCGCGGTGCTCCGTCCGCTACTTGGCTCGCAAGACCATGCACACGGCCCGAGGTTTGAGGCGCGTCAGACCCGTCTCAACGCGAAGCTCACTCGGCTGCGCGAAGCCGGGGCCATCGCCGCGATCGTCGTGACTGGCCCGCGCAGCTTCGTCGATCGCACGGCACGCGAACGAGATGCACTGCCGGAGCTTGAGACAACCCATCGTAGTGGTAAATCCGTTGGGATGCCGGTGATCCAACTCCGTTGGCACGAGGCCGAGAAACACCTCCGCATCGCCGGTCGCAAGCTGTCGCAGGTGCAAGCACAGATCGATCGCGAGCTCGTCCCCCGCTCGCGGGTGTTGCCCGGCGCGCGCGCCACGATCGCCGTGGACATCGCGCCGATCGAGCGCCCGGCTCCCAACGTTCTCGGGTACATCCCCGGCACCGATCTCGCGGGAGAGATCGTCGTGATCGGTGGGCACTTCGATCATCTGGGTACCCCCGAAACAGGCGACTGCATGTCGATCACGCGCAAAGACGGCACGCTCGACTCGATTTGTAATGGCGCGGACGACAACGCCAGTGGCACGGCGGCGGTGTCGGCGATCGCGCAGGCGTGGGGACGATCCAAGCGGCGGCCACGAAGGACGCTGGTGTTCGCCCATTTCTCCGGCGAAGAGATCGGGTTGCTCGGTAGCTCGGCGATCGCCGAGACGCCGCCGGACGTGGCGCCGTTCGCCGGCGGGCGGGTCGTGGCGATGCTCAACCTCGACATGATCGGTCGCCTCCGCGGCAAGGGGCTCGAAGTCGGCGGCCTGTCATCGAGCTCCGGCTGGGCGCCCATCATCGATCGCGTCGACTTTGGCAGCCACGCGGTCCTGCTCGAGCGATCCGTCACCTCCCGCAGTGATCACGCCGGGTTCTACCGGCGCGGTATCCCGGTGTTGTTCTTCTTCACCGGCGTGCACGATGACTACCACCGCCCGTCCGATGAGATCGGCGGCGTCGACGTCGATGGTGTGATCCGAATCGCGGACTGGGTGGACGAGATCGTGCTTCAGCTGGCCGATGGCGCCAAGATCCCCTTTACGCCGGCCCAACGCGCCAGCGAAGGTCTCGTCGCGACACTGCCGGGAAGCGACCCGGCCACGCACACGCGCCGCCTCCCGGCCTCCGTGAGCACCTCGCCTTGACACCGCACCTGCGGAGGGCTCGGAAGCCCAGCGTCAGCGGAGCCAAAGCCCGAGCTCGACGCCCGCCGAGAGTTCGAGCCCACCGACACGAAACAGATCGCGCGCACCCATCCCGGCATCTTCGCGAACACGCGCGATACCGCCGCGCGAGCTCGGGATCGCGCTGCCAGCGACCTCCACAAACGGCGCCAGGCGAATCGCACCGCCACGCCGCGCGGCGATGACAACGCCCGGTGCGATACGAAGCGCGGCCCCGAGCAACGCGCTCGCGGGACGCCTCGCCCCGTTCGCCACCGCGCCGGCGCGGGTAACCACCCAAGGTTCAGCGGTGACCGCGAACGTCGTCGCGAGCTCGAACCGCCGATGTTGCAGCAGGTGTCCGATCTCCGCGGCCACTCGAATGCGCGTGAGTGCGTGCCCCCGACGCCCGCCGGCAGCCACCCTAAGCGATGCCCCCAGAGTTACGCCACGCATCGATCGATGGGCAAACCCGATCCGTCCCCCGGCACCGGCGAATCCGGTCGGCTCAGGTCGCGCCACACCGGCGATCACGAGCCCTGCCCCTGTGATCGTCCAGCGTGGCGGTCGCGGCGGAGGAAGCTGTGGCGGCGGGGCTTCGCGCGGCTTCGCTGCGGCGGCCTGTAGGCGCGTCGGGACCGGCACGCGCTCCTCGTCCGCAGCGACCGAGTCCTCGTCGATTCCGGCCACGAGATTGCCGACAATCGTCGCGATTTCGCGGGCGCGCGACCCCTCGCCTCCATCAAGCGCGCGGTAGTAGGCGCGCCCATCGGACAGGAGTACGCGAATCGTGGCTGCCGGCCCCTGCGCCATGACCTCGACGTAGGCGAACAGCTCGTCCGGGCGTGGGCGCCGCGCGCGATCAGAGCTGCCGACGGCACGACTCCCGACCCGCGCGCGCAGGGCTTGGGCGATGTCGATGACGTCGGGAAGCGCCGCGTCGAGAACGATCGCATCGATTCGCCCGTCTTTCGCGGCTCTGGGGCGGGTGGCCGCAGCTTCGCCGGTGCTCGCGGGCGCTGCTGGCGAAGCCGCTAGCAAGGCTGATCCTTCTTTGTATCATAACCCTTGCCCATCAGCGCCGAGACGACGGCGTTCGGAGCCAACGAGCGGGAGTTACGTGGGGCGCTACCTCGCGTCACACGGGATCGGGCGCGCAACGCATCGGATCTGGGAACCAGCGACAGCCCTCTGTCACCTCGCAGAGGTCGGCCTCGAGCTCCCAACAATCGGGGCACTCGAGAAACACGCACGTGCCGCCCTCGGGCTCCCCGTCCCAGGCGCATCCGGGTTGCTCAGCGCAGGTGGCAAACACCAGTTCAGTGCACGGGCTGAAGGCACACACACCGCGGCCCTCGGGACCCTCCCACAGGCACACGCCGATCGGCGCCTCGTGGCATTCGGCGAAGTTCAGGGACGCGCACGCGTCGGGGGCGGCGGGATGGCACGGATCGGCCCAGCAAGTGACGTCCAGCAGATCACATTGCGGCAGCTCCTCACAGCCCAACTTGCCGTGCTCGAAGCAATCCGCAAACGGCGAGAAACCGCCCGTCTCGTCGGTCATCGTCTCGGCAACCCCCGAGGTGGTGGCTCCCGGGCCCGTGCTCTCGGCGTGCGACGTCACACCGTACGTGGAGCTGCCTTCGAGCCCCACGGTTGTCCCGCCGGTGCTGCCCGGTCCCGCCGTTGTTGGGCTGCCCGAGCTCGTTCCTGGCGAGATGATACCCCCATCGTCCGGACCTGCCTGAGCAGTTGTCCCAGTGCTCGTTCCCTCACCGACCAAGAACTCAGCCGTGCACGCGGCTGCGAGCAGCGCCAGCACAACCGCCGGCGGTGCGATGCTACGGCGTATCGGCCAGCGCACGCTCAGCTTCCTTACGATACGAGCCCTTGGGAAAATCCTCCAAATAGTCCTGCCAACACGTCGATGCATCGCCGCCACCGCGCCGACAAATGCCCGCCCGCGCGTCGTCCGCGAATCGCCCGCGCGGCCATGCGTGTAGGTAGCGCTTCCACAGCGCCAGAAGGCCGGGCTTGTCCCCGCGCATGTGCGCGATGTTGAAGAGATCGCCATACGCCAGGTCAGCAACGCTGGCCTTCCCTGCCCGCGCGATCACCTCCTCGAACAACGCCGCTGCACGCGTGTAGTCCTTTGCGGCAAGCGCAGCATTGGCTTCGCCGTCAAGCGCCGCCAATCGCTCGGCGAGGCTCGGTGCTGCGGGTTCGCTTGGCTTGCTCTTCGGCGTCTTCGTGCGCAGTGCTCGGGTGGGAACGCCCTCGGGACGCACACCACTCGTCGCGATCGCCTCGAGTGGCGCAGGCTCCGAGGGCACGTCTGAGGCGGTGGGTGCGTCTCGGCGCACGCGCGCCGTCTCGCGAGGTCGCTCGACCGCCGCGCTCATCTCGCCATCGTGCTCGGCATCTCCCTGCAGCAGCGCGGCGGCGGCCGGCACGCCTGGCTCGCTGCCAATTGCTGCGACACCTTCGACAAGGCCGACTGCGAGAATCCCCGCTGCCGCAACCGCCGCGACCGCCACCATCCACCGCCACAACGGTCGGGTAGGCGGCGCGATTGCGCCGACCTCATTAGCGGGCGCCGGGTTCGCGCTCGCTGCGTCAGCGCGGATCGCCGCGTCGTGTTCAACACTGGCGCGCACGCCCACCAGCAGCTCTTCGAACGCGGGATCTTGCTGGGTGATCCGGCGCGCGCGTCGCTCCTGGGCCAACGAAATCACCGGCGCGTCGCCCTCCACCTCGCGGACCCAATCGAGAGGGACTGCATGTGGATCGAGCTGATGCGCGCGGGAAATAACGGCCGCGAGATCCCACGGCGCGTGATGTTGGCGCAGATCATCATCGACAGCGATCACGACGTCGTCGAGCACCTCGGCGAAAGCCGGATCGATGCGATCTTCGTTCACGCCCCACCTTCTTCCGCGGGTGTGATCCAGCCCAGGCGCTCAAGCTCGAGGCGCAAACGGGAACGCGCGCGCGCGGCCCGGACGGCGAGGTTGCCGGGTGAGATACCTAGGGCGGCCGCGGCTTCAACCGGGGGAATGCCCTCGAGATCCCGAACCACGAACGCCTCGCGCAGATGCTCGGGCATCTGCGCGAGCACAGCGTACACAGCTCGCGCTCGCTCGCGCGCCAAGTGCATGCGATCAACCTCAACCTGCGGTACGCCTTCGCGGACGGAGGTGATCGCCTCCAATCGAGCGTGGGCCGTCTGGGTACTCGACCGCGACCGCCAGTAGTTGCGCACCACGTTGATGGCGATTCCATGCAGCCAGGTGGAGAACGATGAGCGCGCGTCGAACTCGCCGAGCGACACCAGAGCCCTAGCGAACACCTCTTGTACGAGATCCTCAACCGCGGTGGTTTCGCCG